>NZ_CP162412.1:1800000-2100000 GCF_040931995.1 Pelagovum sp. HNIBRBA483
GGCTGGTCGGTATTTGCACAAAACGGATCCCCCGTCTGACAATCGCTGCGGCGAAACCCGCCAAATCGCCAATTACGCCCCCACCGAGCGCAATCACCAGATCACTACGTTCGATCTGCTGCTCCAAAATCCATTCAACAGCCTGAGTTAGGCCGTCCCAAGACTTTGTGGTTTCGCCTGCGGGGAGGATAAGCGACGCCACCTTCACCCCTGCCGCTTCGAGATTTTGCGTCAGTTGTTGGAGGTGAAGTGCGGCGACATTAGCGTCTGTTAGGATTGCGACGCGCTGTCGCTTCAGGAACGGTGCAATTTCTTCACTTGCGCGATCAAGCAGTTCGCGACCAACGCGGATGTCATATTCGCGCCCCGGAAGGCCGACGTGAATAGTTTCGATGCTCATTCTGCGCGCTCCAACACATCCGGCCGAGCAAGCAATGCCTCGATTACTTTGTCGGTTGTTTTCTCAATTGAATAGCCTGCCCGCGTTAAGACGGCGATATCTGCTTGACGGTAAAATGGCACACGAGCCTCGATCAGATCCCGGAGTGTTTGTCTGGGGTTCTCCGTTTTCAAAAGCGGGCGGGTATCTTTATTTTTCACCCTTTCCCACAACAGATCAACGTCAGCGTCCAGCCAGACTGAAATGCCTTTGTCGTGAATCTGACGACGGTTTCGCTCGGACAAGAATGCACCTCCACCGGTTGAGAGAATGCACGGTTCACCAGAAAGCAGACGCCCAATCACTTCGAACTCTCTGTCGCGAAAGAACGCCTCTCCGTCCCTTGCGAATATTTCAGCAATGGATGCGGCGGCAGCAGTTTCAATCTCCGCATCAGAATCCAGGAACTCAGTGTTCAAGCGATTTGCCAACGCGCGGCCAATTGCCGTTTTGCCGGAGCCCATCATCCCGACCATGACCACCGTGCGATGAAGCGCAAAGCGCGGTTCCTTGGTTGATGCGCTATTGTTTTGGCTGTGAATATGCTGGCCCGTCATCTCATCCACGTCAGTCGCTCGGCACAATCCTGCCTGAGCATGGTCGAAAAATTTCTTTTCCTCTATGGCGTGATATTACGCGAAAGGCCATATATACTCCGTCTCAAAAGACGGAAAAACACGTCCTGAGAGCAGAGGCAAGGGAGCGAAATATGTTGTGGCGACTGATTAAAGCACTTGTTTTCCTATCGGTAGTCGGGGGCATTGGTCTGGTAATCTATGCCTATGTTGGTCCGATCTTTTTCCCAGCCGATTTCACTGCTCCTAGTACTGAAATCATAGCTCCCGTCCCACTTGACCCGAAATGAACCTGACAGCTGGTCTCTTTTGCATCGCAGCCGTGGTGAGCGGAACCGTCGCATACGCACAGCAAGTATCAGACGGAGCCCCACTCTCGGCCATCAACTGGCTTTCGCGCAGTGTTGAGCCGTCGAACGTTCTGCCGCCAGCGCGCGAAGCCAGCCCAACAGAAACCACGGCAAACCCGCCGGACGTCCGCGTGGCCCTTTTGGACCGCCGGTCCCCTAATACGGTGGGATTATTACCTCCTTCCCTTACAGGGCTGCCGCGGAGTTTATGGCGGCACACGCCTGAAGATGTGCTCGTGTCGCTGGTGTTGAGTGAAGATGAAGACACACTGCCCGCGCTGCATGACATGCTTCTCACCCTACTACTCGCAGATGCCGACCCGCCATTTGCCGCAAGTTCGGATGCGCCTCTCTTTCTGGCAAGGGTGGATAAACTTCTAGCTCTTGGCGCAATCGAACAGGCGCAGGCACTGCTGCAAGCTGCGGATCCGGATACTCCCGAGCTTTTCCGTCGCATGTTTGACGTGGCCCTATTGAACGGGACCGAAGCCGAGGCCTGCAAGGTCATTGAAGCAAAGCCAAGCATTGCACCCACTTACCCTGCCCGTGTCTTTTGCATCGCCCGCGCAGGGCAATGGCGGACTGCCGCCCTCATACTCAATACCGGCCGCGCGCTTGGAGACATCTCCGAGGAAGAGGATGCGCTTCTTTCGCGCTTTCTCGATCCGGAACTCTTTGAAGACGAGCCCCCTCTTCAGCCGCCCTCAAGGATAACTCCGTTGACTTTCCGGTTGCGAGAAGCGGTTGGCGAGCGCCTTGCCACACATGGATTGCCTCTCGCTTTTGCACATGCAGATTTGCAAGACAGCGCCGGCTGGCGCAACCAAATTGAGGCCGTTGAGCGCCTGTCGCGACGGCAAGCTGTATCCGAAAACCTGCTTCAGGCAATCTACACGGCCCGTGAACCAGCCGCATCAGGGGGCGTTTGGGATCGGATCGCGTTGTTCCAGAAGTTCGATAAAGCTTTGTCGCAGGGCGACGCCACAACTGTTGCCGACATTCTCCCATCGGTCTGGAATGCGATGGCAGATGCTCGGCTGGAGACAGTTTTTGCAAGTCTGTATGCCGAGGAAATAGCTCGCCTTACTTTGCCGCAGGCTCTTGCTTCGACTGTTTTGCGTATATCACTTTTGTCGACCCGCTATCAAAACGTCGCCCGCTCCTTTGCAGCACAAGATGAAACAGACGCCTTCCTACAGGCACTGGCACTTGGGGCGTTTTCGACGGTCGGAACCCCGACCTCGCCAAGAGAACGCGCTGTACTGGAGGGTTTTACAACCGCATCACCCTCAGCCGAGCAGCAAGAGAGGTTGCAGAGTGGCCGGATCGGCGAGGCACTTCTTGTTGCGCTCAAAGCTTTTGAAGAGGGCCGTCATGGCGATCCCCAGCAAATCGCTCCGATACTTGCTGTTTTACTAGAGGTTGGTTTGGTTGATTTTTCGCGCCGCGTGGCCCTTCAATACCTTCTGTTGGACCGCGACACATGACCCCGCCAAGGGACACCAAACAATGGATCAGCATATTTCTTGATGCGCAGGCATCGGAACTTGCCGCAGCGCAAAATACGCTTTTGGCTTACGGGCGTGATCTTCTCGACTTCTACGCATATCTGAAAAAATCCAAGCAAGATTTCAGCAGTTGCGCACAAAACAATATTGAATCGTACCTTGAAAGATGCGCAGCAAGCGGGCTCGCACAGTCAACCCGTGCGCGGCGCCTTTCGTCTATCAAGCAGTTTTTCCGCTTTTCCTATGACGAAGGATGGCGCAGCGATAACCCTGCTCTTAAAATTGGTGGCCCAAAAAAGACGGCGTCGTTACCAAAGACGCTTTCTCATGCCCAAGTGAACGCCCTCCTGAAAGCTGCGGAGAAAAGTGGACCGGAACCGGCGCGAACCAATTGCATGCTGCAAGTCCTCTATGCCACCGGATTGCGGGTTTCCGAGCTTGTCAGTTTGCCGCGCTCGGCTGCGGAGGGCGACCCCAAGCTGCTTTATATTAAGGGGAAAGGCGGAAAAGAACGTATTGTACCGCTATCCACTCCTGCGCGCAGTGCGCTAAATGCATGGCGCGACCGTCTTGAGGAAATCGATGCGGAACGCGCTCAAAAAGGCGTGGCACGTTCTAAGTACCTGTTCCCGTCAACCGGAAAGTCCGGGCACCTCAGCCGCATACGATTTCACGGCATAATCAAGGATCTCGCCATACAAGCGGGGATTTCACCTTCGATGGTTTCACCACATACGCTCAGGCACGCTTTCGCCACCCACTTACTAGAGGGAGGAGCGGACTTGCGGAGTATCCAAGCTCTACTTGGGCATGCGGATATTGGAACCACGGAAATTTATACCCATATCCTCGAAGAGCGGCTAAGAACCCTCGTTACAGATCATCACCCACTGTCCAACGCAGGTAAGCACAGCTAAAGCGAGACGCCAAAGCCGCTGACATTTGTATCGGAGACGAAGGAAGATATGGAAACCAGTTTTTCGGATTTCGCGTTTTGGGGAACCGCCCTCGCGATTTTGTTGCTTCTTGTTCTATCGGCCTTCTTTTCTGGCTCCGAGACTGCATTGACAGCGGCGTCACGCGGCAAACTGCGCTCCGCTGCGGACAAAGGATCGGCCGGTGCCGGCCACGCGCTGAAAGCCACCGAAGATAACGAGCGGCTGATCGGCTCCATCCTGCTTGGCAACAATGTCGTCAATATTCTAGCTACCTCCCTCGCGACGGCCATTCTGACCAAACTATTCGGCCAAAACGGCGTCGCACTTGCTACCCTTGTCATGACCCTACTGGTGCTGATTTTTGCGGAGGTCCTTCCTAAAACATATGCGATCACCAATCCGGAAACTGTCGCTTCCCGCGTGGCGCGGCCAATCCGGCTTGTCGTGCTGGTTTTTTCGCCCATTGTCTCGGCGGTACGGTTGCTGGTGCGTGTGGTGTTGCGTTTGTTTGGTGTGAAGACCGACCCTGACAGCCACATTCTCGCCGTGCGCGAAGAGATCGCTGGTGCACTGCAGCTCGGACACTCGGAAGGCATTGTCGAAAAAGAGGATCGTGACCGTATCCTCGGCGCACTCGACCTTGGCGACCGTACGGTCGAGGAGGTGATGTTACATCGCTCCGGTATAGAGATGATCGACGCGACCCTGCGCCCTGAAGAGATTATGTCCCGCTGCCTCGAGAGCAGTTACACGCGCATCCCCCTCTTCCGTGACGATCAGGAAAATATCGTTGGGGTCATTCACGCCAAAGACCTCTTGCGCGCGATGCATAAGTTGCTCGACTCCAAGGGACAACTTGACGCCGAAGGCCTTCGTGATTTTGACGTCCTTTCAGTCGCAATGCCTCCCTATTTTGTGCCAGAGACCACCACGCTCGACGACCAAATGCGCATGTTCCTTAAGAGGAAGTCCCACTTCGCGCTCGTCGTTGATGAATATGGTGGACTGCAAGGTTTGATCACACTCGAAGACATCATTGAGGAAATCGTCGGGGAAATCGCCGATGAATTCGACATTGAAGAGGACGCGATGATCGCGCGGGCGGCTGACGGTTCCTACATGGTTGACGGCACAATAACGATCCGTGATCTCAATCGCGCACACGATTGGAATTTACCGGATGAAGAAGCGAATACTGTAGCTGGCCTGGTCATCCACGAGGCGCAGATGATCCCTGTAAAAGGTCAGGTTTTTTCCTTCCATGGTTTTCGCTTCGAGGTGATGGACAAAGAAGAAAACCGGATCACAAAGCTGAAAATCCGGCCCCTGTAATCCGACGAACGTTAGCAAAGCAAATCATTAACTTTCCTATGAAAGTGTTGGAAGATCGGCTCTGGCCGATATCCTCCCTGTCAGACTGGCCGCGCCATTGGCGCGGCTTTTTTCATCTAAATGGAACAAAGCACCGACAGGGAATGAAGAGAAAGATTCCCTGTTGACGGACTGCGATTCATTGCGTAGCGTCACTCTAATTCGTCGGCGAAGTCCGACAGGGAGAGACGGGAAAAGAGGTTCTAGGGACCTCTTTTTCTTTTTTGAACAGAGCTTTACCCAAGATAGCTCGGCAATGGCTCGCCAGCAGCGCGGAAGAAACCTGACATTGCCCCAAGGCCGTGCTAGCCATGATCACAGCAAAATAATCAAGAGTTGAGGCGACGATGAAAAAAACTGCGGTTCTGATTTTTGCGGCAATTCTGGCTTCTCCAGCCGTTGCTCAGGAAAGCGATAGCACATCTGAAGAAATTCAGATCGGTGCGCCCTATATCCTCGAATCTCATGGTGACTGGGCTGTGCGCTGTTTGCGCTCTGAGGATGACCAAGACCCCTGCCAGATGTATCAGGTCATCGGCGACGAAAACGTGGGCAGTTTGGCTGAGTTCACCCTGCAACCAACGCCGAATCCCGAAGAAGGTGCCCCTGCGGCAATCGCAACAATCGTTGCCCCGCTTGAAACCCTTCTCCTCGAGGGTTTCATCGTGCAGGTCGATGACAAGGATGCCAGGCGCTACAGCTTCAGCTATTGTAACCGTGGCGGCTGTGTTGTTCGCGTCGCCTTATCTGCCGAGGAAATTGAAGAATTCCGCAGAGGCACAGAAGCATTGGTAAGATTGGTTCCAGTGGCGACACCGAACTCACCAGTCGTGGTTCCGATGTCTCTCTCCGGCTTTACCGCTGGTTTCAATGCGGTGACCGAAATCATGTCCGGTGAATAGCCGGTACACCTTTCAAAATTTTATGAAAATCGCTTGAGCGCCAAAACGGCGTTCAAGCCACCGAACGCAAAAGCGTTCGACAGGGCAACATCAACTTTTGCTTCGCGCGCAACGTTGGGCACAACGTCCAAAGCGCATTCTGGGTCAGGTTCTTCGTAACCAATCGTCGGTGCGATGACGCCCTCTTGCAAAGCCATCAGACACGCCAAAAGCTCGATGGCACCTGTGCCGCCGATGGCGTGACCATGCATTGACTTGGTTGAGGAGATCATCAAGTCATCGGCATGCTGACCAAATACATCTGCAATCGCCGCGCATTCCGTCTTATCATTCACAGCGGTTCCGGTTCCGTGAGCGTTAATATATTGGACATCCGCAGGCGAAAGGCGGGCATCCTTCAGTGCGCCGGAGATTGCACGCGCAGCGCCTTGTTTCGAAGGCGTAACGATATCCGATGCATCCGATGACATTGCAAAACCCGCGACTTCGGCCAAGATCGGCGCGCCCCGTTTGCGCGCGTTTTCCAGTTCTTCGAATACAAAGATGCCGGCACCTTCTCCTTGTACCATACCATTCCGCGTTGCACTGAAGGGGCGACAGCCATCTTTGGACATCACGCGCAGCCCTTCCCACGCCTTGACACCTCCGAAGCACAGCATCGACTCCGAACCGCCCGTAACCATTGCATCGGCCATCCCTGACCTGATCATTTGAAACGCGAGGCCCATTGCGTGGTTCGAAGAGGCGCAGGCAGTCGCGACTGTGAACGAGGGACCGCGCAAGTTCCAATTCATCGATACATGGCTGGCTGCCGCGTTATTCATCAATTTTGGGACGATGAACGGATGAACACGGTTTTTGCCTTCTTCGTATACAGCGCGGTAGTTTTCATCTTGGGTCGTGAGGCCGCCGCCGGAGGTACCCAGCACAACACCGGATCGGTCGGCGAATTCTCCACGAAACTCGACCCCTGCCTGTGCAATAGCTTCGCGTGCAGCAAGCAAGGTAAACTGGGTAAAACGGTCATAGAGCGCAATTTGCTGACGATTAAAATGGGCTTCCTGCTCGTAGCCCTTTACCTGAGCGCCTATCTGTACGGAAAGCCGTTCAACGTCTCGAATTCTAAGCTGCTCAATTCCGCAATGACCCGCGGCGAATGCCTCAAAGGTCTGCGCAACAGAATGCCCGAGGGCATTGATTGACCCTGCCCCAGTGATAACAACCCGCCGCATGACCAACTCAAGATTGCTGAGATATCAATGAATTAACCGCGACAGTAATCGTCGCGACCGACGAGATATCAAAATCGCTTTCAGACGGGTCATTCGCATTGAATGGGATCGAAATATCGAATTCCTCCTCAATCGCGAAAATACATTCAACTAGCCCCATGCTGTCTATACCGAGCTCTTCAAGAGTGCTTTCGGGTGTCACGTCGCTCACGTCAAGCAGCGCCTGTGCCGCGATGATCTCGATAATTCGATCCTGAACGCTCATGGGACTTTCCAATGCTGTTCTATATGGGGCTGATCTATCTCTAATTATCCGGCTTTGAAACTGATTTCTGCAAATGCGACAGCACCCGCAGCGCTTTTGGAAGCCGTCTCAGCGCCTTGTATGTTTCCACATGCGTTTCGATTTTCACCGCTGGTGAACCCATCATCACGCGGCCACTCGGTACATTCGACATCACTTTGGTGGCGCCGGTGATAACGACATCGCTTCCGATGTTCAGGTTATCGCCGATACCAGCCTGCCCACCGAGCACCGTTCGATCACCGATAACAGACGAACCGGCGATGCCCACCTGACCGCATAGCAGGCAATCCTCACCAACGATTACATTATGACCTACATGGACGAGATTATCGATCTTGGTGCCACGTCCGATTTTTGTCGGTCGAATGGTGCCTGCGTCTATGGTTGTGCCGGCACCCACCTCTACATCGTTACCAATCTCGACGCCGCCTAATGAATGGATACGGTGCCAGACCGACGAGCTCGGATTGGCGACGACCGCCTCGGAATGCATTTCTTTGCGTGCACGCTCAACGTTCGACTGTTCTTCAGTTACGAATGAAAATCCATCGCTCCCGATCACCGCATTAAATTGAACGAGCGCATTTGTACCGATCACCACGTTCCGGCCAACACGGACGCCGTCGCAGAGCACCGTTCCTGCACCTATTCGAGCGCCGGTGCCAATCGTGACATTCGCGCCGATACGGCATCCCTCACCGATGACCGCTTCAGACCCAACCGAGGTGAATGGACCGACAGACACGTTTGCAGACAGCACTGCATTTG
This sequence comes from Pelagovum sp. HNIBRBA483, assembly GCF_040931995.1. Classification (NCBI taxonomy): domain Bacteria; kingdom Pseudomonadati; phylum Pseudomonadota; class Alphaproteobacteria; order Rhodobacterales; family Paracoccaceae; genus Pelagovum; species Pelagovum sp. HNIBRBA483. The sequence goes on from NZ_CP162412.1 coordinate 1,808,391, forward strand.
CGTCAATCAGCGCACTGGAGTGAATCCCAGTATACTCCGGTGACGGGTCAAACGCCTGGGTCAGTCCAGCCATGGCGAGCCGTGCGCGCGGCACAAAAATAGCGGCCACGAGCCCCAACGCCCTCCAGTTACACTCAGGCCACACAACAGCGGCCTTCGCGTTTCCCGATGCCAATTTCTCAGCATAGGACGGGTGCATAGCCAGCGCGAGTTGGTTTTCCTTCGCAATACTCGGCTCGGCGAGGCCGGTTACAACAAAATCGAGGTCACCTTCCGCACTTGCGCCTATCGCAGCAGAAATATCTCTCACCGAAATTGTCATATTCATTCCCAGAAAGGGCGGCTTAGCCGTTTACAGCGCCAATTTCGACACCCAGAGCCGCAAGGGCTGCCCAAATCTTTGCGTCGCGTCCGTAAATATCCCGACGGAACTGCAACTCACCATCCGTATGCGTGAAGGCCGTTCGATACGCAAGGTGGACAGGAAGCGGGGTTTCGAGGTTAACTTGCGTTTCTTGTCCAGTCTCAAGGATCGAATGGAAGTAATCGACGGGGTCCGCAGTTTGCTTTGCCAGCAAGGCATAGGCGAAATCAAACGGATCGTTCAACCTGATGCAGCCATGGCTGAAGGCGCGCACTTCCCGTCCGAAAAGGCTCTTCGCCGGTGTGTCATGAAGGTAAATGTTATAGCGATTGGGGAACATGAACTTCACCAGACCCAAGGCATTACTGTTGCTCGGCGGTTGTTTCATCCCGAATGGGAAAGTCGACGCGGTGAACTGCGTGAAATCGACACCAGCCCGATCTATAACGTTGCCGCTCTCATCAATCAGATTGATATAGGACGCAGAGGTAGGATCAGCCTGCAATTGCGGAAGGTATTCGCCGACGATGATCGAGCGTGGCACATACCAACTTGGATTGATGACCATGTAGTCCATGCGATCTGAGAATTCTGGAGATTGGCGATCCGAGGTATTTGCCCCGATCACCGAGCGGGTACGGAAAGTCACCTCCCCATGATCAACAATCGTTGCCGAGAAATCCGCGAGATTTACCCAAATGTGCCGCTCGCCGCGATCACGGTTCATCCATCGCTCGCGCTCAAGGGCCACGACGATTGATTTCAGCCGCTGGTCAACGTCAACATTCACTTCAGAAATCGTGCTGGACCCAGCAATGCCATCAGCAAGCAATCCGTGGCTTTCCTGAAAATCCACAACGGCTGACTGCAATGCTGCGTCGTAGCTACGCCCGACGCTGTTGGGCATATATCCCATCGCAATCAGGCGATCCCGTAGAGCAATGACCCTTGGCCCAGTATCGCCAGGCCTCAACGTATCGGAGCCCTGGATCGTCGGTCCCCATCCGCCATCTGCGAGCACCTGCTCCAACCGCGCTTTTTCGCTCAGAAGCCTTGCATATTCGGGCGTCGACGGAGCCAGCTCGCGGATAAAGGAAAAAGGATCCGGCCCCAACAATCCGGAGAGCAATACTCTATCGTGGTCCCTGTTCACGCGCCGTTTGATGTTATCATCCACCGCCGCCGGCTCAACCAGACCAGATTGGACGGCGTGCCCATAATCGAGGAATGCGCGCGTCAGGCGCACATCTGCCAAGCCAAGTTGATGGTTTGATCGCTCGGACAGAATTAATTCTTCCAGTGCATTGGCATCAAATCGCGAAGCGGGAAGCCCATGCTTTTCTGCGGCATCGAAGGCGGCAAAAAGAGCATTCCGGCGCGCAATTGCATCGGTGTCACTTCCGACCCAGATACCTGCATAGTCACGCGCGCTGTAGAATTCAGCTATGTCCTCGTGCCCCGAAGCTGCTTCCGCAACAGCCACCTTGAAACTCACCGATTGAGCCGCCGCAGCTGTTGCCCCTACGGAAAATACAAGGACCACCGCAAATTGGGCGCATATCCTACGAAAAACCGCACTCATTTTGCCAACCATCACATACATTCTGATACTCGTCTTTCGCGACCGAAACTGCTCCCCCTGAGGTATGCGCAGCAATTTCGGAGGTCCATTCACAAATCCGACATGCCAAAAATTGCTTCGCCGATGTTGCCTCCGCGCCATCGGGCTAGAACCCGGGATCAGTCTGAACCCAGCATTTGCGCAAAAAACTGCCGATTTGTCGCCCAAACGTCAACAAAGCAGCAAGGTGGCTTGGTATATGATTCGAAACATGTCATAAAATGCTCAGCCGCCTGGGGAGATGGCAAACCGCTTGCATGGAAACGGCAAGCATTGGGAATACAGGATTTGTTTCTATGACCACCTTGAGTATGACCCGTCGCGGGCTCCTTCGTGCATTTGCGGCGACTGCGGTAGTTGCTGCGCCGACCTATTCAAATGCATTCGGTTTCCTCCGTGGCGCCGGCGACATACGACGGCTCAAGATGTATTCGGGACGAACGGGTGAAAGCGTTGATACCATTTATTGGATCGAAGGCGATTACATCGACGAAGCAATCCAACAGATCAGCTACTTCATGCGAGACTGGCGAACGGATGAGGTTAAGCGCATCGATACACGCACGATTGATATCATGGCTGCTGCGCACAATATCCTTGATGTTTCCGAGCCGTATATGCTGCTCTCAGGATACAGAACGCCCGCAACAAATGCGATGCTGAGACGGCGCTCGTCCGGCGTTGCACGCAATTCCCTTCACATGCAGGCGCAAGCAGCCGACTTACGTTTGGCAAGCCGCTCGGTTCGTCAAATGGCAAATGCGGCTTCGTCGTGCAACGCCGGTGGCGTAGGCAAGTATTCCGGCTCGGATTTTGTCCATATGGATTGTGGTCCAGTTCGGAATTGGGGCGCCTAAGGCCCCGAACTCAGATCGCGCGGCAAAAGCTTTAGAAAAAGTGCGATATCGTCAGGCTTAGACTGCGCGACGGGCCGACGAAATTGCCGCTTCCTAGTGATGTTTCACGCCCGCCGAATTCAGTGCCGTCAGCGCCAAACGGGTTCGAGTAATTCAGCGACACATCCGTATTATCTCCAAGAGTGTAATTTGCAGTCACGCTCAACAATGCGCTACGATCATCAGCATTAACAATGACAGTCGGTGCGAGCATCAGATCTAGGGTCACAAACGCCTGTGCTCCCGCCGCCCAGAAATTCCGTCCAGCAAAGAAGACCTGCCCCGTTGCCATTCGTGAGGACAAGGCCACAGGCAAAGCAGCCAAAGTCGTATCCGAGGCGGTACCGAAACCATTTTGATAGGCCTCCACAAAATAGGAAACGCCAAGATCTCCAAAGCTGGCAAAGTTGGAGTAGTTCACCACCCAAGACGGATCAATAGAACCGCCAAGCGGATCCCATAGAACGATATCGCCTTTCAACGCGCCCTCACCCAGCGCGCCGCTGCCGCCTAACGCAAAAACCAGATCTCCGCGGTCTTTCGCGAGCATTGCGGTGACGTCGAGCCCACCCACATTTGCATATCCACGCAAGGCGGTTGTGGAGGCATCAGCGCTTACCGCACCGCCGACGATCTCGGGTCGCGGAATATAAACCGCCTGCAAATCCGCACCATTATCAAAGAGATACTGCGCATAGATCATATCCGTACCGGTCTTGTAGCTCCGGTCGATCGCGTTCGGTGAAAACGGCGCAACAACATCGGATGGAGCGAAGACCAGCCCGTTGCCCCAAGTGATTGCCTGCCGCCCTACCTTGAAAACAAAACTGTCCGTGGTCCATGTCAGGTTCAGCCGATCAATGCCCCACTGCAATGCCGTGTCCCCGGAAATGTTTTCCCCGCTGAGGTCGAAAAGAGTCGCTGGGGGTGATGAAGGGCTCATGCCCGCTAATGCAGATTGCAGCGCGATATTGTCACCATTGACCCGATTAACCGCTCCATGCAGCTCAAACTGTCCGCCAAGAAGCTCGGCGTCCACCATCGCCCGCAGGCCTGCACGATTGGTTTGCAGAGAGGAAAAGCCAAGTGCCGCCTCCAGACTAGAGCCATCGGGCCACTGCAAATCGGATCCGAGTTCGACTTTGAATCGCAACTCCTGAGCAAGCACTCCCCCAGCATAGCCGGCAAGCACACATGAAACGATTAATGTCTTAAACGCGCTCATCGGTTGCTATACCCCCGTCCAACATCGTTATGCGCCGCTGGCTGTTTTCAAGCACGCGGGTGTCGTGCGTTCCTATGAGGAAAGTTGTTCCATGCTCCTCATTCAACCGCCTCATCAAGGCGACGAGATCGTAAGCAGTTGCGGAGTCCAGGTTGGCGGTCGGTTCATCGGCCAGTACGATTGACGGGTTACTCACCAATGCGCGCGCAACAGCCACGCGCTGCTGCTGGCCACCCGACATTGCGCCAGGCCTGCGATGCGCCAGCTCTTCAATACCTACATCATTCAAGATCGCCAGCGCTCTGTCCCGCCTCTCTGCCCGTGGCATTCCCTGAAGTTCGAGGACGAACTCGATGTTCTCAGCAGCGGACATCACCGGGATCAAATTGAAGGACTGAAACACAAAACCTATCTTGGTCAGTCGGACCTCCGATAATTCGGCTTTCGACATCTCACCGAGGTTCTCGCCATCAACGATGACTTCACCGCTGCTTGGGCTGTCCAATCCCCCAATCATATTCAGGAGGGTCGTTTTGCCGGAACCCGATGGGCCCGCAAGGGTTGCGAAATCGCCTTGCAGAATATCGAGATCTACCGCCCTAAGCGCATGAACCGCCAGTTCCCCCTTCCCAAAAGTCTTTCGGACACCGCGACACGTTACTATGGCCTGCATCACTTTATCTCCTTAAGTGTCCCTGCGCATCACTTCGACGGGGCTGTATTTCGATGCCTTTCTCGCAGGCCACAGAGCGACCAAAATCCCGAGAATCCAAATGATTAATGAGAAGAGAACAAAACTGCCAAAATGAAAATCCGGATACAAAACATTGCCGCCTTGGATCATTTCCATTGCCTGGGCCCAGCGGCTAAGATCAAGGCCGTCCGAAAGTGACCAAATCGTCAAAGCCGATAATCCGGCGCCAATAAGAACACCTATTCCGATTAGCAGCGCAGACTCTAGCGTCACCATCAGCAAGACCAGCCGAGGCCGCATGCCAAGCGCGCGCAACAGGCCGAACTCACGCATCCGCTCGAACACTGCCATCAGTTGCGTATTGATGATGCCGATAGCCATCAGCGCGAACACCACGCCGAGCCAAATGAAAATGATGCTGCCCATGAACGCATCTGTCGTCGCAAGCAACAAATTAAGGTCTTTCCAGCTCCTTACATCGAGTTCGGGCGCCGCCTCCTTCAAGGTATCGATAGTCGGTTCGAGCGGCGCATCATCTTGCAACGCGAAAACAATTTCAGTCACTTGATCTCGCAAACCCACGAAGGATTGCGCCGCAGACAATCCCGTGAACGCGAAGAAGTCTTCGGTCGCCTGATCAGAGTCAAAAAGGCCTACCACATCGAAACTACGCTCCGACATCGTGCCGTCGGTGTTTTGAGACATCAAGATCACGCGCCGCCCAACGCCCGTCTTCAACTGCTCCGCAAGGTGCAGCCCAATGACAACGCCATCATCTTCATGGCTTGCAAGGTAGCGCCCCTCAACGACCTTTTGGGGAAGCACTGAAACCTGACTTTCCCCTGTGGGGACAACACCTGTCATCGTAACAGGCAGGGTCTTGTATTCGCTCAAAATAACAGCCGGCAGACCGAGCCGACGAGTCCAGCCGGAAAACTGCGCACCTGACAATGCTTCAACCAAAGCCTCGTCAGGCGCCTCCATAACCAGATCAATATTCGGATCATCCATGAACCCTTCGGCATGGATCTGACCAGAACCAGTCAAAATCTGTAGCGCAGTGTCCTTGCTCGATTGCATCCAAGCAATCATGAACGAATTGAAAAACAAGATAGACCACAGACCCACGGATACCACGATGAGTGTGATCGATGTCCTGCGCGGGTTCCGCCAGACGTTCCGCCATGCAAGCGGGAGGAAGGTTCGAAGTGTATCGCTCATCCTGCCATCGCCTCCACAGGTTCGAGCCTCAGAACCCTCCGATAAGGGATGATACCCAGCAATGCGATCGACCCGACTATGGCCACAGGTCCCACCAAAACACGCTCAATCGTCATGATGGGATAGAACCGTGACGGAAGACCCCACTCCGCATAGACATCTCCCATACCCTCGATTCCAATACCGACATTTTGAAAATAGGCTGTCAGAGCGATGCCCAGAACAATGCCACTACCGGCCCCAAGTACCGACAGAAAGACCATTTCGACCCAGACCATACGGCCGATCTGCGCCGGTTTCATTCCAAGCGCCAGCAACATGCCAAATTCCCGTGTTCGCTCCAATACAGACATGTAAAGGGTGTTCAAAATGACGAAAACCACCACAATGACCAATGTCCCATAGACCAATATGGCTGTGGACTGGTCGAGTGAAATGGCCTGCTTAACTTCGGGCCGCAGCACATCCCAACTCAGATAGGTCGCGCCAAACTCCGCTGCGATATTTTCAAGCTCGCCACTCTTGCGTTCAACATGGGGCAGATCACTGCCCTTAACGGCCACTAAATGCGCGGTTCCTTCCATGAAGAACGTTTCGTCGAAACGCGAAAGCGGCATTTGCGCGATCTGACGATCAAGTTCGGGGACACCTGCGCCGAAAATACCGACAAGTGTCAACACGTCGGCGGCAACCGACCCATCAACCGCACTCCCCAACAGCGTAACCTGATCACCCAATTCCAGCCTCAGATTTCGGGCTAACCCCTCGCCCAACACAATACTGGCATCGTCGTCGGGCTGCAGTGGGCGGCCCGACTTTATCATCGTCGAAATCTTCGCGACCTGAGGATCGGCTTCCGGATCTAAGCCAATGATCGCAGCGGCAAAGCTCCGCTCGCCATGCGCCAACAAGCCGAATCCATTCGCTCGAACGGCAGCGGCATCGATGCCGCCAATTTCGCGAGCGCGTTCGGCTATCTTGTAGGGCTGCTCCAGCGTCGTCGCCATATCAGGCGAGTCGTTGTAACCCTCCGCCTGAAACTGGCCATAGCCGTCATTAATCCCCAGCATGCTTTCCTTCATCGTGTCGTAAGAACCGAACTGGAAAGACACCATGAAAACCAACAGCATTGAGGTGAACGACATACCCGTCACCGACAGCAGCGTTCTCGTCGGCTGTCTCCAAACATTGCGCCAAGCGATAGCAGTGATCATATCAGTCCCGCGGATTTTGCAGGTTCGAGCGCGTGAAGAGGTAACTTGGAATATCGATATTGAATTCCGCATCGACCGTTCTGACGGTCGTATATTCGCCAGGTTCATCATCTCGGCGCATCGTCATCTCTACAGGATACGGCCGCCCACCAAGTGTGCCGATGCGCCCTGATCGCATTTCACGCACGCGTTTCCCGAGCTGATCGAAATACTCCACAGACAGCAACACCCCATCGCTGCGCACAGTTAAAACCTGTTTACCCCACACAACCGGAACGCCACGCTTCGGAACAGACTCGATGACGTAGGCTTGCGCGCCCGAGACTGTGCGCGTCTCAAGAACGCGATGTGTATAATCGTCGATCACGCCTTCTGAACGGGCGAGATCATCATATGAGAAATCCGACCCCATCCAGCTCTGCGACATCGCACTCGCAGGTAGTTTGATAATCTGGTTGAGCCGCGGATTGAAAACGTATGTCGCCCCATCAAGCTGCAAGGTAGCGTTGCCCGCATCTCGCGCCGGCGCTGTAAAACGGACGAGCGCACGATCTTCCCCTTGAGTCCAGCTTTCAAAGGTCATTGTGCGCGTCCCATTGCTGCGCTGAACGACCATCTCAACTTTTGCGTACGAACTATCCGCGCGCCAATTATCAAAGGCCGCGCGCAGTATTTCGCGCGCATCTTGTGCAAGAACGGCGCTTGGCAAAATCGCGACCAATATCGTTCCACCTAATGCAGAAAATAGTGTTCGACGGGTGAAATATCCGGTCATGCGCACCTCCGATTTGGAAATCGGTCTGTTCAACTCCCAACCGAAAACACATTGAAACGGTAAGGAGCACCATGATCCAAGTCAACTTCAGGCGGAAAGTTGAAAAGTAGACGAGGACAAGGACAGTTATGATTTATTGCTTGCTTCCGCCGCATGACTCGCGATCAGTCGACCAATTAACCAGCCGAAATCCTCACCTTTTCGCATGCAATACCGCATCTCGAAGCGATGGCTTGTCACGGAAGATCGGGGATATGGCGGACCCAAGAGGATTCGAACCTCTGGCCTCTGCCTTCGGAGGGCAGCGCTCTATCCAGCTGAGCTATGGGTCCGCTGAGCCGCTCTATATCGGCACTACTTTAACACCGCAATCGGAAAAGCACCCGTCTTAACAGGAGCTTTTAGCCAAAAAGATCATGGCAAAGCTCTAGGCCGTCGACCAACGCATCCACCTCTGCGCGCGTGTTATACAGCCCAAAGGACGCACGACACGTTGCCGAAACGCCCAAATGCGCCATCAACGGTTGCGCACAATGATGCCCAGCACGCACAGCGATGCCCTTTTTATCGAGAACGGTCGAAATGTCGTGGGCATGCGCTGCCCCATTCATCGTGAATGAGAAGATCGCCGCTTTGTCAGGAGATTTTCCCTGAATATTCAACCAATTCAAACCGCTCAGGCGCTTCTCGGTGTATTCTTTCAGATCGCGTTCGTGGAGAGCGACATTCTCCATACCCAGATCCATCAGATATTCAAGCGCGACGCCCAAGCCGATCTGCTGCACGATCCCAGGTGTCCCCGCTTCGAATTTCATTGGCGGTTCGTTGTAGGTCACAACTTCTTTCGAGACTTCGCGGATCATATCGCCCCCGCCCATGAACGGGCGCATTTCAGCGAGCCGTTCATCCCGAATATAGATCGCACCCGAGCCGGATGGACCATAAAGCTTGTGACCGGTGATGGGGTAAAAGTCACACCCGATATCCTGCACATCGACAGGCGCGTGGACGCTGCCTTGGCTGCCATCGACCAAAGTGGCAACGCCCATTTCTCTCGCGGCGGCGCAGATCGTCTTTACATCGACCTGTGTGCCCAGGACGTTGGAAAGCTGCGTAATGGCGACCAGCTTGGTTTTCTGTCCGATCGCATCAATGACCGCTTGGGCGTCCAGTTCACCTTCCGGCCCGACATCCACCCACTTGAGTACGACACCCAGCCGCTCCCGCAGGAAATGCCACGGCACGATATTGGCATGATGCTCAAGCACTGAGAGGACGATCTCGTCACCCGCCTGAAAGCGCGGCATTGCCCAGCCGTATGCAACGAGATTAATCCCTTCCGTAGTGCCGGTGGTCATCACAATCTCGTCTTCGCTCCCAGCATGCAAGAAACGCTGGATGATGCCGCGGACGCCTTCATACCTTTCCGTTGCGAGGTTAGAGAGGTAGTGCAGACCGCGATGAACATTCGCGTACTCGTGGCTGTAGGCCCGTGTAACTGCGTCAATCACCACGCGCGGTTTCTGGGCGGATGCGCCGTTATCGAGGTAAACCAAAGGCTTACCATTCACTTCGCGCTTCAAAATAGGAAAGTCGGCGCGGACTTTTTCGATATCAAGCATCTGAACGGCCCTTCTCAGCTTCGATCAATCCCAAAATCCAAAACAGAACCAACGCCCCAAGCCAAACCATACCAACAAGCTGTGTACCGATGGCTGCGCCGTTGAACCCCATCAACAAGCCGTAAAGGAGCATTGCAGGAGAGCTCGCCAAAAGCGCCCAAAACAACGCCAACCGAGCACCAAACCACGTCCCTTTTCCGCCCAGCACTTTCGCAATCAGATGGGAAATCCCAGCAATGATGTAGAACATGAGCGGCCAGACAACGATCCAGCTCACAAACTCGTACGATATCAAACGAGACAGCTCGGGGACTTCGGCCCCCGCAGACACCCCTATCCCCTCTGACAAACGTACGAGGCGTGGCCACTGACCGATAAAGATCAACAAACACGCAGCCATAAGAAAAGCCAGTGCGCGATCCTCGCGCTGCCCCATTTCCAGCAGGCGCCGCATCACCTGGCGCGGTGCGCGCCAGGTCCTTAAGATATCCGTTGAAACGGTCATTTAACGCGCCGGTTCAGCCAGTTTGACAAGCGTTCGTACAGATCATCCGCAAAGGCTTTATTCTCAATTTCATCAAGAGCCTCTGCGAGAAACGCGAGCGTAAGTAGGTTCGTCGCTTCATGATGCGGCACGCCGCGCGATTTGAGATAGAACAATGCATCCTCATTGATCGCACCTGATGTTGATCCATGGCTACAGGCAACATCGTCGGCATAAATCTCAAGCTCTGGCTTGGCGAGGAACTGGCTGTCATCATCCAGCAAAAGCGATTGGCTGATCTGATATCCATCAGTCTTCTGCGCATCCGGTCTGACGAGGATTTTGCCCTGAAAGACACCAACAGCACCATTTCGCAGCACTTTCTTGAACACTTGACGGCTTTCGCAGCCAACGGCATCATGGGTGATGAACACCGTGTCGTCGTGAAGGAAGTCAGATCCGTCGCCAACGGCCGCACCTGCAATGTGCGTTACAGCATTATCGCCAGTCAGCTCGATGACACTTTCATTTCTTGTCAGAACCCCGTTCGCTGTAAGCGTGAAGGACTTGTATGTTGATCCCTCACCAAGGCGACCGAACTGTGCGGTGTAGGCGCGACGTTCATGATCGCGGCCCTGCGCCCTGACATGATGAAATGCGCCACCATCAGCAACATCGACCTCCATCACCTTCGAGAAACGGGCGGCAGCAGGTCCGGTTTCCAAAAGTGTGAACTCGGCGCCACCTTCAACCTTGATGCAATGATGTAAGTAGGCGTCTGAAACCTTTGATTTATGTAGATAAATCAAATTTACTGGCTTCGTGACCTTCGCCGTTGCGCGGATGCAAACACCATCGAGCGCAATTGCCGTATTCATCGCGGCCAATGGCCGTGGAACGGCGCCCTGTGCGTTGCGCCCTTCAAGCACCCCAAAGAGGTCTTTGACCCAATGGTCATCGCTTTCGACAGCCTTGGCGAGGCGTTCGATCTCCAAACCCTCAGCAGACAAATCCGACGACGCAGCAGCGTCGAATACACCGTCTACAAAGACGATCTTAATCCGGTCAATCGCATCGAATGCCGGGCCTTCGTCATTCTCGAACAAGGCCGCCTCAGGTGCCTGAGCCACAACAAGCGAGCTTGGATCGGTGTACTTCCAATATTCGTCTCGCCGGTGAGGAAGCCCGGTTTCCGTAAGGCGGGCGAGCGCCTTGTTACGCGCTTCAACCGCCCACGAAGCCCCTTGAGGCACTTCATACTCGGCTAACCGATCAGTTGTCGCGTCAGCCTTGGCCTTTACCAGTGCGGCTCTCGCAACCATCAAACGGCCTCCGCAAGCAGATCGCCATAACCGTTATGCTCCACTTCAAGCGCGAGCTCGGGGCCACCCGTTTTGATAATGCGCCCATTGGACATGATGTGCACAACATCGGGTTTGATGTGGTCCAACAAGCGCTGATAGTGGGTAATAACGAGGAAACCGCGTCCCTCGTCCCGCAGGGCGTTTACACCCTCGGCAACCAGCTTCATCGCATCAACGTCAAGACCAGAGTCCGTCTCGTCGAGGATGCACATAGTCGGCTCCAGCATTGCCATTTGGAGAATCTCGTTTCGTTTCTTTTCACCACCCGAGAAACCAACATTCACCGGGCGCTTGAGCATTTCGGCGTCAATTTTGAGCGTCTTCGCCTTCTCGCGCACAACTTTCAGGAAATCGGCGGCACTCAGTTCTTCCTCGCCACGCGCTTTGCGTTGTGCGTTCACAGCCGTCCGCAAGAATGTCATGTTCCCAACGCCCGGAATCTCGACCGGATATTGAAAGGCCAAGAACAGACCCGCGGCGGCGCGCTCTTCCGGCTCCATCTCTAGGATATCCTCACCTGAAAGGGTGGCCTCACCATCGGTGACTTCATAGCCATCTTTGCCAGACAGGACGTAAGAAAGCGTCGACTTCCCGGAACCGTTCGGCCCCATGATCGCATGCACCTTCCCAGCCTCAACAGTCAGGTTCACACCCTTCAAAATCTGCTTGTCTTCTTCTTCAAGCTTGACGTGTAAGTTCTTAATTTCCAGCATTTTCTTCTCCTCAGCGTAGCTTCACCACGCCAAATAAACCGAATTGTAGAGCGCGTTAGCCCACGGACCCTTCCAAGGAAATCGCAACCAATTGCTGCGCTTCCATCGCAAATTCCATCGGAAGCGCCTGAAGCACTTCCTTACAGAAACCATTCACGACCAGCGCGACAGCCTCCTCCTCGTCCATGCCGCGTTGACGGCAGTAAAAGAGTTGGTCGTCATCAACTTTTGAGGTGGTCGCCTCATGTTCGACACGGCTCGAATTGTTCTTCACCTCGATATACGGAACCGTGTGCGCGCCGCATTTATCGCCGATCAGAAGGCTGTCACATTGCGTGTAGTTGCGACTGTTCTTCGCTTTCGGATGCATGCTCACCAATCCACGATAGGTGTTCTGCGCCTTCCCAGCGCTGATCCCCTTCGAGACAATCCGCGATTTTGTATTGCGGCCAAGATGAACCATCTTCGTGCCGGTATCGGCCTGCTGCATATTGTTGGTGATCGCAATTGAATAGAACTCACCTTGGCTGTCATCGCCACGCAGAATACAGCTAGGGTACTTCCATGTTACAGCCGAGCCCGTCTCCACCTGTGTCCACATCACCTTGGAACGATCGCCGCGGCAGTCGGCGCGCTTGGTCACAAAGTTATAGATGCCGCCCTTGCCTTCCTCATCACCGGGGAACCAATTCTGAACGGTGGAATATTTCACCTCGGCATCTTCTTCGATGATGATTTCGACGACCGCCGCATGGAGCTGCGCGGTGTCGCGCTTCGGTGCGGTACAGCCCTCAAGGTAAGAGACGTACGACCCCTTATCGGCAATGATCAACGTGCGCTCGAACTGTCCGGTATTCTCCGCGTTAATCCGGAAATATGTCGACAGCTCCATCGGGCATCGAACGCCTGGTGGCACATAAACAAAAGATCCATCCGAGAACACCGCACTATTGAGCGTGGCGTAGTAGTTGTCCGACGGCGGAACGACCGATCCTAGGTATTTCTTTACAAGCTCGGGGTGGTTTTTGATCGCTTCCGAAATTGAACAGAAAATAACCCCCGCTTTCTCCAACTCTTTTTGGAAGGTTGTACCCACCGAGACAGAGTCAAAAACCGCATCCACAGCGACTTTGCGCCCTTCTGCTGGCGCATCTTCAGCGCCCTCGACGCCGGCGAGGATCATTTGCTCTTTCAGAGGGATACCAAGCTTTTCATAGGTCGCCAGCAATTTAGGGTCCACGTCATCCAACGACTTCGGCTTCTCCTGCATGCTCTTCGGGCGCGCATAGTAGTACTGATCCTGAAAATCAATTTTCGGGTAGGAAACCATCGCCCAATCGGGCTCTTCAAGGTTTTCCCACCGCGCAAAGGCCTGAAGACGCCATTCCGTCATCCATTCAGGCTCTTCATTCTTATCGGAGATCAAGCGAACAATGTCCGGGTTCACACCTTTCGGTGCGTAATCCATCTCAATCTCGGTTTCCCAGCCGTACTTGTACTTGCCAGACAATTTGGCGACGGCATCCACGGTATCCTGATCGACACCGTCCTTCACCTGACTTTGGTCCAATGCAACCATTTGCTTACCTCTCAAGCGCTGCGTCTGCGCTGTCTCTCCAATTTGTTCGTCCAAGCCTCTGCAAATTGCAGAACTTCGTCCTTCGTCGTTTCAGGGCCGAGCGAAACCCTGACGCTGCAACTCGACTCCTCAACTGAGTAGCCCATCGCACGCAAGGTTCGGCTCGCCTTCACCTTGCCACTCGAGCATGCCGACCCTGCCGATATGGCAAAACCCGCGAGATCCATCGCCATGACCTGAGTTTCGCCTTTCCATCCCGGTGTGACAAAACAGCTGGTATTTGGCAGCCGGCTCACCTCTTTCCCGACAAAAATAGTATCCGGAGAGCCGGCCTCAATGGCCTTTTCTAGAATATTTCTAAATTCTTCAACCTTAGCCCACACACCTTCGGCAAGATCCTTCAAAGCGGCCTCAACAGCTGCCGCGAATCCGGCAATTCCTACAAGGTTTTCTGTACCTGAGCGGCGGCCCATTTCCTGTCCGCCACCGCGGAGATGGGCAACAACATCCACACCTTGCGGGACGATCAATGCGCCGACACCTTTCGGTCCACCAACTTTGTGCGCTGATAGAAATGCCGCGCCGATGCCACTCCAACTAAATGAAAAGGGCACACGACCTATCGCCTGCGTCACGTCAGAAGCGGCAAGCCCTTTCGGCAGATCCTGAATGATACCAGTCTCCGAGTTCGCAAGTTGCAGGGCCGTTCTTTCCGGCTCCATCACGTCAACGCGACCGAACTGATCAACGGGAAGTGACGGCGCGATCCAATTGTGCACGGCGTCATGCTCGATGTCCGCGCCAAGCAGATCCTTATCCCTGAGCGCCAAAGCTGCGGCCTCGGTCGCACCTGAGGTAAAGATGATGTCTGCGTTCCCAGCCCCAAGCGCTTCGGCCAGCTTGGAACGCGACTGTTCGAGTAACGCTTTGGCCGCGCGCCCTTCCGAATGTACGGAAGACGGATTTCCCACCAGATCCATCGCCGCAATCATAGCGGCGCGGGCTTCTGAACGCAGTGGCGCCGTGGCATTATGATCCAGGTACGACCGCATCAGCGCAGCGCCTCTACGCGTGAGCCAGCAATATGAGTTACCCGTTGGTTCATTCGTCAACCACTTCAAAAAGCGCTGGCACCGCCGGACAGGGCGCCAACCCATTGCCAACCACGTCCGAAAGCCGGGCTTGATGCAAAAAGACGTAGACATGGGCCGAAAGCCCTTCCCACAGTCGGTTTGTCAGAGACTGAGCGCGGCTTCCGGATGCCGCTCCGCTTGCGCCCGCGCCTTTGTGCATCGCGCTCACTGTCTCATCTACAGCGCCAAGCACATCTGAGACACGGATTTCAGACGCCGGCCGTGACAGCTTATATCCGCCACCCGGCCCCCTGACGCTCTCGACAAGATCAGCCCTGCGGAGTTTCACGAAAAGCTGTTCAAGATAAGCTAGAGAGATGTCCTGCCGCTTTGAAATCTCTGTTAAAGTGACCAATCCGCCCTCAGGCTGCAAAGCCAAGTCGGCAAGAGCGACCATCGCATACCGGCCTTTTGTGCTCAACTTCATGAAATCGCCTCACATCTCGCGGCTGTTTGGCTCAAATACATTGACGCCCGCCCCAGCCCTGAGTAACCACGGTAAAACCCGACCAGCCGGTTGGGGTTAGAATCTTTCTAAAGTGTCCGAGAGTTTTCGTCAAGAATTCTCCGGATTAAATGACCGAGAAATGGGACACATATGCCCGAAGTAATATTTCCCGGCCCTGAGGGTCGGCTCGAAGGCCGTTATCACCCACAAAAAGATCGTGACGCTCCAATTGCGATCGTTTTGCATCCGCACCCGCAGTTTGGCGGGACGATGAACAATCGCGTCGTCTACAATCTGCACTACGCATTCTACAACATGGGCTTCACCGTTCTGCGCTTCAATTTCCGTGGCGTTGGGCGCAGTCAGGGCGAATATGATCAGGGCATTGGCGAATTGTCGGATGCCGCGTCGGCCCTAGATTATCTCCAGTCCATGAACTCAAATGCAAAGCATTGCTGGGTCGCAGGGTTTTCGTTCGGTGCTTGGATCGGCATGCAGCTCTTGATGCGACGCCCGGAGATTACAGGTTTCATATCGGTGTCTCCGCCCGCCAATATGTACGATTTTTCCTTCTTGGCGCCCTGCCCGTCTTCTGGCCTCATCATCAACGGCACATCGGACCGCGTCGCGCCACCTGCTGATACGCATTCACTCGTGAACAAATTGCACGAGCAGAAGGGCATCACGATTACGCATACAGAAATCGACGGGGCGGGCCACTTCTTCGAAGAACCACATATGGACACGATGCTGGATCATGTCTCGACTTATGTGAAGCGTCGCCTAACGGAGAATACCCGCTAACCATGGCATTTCTGGACGACATGGCGGACGAAATTGCGCAAATGGCGCTTGCTGATGAGGCGCGCAGTGGTGACGATCAAATCGTCGCAAATGTAGGAGAGATCCTAGGCGCCTCATCGCAAACGCTTCAAGAGGCCTATAATACCGCGATCCGCGTGCGGCGCGCGGAAAAACGCGCCAGACAACTGTTGACCGAACGGATGCAAAAACACAAAGCGCGGACCGCCGATTAGGAATTCAAGAAGCGACTAGCGAAATAAAAAAGGCCCTCCAAAATTTCCGGAGGGCCTTTTTGTTTTTATCACACCTATCCAATAAGCGCGTTCAGAGTGGCGCTGGGACGCATAACCGCCTCTGTCTTTGCGGGGTCGGAATGATAGTACCCACCCAAATCCGCCACCGCACCTTGCGCTGCTTCTAATTCTTGCAAGATCACGCTTTCATTTTCAGCTAGCGCCGCAGCGATCGGTGCGAAATGCGCCGCCAGATCTTTGTCATCGCCTTGCTGCGCGAGTGCTTCAGCCCAGTACCGCGCGAACCAGTAGTGGCTATCACGATTGTCAGGCTGGCCAACCTTACGCGACGGCGAACGGTTATGATCCAGAATACCTTGTGTTGCAACTTCAGCCGCTGCGCCAAGCACCGCCGCTTTCGCATTGCCACGCGTGTCAGCGAGGAAATTCAAGCTCTCACCAAGTGCACAGAACTCACCCATCGAGTCCCAGCGCAGGTGGTTCTCTTCCATCAACTGTTGGACGTGCTTGGGTGCCGAGCCGCCTGCACCAGTTTCGAACAGGCCGCCGCCGTTCATTAGCTTCACGATCGAGAGCATCTTCGCAGAGGTGCCAAGCTCGAGGATCGGGAACAGGTCGGTGAGGTAATCACGCAGAACGTTACCTGTAATCGCGATGCTATCTTGACCCGACGTGATCGTCTCAAGCGACTGCCGCGTCGCCTCACGCGGTGCAAGGATCTGGAACTTGTCAGACACCCCAGCAGAGGCGAGAGCTGGCTCGACATATTTGATCAGCTCCGCGTCATGTGCGCGGTTGCTATCGAGCCAGAAGATTGCCTCCGAACCGGTCAGACGCTGACGGTCGAGCGCCAGCTGGATCCAGTTCTCAATGGGCGCCTTTTTTACAGTGCATGCGCGCCAGATATCGCCGGCTTCCACCTCGTGTGCATGGAGTGTCTCACCATTCGCCAGAACGACACGGATTGTCCCATCGGCGGGAGCTACGAAAGTCGTTGGGTGGCTTCCATACTCCTCGGCCTTTTGAGCCATCAGACCCACATTTGCCACAGCGCCTGCGGTTGCAGGGTTCAGCGCGCCATTCTCTTTGAAGAACTTGATAGCTTGGTCATAGACAGGCGCATAGCAATTGTCGGGGATCACGCAATTTGTATCGCCTTTGTTACCGGCCCCGTCCCAGCCTTTGCCACCAGCGCGGATAACCGCCGGCATCGAAGCGTCGATAATGACATCTGAGGGCACATGCAGGTTGGTAATACCTTTGTCCGAGTCAACCATATACATTTCGGGGCGCTCAGCGCGAACAGCTTCAATCGCCGCAAGGATTTCAGCGTTGCCTTTAACGCGCTCGAGCAGATCGCCCATGCCCGCACTCGCGCTCACACCCAGTTCCGCCAATTGATCTCCAAATTTCTCGAAAACAGGCGCCAGCCACGCTTTGACGGCGTAGCCAAAGATAATCGGGTCAGACACTTTCATCATCGTCGCTTTCATATGAAGCGAGAACATCGTGCCGTCCGATTTGGTGTCTTCGATGGCATCTGCCAGAAATGCGCTCAGCGCCTTGACGGACATGAACGTTGCATCGGCAACAGTCCCGGCTTCGAGTTCCCATCCGTCTTTGAGCACGGTTGCTGCGCCATCTGCATCGACAAACTCGATTTTCGCCTTACCTGCCTGAGCTGCAGATATCGTCGCCGACTTCTCATTGGCGTAAAAGTCGTTGCCGGGCATCGAGCTGACTTTAGTTTTACTATCTGCGCTCCATTCGCCCATCGAATGCGGGTTTGCCTGCGCAAACTTCTTCACAGCGCGCGCCGATCTCCGGTCCGAGTTGCCCTCACGGAGAACAGGGTTAACCGCCGAGCCCTTGATAGCGTCATACCGAACCCCAATAGACTTTTCGTCGTCGCCCGATGGCTCATATGGATAATTCGGCAAAGCATATCCCTGCCCCTGCAACTCCTTGATTGCCGCCACCAACTGGGGCTCGGAGGCCGAAATGTTGGGCAGCTTGATGACGTTCGCTTGGGGTTCCTTCACCAATTCGCCCAACTCGGCCAGATCATCGTTCTGCCGCTGCTCTTCGGAAAGAAATTCCGGGAATGCCGCGATGATCCGACCCGCGAGAGAAATATCTTTGGTTCCGACCGAAACACCAGCCGCGGAAGCAAATGAGCGAATGATGGGCAAAAACGACGCGCTCGCAAGTTCGGGCGCCTCATCAACCTTGGTATAGATGATGTCGGGAGTGTTGGGATTCGTCATTATTGCCACCTATTGGAACGAATGTTTCGAACATGCGGCGTACTGCGGGTCATTACACCAACCCAAGCCGCTCTTGGCCTGCCAGATACCCAACGGGTCAGTTCAAGTCAATGCATACCACGGTATACAAAATATATTTTCCAGCAACTTTGAACGAATTATCGCCCGCGCCCATCACACAACTCTGCCAATTGGCGTACAGTTTGGCTCGCTGTTCGCTCAAAAGCGCAAGGAAAAATACCATGTATCAGCGCTGCTAGTCCTGCGAGAATGAGGCGAAAAGAGAATTTCAGCGCAAAACGGAGATGCGCGAAGTAGCTCTCATCAACAGAGCGAGGGTGATCAAGAAAAACACGAGAGAACATATCAAACTCCATATTATGCTTCTCGCAATATTTACACTTTAGTCAGGGTGAATTACTCCCAAATATCATGTACTATACGAACATGTTGAGAAATTATCCCAATACTTAAGGTATCCATGAAAATTGATTCTATAGACCGAAGACTATTAGGCGAGCTTCAGCGTGACTCGGCACAGTCTCTGGAAGAACTCGGCGAAAAAGTCGGCCTTTCCAGAAATGCCAGCTGGCGACGCATCAGAGCCTTAGAGGAACAAGGTGTCATCAAGAAGCGCGTCGCCTTGCTCGACCCCGAAACGATGGGTCTTCCGCTCACTGTATTTCTTATGGTTAAAACCCGCGAACATAACGCCGATTGGCTCGAGAAATTCTCGCGCGCAACCCGCGCGATGCCAGAGATCTTGGGTGTTTACCGGATGTCTGGTGAGCTAGACTACCTCATACGCGCCCGCGTCGCTGATATGCCGGCTTACGACCGGCTGTATAAGCGACTGATCGACAAAGTTGAGCTTTCAGATGTGTCGGCTAGCTTCGTGATGGAAGAAATCAAAGAAACGACCGCGCTCCCGCTCTAACCATTCCCATATGCGAGTAATCAGATGAGCCTAACCTACGTCTACCTCCTCATCGCCGTCGCGGCTGAGACCGTCGGCACCTCCGCGCTACAAGCCAGTCAGCAATTCACCCGCTTGGGGCCATCGCTGTTCGTTCTCTTCGCATATGCTGGCGCGTTCTACTTCCTCTCATTGACCCTGCGCGAGATGCCGGTTGGTGTAGTCTATGCGTTGTGGTCGGGGCTTGGCATCATTTTCATTGCCCTGATCGGCTACTTCGTCTTCAAGCAAACCCTTGATCTGCCAGCCGTACTGGGCATGGGTTTGATCATTGCGGGGATTGCGATAATCCACCTGTTTTCCAAGGCCACGCCCCACTAACCACAGAACATATCTGCATTGCAGCATTAGCACTGGCTTTTGTGGTGAATGCGCTGTATTGCGCGCCCAACTCCACAAAAGGCAGACCTATGGACATTCGCAATATCGCGATCATCGCACACGTTGACCACGGCAAGACGACACTTGTCGACGAACTTCTCAAGCAATCCGGCGCTTTCCGCGAGAACCAAGCGGTTTCAGAGCGCGCGATGGATTCCAACGATATTGAGCGCGAGCGCGGGATCACAATCCTTGCCAAAGCAACCAGCGTCGAATGGAATGGCACGCGCATCAACATCGTCGACACTCCCGGTCACGCTGACTTTGGTGGAGAGGTCGAGCGCATCTTGTCGATGGTCGATGGCGTTGTTCTACTTGTCGATGCGGCAGAGGGCCCGATGCCGCAGACGAAGTTCGTTACCTCAAAAGCACTGGCACTTGGCCTGCGCCCGATCGTCGTCCTCAACAAGGTCGACAAGCCGGACGCCGAACCTGATCGTGCGCTTGACGAGTGTTTTGACCTCTTTGCCAACCTCGGCGCAGACGACAACCAGCTGGACTTCCCGCACCTCTACGCTTCCGGCCGCTCTGGATGGGCTGACGCGGAACTCGATGGCCCACGCAAAGACCTTAAGGCCCTGTTTGAACTCGTGGTCAAACATGTGCCTGCGCCAAAGCAGGTCGCCCATCGTAGCGAGCCCTTCCGGATGTTGGCAACGACCCTCTCGGCTGATCCGTTCCTCGGGCGCATCCTGACGGGTCGCGTCGAAAGCGGCACCCTGCGCGCCGGTGAGACGCTGAAAGCGCTCTCCCGCACGGGTGACAAGATTGAACAGTTTCGCGTCACCAAGATCATGGCGTTCCGTGGTCTATCGCAACAGGCGATTGATGCTGCGGAAGCAGGCGACATTGTCACGCTTGCCGGTATGAGCAAAGCCACCGTCGCAGATACGCTATGCGACCCCTCTCTCGATTCCCCGCTGCCCGCGCAGCCGATCGACCCGCCAACGATCTCGGTTACTTTTGGGATTAATGACAGCCCGCTGGCCGGACGGGATGGCAAGAAGGTACAATCCCGCGTCATCAGGGATCGCCTGATGAAAGAGGCCGAATCCAACGTCGCCATCAAAATCGAAGACACCCCCGGCGGCGAAGCGTTCATCGTTTCAGGGCGCGGCGAATTGCAGATGGGTGTCCTAATCGAAAATATGCGCCGCGAAGGTTTCGAACTTTCGATTTCGCGCCCGCAGGTAATCTTCCGGGAAGAAAATGGCGTTCGCATGGAGCCCGTCGAAGAAGTGACCATCGATGTTGACGACGAGTACACAGGCGTCGTGGTCGAAAAGCTCACAGGCGCGCGCAAGGGTGATCTGGTTGAAATGAAGCCTGCTGGCGCAGGTAAGACCCGCATCGTCGCCAACATACCTTCGCGCGGTTTGATCGGCTATCACGGCGAGTTTCTGACAGATACACGCGGCTCGGGTGTACTCAACCGCATCTTCCACGGCTGGACCCCGCATCGTGGCCCGATCCAAGGGCGGCGTCAGGGCGTGTTGATTTCGATGGAGAATGGCGACGCTGTCGCCTATGCGCTCTGGAACCTCGAAGAGCGCGGCAAGATGTTTATCTCTCCGCAGGAAAAGGTCTACGAGGGGATGATTATCGGCGAGCATAGCCGCGACAATGATCTTGAGGTCAACCCCCTGAAGGGCAAGAAGCTCACCAACGTGCGGGCTTCCGGCACTGACGAAGCGGTCCGCCTCACTCCCCCGACGACCCTCTCGCTCGAACAAGCGATTGCCTACATTGATGACGACGAACTCGTAGAGGTGACGCCGCAATCAATTCGCCTGCGTAAGCGGTTCTTGGACCCCCACGAGCGCAAGCGCCAAGCAAGGGCGGCAAGCTAAAAAAAGGGCCTCGATCAACGAGGCCCTTTTTTACTTCAGGGGGGTCTCGACTAGCGCGTAAGTTCTTCCACGATCACAAGATCACGAACGGAGGCCCCTTTGGCAAAGCCAAGCGCTTCTTGATAGGCCGCCGAATTGTAGCACGCGCGCGCGGTATCGAGTGAGGGGAACCTCACCACCACGTTGCGCGGGCGCGGTTCCCCTTCGAGTTGCTCAAACGCGCCGCCGCGGGCAAGGAAAATTCCACCATGATCCGCAATTGCGACGGTCGCGCGCTTTGCGTATTCGGCATAAGCGGCGTCATCGGTAACGGTCACATGGGCAATCCACAACGCGCTCATTTTGCACCTCCAATCACTGATTCAGCGGCGGCAAAGGCAGCGTCCGCGTTCTCAGCCGATGCGCCTCCCCCTTGCGCCATGTCAGGTCGTCCACCGCCACCTTTTCCGCCAAGCTCAGCAACAGCCGCCCGTAAAACATCAACAGCCGACACCTTGCTGGTCAGGTCTGCGGTTACACCGGCTGCGACGGCAGCCTTTCCGCCGGCATCAGCCACCAAAAGCACGACACCGCTGCCCAATTCGGCCTTCATTTCATCAATCAAAGCAGGCAGGTCTTTTCCTGTTACCCCTTTGATCACTTGCGCCTTGAATGCGATGCCCCCTACGTCGCGCGCGGGATCGGAACTTGCATCGCCACCGGACATCGCGAGCTCACGGCGCAACTGAGCGACCTCATTGGCCAGCGCCTTCCGTTCCTCCAATAGCGCTTTCACCTTATCGACCGCCTCACCAACCGGGGCTTTCAACGCGGCCGCAATTTCTGATAGCGCGCGCTCTTGATCTGCAAGATAGGCCAATGCTTTCTCGCCCGTCAGCGCTTCGACGCGCCGAACACCTGCAGAAGAGGCACTATCTCCTAACACCACGAAAGCCCCAATATCGCCGGTTTGGCGCACATGGGTTCCACCACAAAGCTCGATGGAGTAAGTCTTCCCGTTCTGCCCTTTGCCGGTCGGTGCCTCGCCCATCGAAACAACACGAACTTCGTCACCGTATTTCTCACCAAACAGCGCCTGCGCGCCAATTGCCCGCGCGTCGTCAGGTGTCATGATCCTTGTTTCGACCAACGAATTCTGCCGGATCATTCGGTTCACCTCGGCCTCAACCCGATCAATCTGCTCAGCTGACAGCGCATTGCCATGGCTAAAGTCGAACCTGAGGCGATCCGGGGCATTCAGCGAGCCACGTTGAGCGACATGCTCACCAAGGGCATTGCGGAGCGCCTCGTGAAGCAGGTGCGTCGCGGAGTGGTTGGCGCGGATCGCACTCCGGCGTTCATGCTCAACTGTCAATTCAGCACCCTTCCCTACTTCGATTGACCCTTCGACCACGTCTGCAAAGTGTATAAAGACGCCCGCAACTTTTTTGGTATCGGTAATCTTCGCCTTACCCGTTTCAGTCGCCAGCACTCCTTTGTCGCCAACCTGACCGCCGCTTTCTGCATAGAAAGGCGTCTGATTAACAACAATCTGAACCTTTACACCAGCTTCCGCCTTCTGGGTCTTGTCTCCCTCGGAAACGATGGCTTGAACCCGCCCTTCCGCGACTTCCGTATCGTATCCTAGGAACTCAGTGACACCCTCAGCCTCGGCAAGGTCGTACCATATCGTTGCATCGGCAGCCTCGCCTGATCCGGCCCATGCAGCGCGCGCTTTGGCCTTTTGCTCGGCCATAGCCGCGTCAAACCCATCGGTATCGACAGCGCGCCCTTTTTCACGCAGCGCATCTTGCGTGAGGTCGAGCGGGAAACCGTAGGTATCATACAGCTTGAATGCTGCAGTACCCGAAAGGTTGGCGCCCTCAGGTAGATCAGCCAACTCTTCATCGAGCAACTTCAGCCCGCGATCCAGCGTTTGCTTGAAGCGTGTCTCCTCGGCGCGCAGCGTTTCTTCGATCAACGCGCGGGCATGATGCAATTCAGGGTACGCATCCCCCATCTGACGCACCAACTCACCCACAAGCCTGTGCATCAACGGATCTTTAGCGCCCAAAAGGTGCGCATGGCGCATCGCTCGCCGCATAATGCGCCGCAGCACATAACCGCGCCCGTCGTTAGAGGGCATCACACCGTCGGCGATCAAGAAGGACGTCGAACGGAGGTGATCAGCAATCACGCGATGGTGCACATTTCCCGCGCCATCGGGGTCAACGTTGGTCGCGTGCGCAGACGCCTCAATGAGTGCGCGCATCAAGTCGGTGTCATAATTGTCGTGCTTGCCTTGTAGAAGCGCCCCAATACGCTCAAGCCCCATGCCCGTATCGATCGACTGCATATCCAGAGGCACCATAGAGCCATCTTCGAACTGCTCGTTCTGCATGAAGACAACGTTCCAGATCTCGATGAAACGGTCCCCGTCCTCCTCAGCCGATCCAGGAGGGCCTCCCCAAATGTGGTCGCCATGGTCGTAAAAGATCTCGGTGCACGGCCCGCACGGCCCAGTCGGCCCCATTTGCCAAAAATTATCGCTGGTCGCGATCCGGATGATCCGATCCTCCGGTACGCCAACCTTCTTCCAGATTTCGAACGCTTCATCATCTGTATGGTAGATTGTGGTCAGCAGCCGTGACGGATCGATGCCGAATTCTTTGGTGATGAGTTCCCAAGCAAACGGAATGGCTTCGGTTTTGAAATAATCCCCAAAGCTGAAGTTTCCCAACATTTCAAAGAATGTATGGTGCCGCGCGGTATAGCCCACGTTATCTAGGTCATTGTGCTTGCCACCGGCCCGAACGCATTTTTGGCTCGTGGTCGCGCGCACATAATCGCGCCTCTCAACACCTGTGAACAGGTTCTTGAACTGGACCATTCCCGAGTTCGTGAACATGAGAGTCGGATCATTGCGCGGCACAAGCGGGGAACTATCGACGATCGTATGACCGTTGCGTTCAAAATAGTTCAAGAAAGTAGAACGGATATCGTTGAGGCTGGTCATCAGGGGATAGCTTCCGCATGTGTTGGAATGTTCTGCCCCGTTTAACTTTTGAGACAGCCACTGTCCACAACCTCTCGCGCAAACGAAAGTATGCTCACGTTGAGATGAGCCTGAAAGTAAAAAGGCCTTCGCAAACATCAGCGAAGGCCTACTGTCAGAACGTTTATGATGGACTAGCCATCAAGAACTTCGTCATTGAAATCTTCCGACGAGTCAAAGTCCAAGCCATGTGCAGCGCGGATCTTGTCTTCGATATCGAGTGCCATATCTGGATGATCCCGCAAGAACTGTTTAGCGTTTTCACGCCCCTGCCCGATGCGTTCGTCCCCATAAGAGAACCAAGCGCCAGACTTTTCGACAACACCCGCTTTGACACCGAGATCGAGCAATTCACCTGTCTTGGAAATCCCCTCGCCATACATGATGTCAAATTCCACCTGCTTAAAGGGGGCGGCAACCTTGTTCTTGACCACCTTTACCCTTGTGGCGTTCCCAACGACTTCGTCACGGTCCTTGATCGCGCCAATTCTACGGATGTCCAGACGGACCGAAGAATAGAACTTAAGGGCGTTTCCGCCTGTTGTTGTCTCGGGGCTGCCAAACATCACACCAATTTTCATCCGGATCTGGTTGATAAAGATCACCATGCAATTGGAACGGGCAATTGAGCCGGTCAATTTGCGCATCGCTTGACTCATTAAGCGGGCATGAACACCAACGCTCGAGTCACCCATGTCGCCTTCAAGTTCGGACTTAGGGGTCAGCGCCGCGACCGAATCGACGATGACCATGTTTACCGCACCCGACCGCACCAACGTGTCGGTGATCTCCAAAGCCTGCTCGCCGGTGTCAGGCTGGGAAATGAGCAGCTCGTCAAGGTTTACGCCAAGCTTTTTGGCATACTGGGGGTCCAACGCGTGCTCTGCGTCAACAAATGCACAGACACCGCCCTTTTTCTGCTCCTCCGCCACACAATGAAGCGTCAGCGTTGTCTTGCCGGACGATTCCGGTCCGTAAATCTCAATGATCCGCCCCTTCGGCAAACCACCGATCCCGAGCGCAATGTCGAGCCCCAGAGAACCTGTAGATGTGGCCTCGATATCGCGCATCACATTGTCGCCGCCAAGGCGCATGATCGACCCTTTGCCGAATTGGCGCTCGATCTGGGAAAGCGCGGAATCAAGGGCCTTTTGTTTTTCTGCCGATTTCTTGTCAGTCATGTCCAAAATATCCGCCATTGCCATTATTTCGCTCCTTATTTCACACCCGCACTCGGGCGGCAATTACTGCTTATGTTCGCCTCTTGTTCCGCTCTGTATGCGGACAAAAGTAGAACATTTCAAGTCAAATTTATTCGAAGGAAGCTTTCAACACACATGGTTAACGGCTAGTTTATACCTGATGGAAAACTGAAATAACGTGAAGGAACAGGGTCAAGGTGCTTGTTTTTTGGAAAGAAAATCTTGTTTTCCTTGCCGTTCCGAAAACCGGAACGACCGCTATAGAGGGGGCGCTCTCACCGCATGCGGCGATCATTTTCAGGGATCCCCCGATTCTCAAACATGTTCCACTCTACCGATACCGGCGTTTCGTCGAGCCGCTGCTGGATAAAGCAGGAGATGCATCACGCTTGGAAACGCTTGCCGTTATTCGGCACCCCTTGGATTGGCTCTCGAGCTGGTACAGATATCGCCACCGTGAAGAACTGATCGGCCAACCGAACAGCACGAGAAATCTTTCGTTCGACGAGTTTGTCTTGGAGTTTTGCAAGAGAACGCCAGCGTCTTTTGCCGCAGTCGGCAGTCAGGCCAAGTTTCTAACTGACACAGAAGATGGCCCTGGAGTCACCCATCTCTTCCAGTACGAAAACCAGCGCGGCCTTATCGCTTTTCTTGAAAATCGACTGCAACGGAAGATTGATCTCCCTCTCAAAAACGTATCCCCCAAAATCGACCTCTCAATCCTGCCGAGTACAGTTTCTAAGCTCGAAAAAAGTCGGGATGAGGAGTTCGAGATGTGGGAGAATGCCGCGCATGAGGCGCCATTCGGATAACTTGAACGGGCTTCGGCAAGTTGGCGAAGCGGTACGAAAGCACACAGTACACCGGCGCACACGCAACCCCAAATTGCATAACCTCATTCCAAGCTCCACTCCTCATATTGGTTCGGCAAGGTAGGCCAGTCGGGGTCTATCCCCTCCATCAAAGCCTGCCTCACTCAAAATCAGTATAGACGCCCTTCAAAATCAGCCCTGACGGTCAAATTTTACGCCTAACGTATATATTTTTCACCCAAAGAGACGCTGTTATTACTTATGAAATTTTGGTTTATACTTGAGACAAACGCGTGATCGAAAGGCGGAGAAATGAAAATTCGTATATTGAGGCGTCTCGCACAGGGTTTCATCTTCACCGCCTGCACCATCTTTGCTTCATCAACGATCGCGGATGAGGATCGCGTTTACTCTCTCGGCGTCGTTCCCCAGTTTGAACCGCTGAAACTGGCGAGCATATGGACGCCGATATCAGATGCAATTTTTGAACAATCCGGCGTTCGATTGGAGCTTTCGGGATCATCAACGATCCCTGAGTTTGAAGAAAGGTTCCTCGCTGGTGACTTCGACTTCGCTTATATGAACCCGTACCACTCGATCATGGCGCGCGACGCTCAAGGGTACGTGCCCATTCTGCGCGATGGATCACGAAGTCTCTTCGGTATTCTCGTTGTGCGCAATGATGACTCGGCACTTACGGTGTCTGATTTGGAAGGCTCACGGATCGCCTTTCCGGCGCCCAATGCCCTGGGTGCATCGCTGATGATGCGCGCCAATCTTGATCGCATTCATAAGCTCGATTTCGAGCCAGTCTATGCCGAGACTCATACCTCCGCCTACCTCAACGTTCTTCTTGGAGAAGCACGGGCAGCGGGCGGTGTCATGTCGACCTTCCGTAATGCCGAGCCTGCGATTCAGGATAATCTCCATGTTATCTACGAGACAGCACGCGTGGCCCCGCATCCGCTAACGGCGCACCCGCGGGTCGCGCACGAGATCGTCGATTTGGTACGCGAAGCAATGTTGGCAATAGCGCAAAATGATGAGGGCAAGGCCCTGTTATCGCAAATTCCCATGCATGAACCGGTTTCATCGAACGAGGCTGAATATCAAGCCCTTCGTGAAATGGAACTTGAGCAGTATTTGGTTCTATCGGCGCAATAGTGAATGACCGAGCCCAAGCATAACCCTGCCGGCGGCCAGCAAATGGCGTCAGCTCCGCGCTGGTCGATCCGGTGGCGGATCACTTTGGGCGTCGTGATCTTTGCGGCGATCGGCTTCGGAATGCTCTACTCTATTGGCTATCCGAGGGTGACCGGTGTTCTCATCGATACCCGCGGGCGCGAGGTTCAGCGCCAGCTCGAAATCGTCGGCAATGCGGTCCTGCCATTTATCCTGCAAAGCCAACTTGGGGCGACGCATGAAACGCTTGATCAAGTGCTTAGCCAGAACAGTGACTGGAAATCGATAGAACTAAAAAGACCTGACGGCCGGAGACTCTATCCGATCACGCCACCGCCTGTCGGCTTTGAAGGTGAAATCATATCAGCAGCGCATGCCATTTCGTTTGAAGGCGAAACCGTCGCGATTTTGACTGCAGATATTGATCTCGGCGAGACTCTCGCAACGCTTCGAGGTCAGGTAAACAGCATCCTGTGGACGGTTATTGCCTCTGTTACAATCGCTTGCGGATTATTGGCCTACACCTTGGATGTCTTCGTTGGGCGCCGACTTACGAAACTCTCCATTGCCTCGCGGCGCTTGGCGAATGGTGACTTTGACGCTGAACTCCCCAAGGATTTGGGCGATGAAATCGGCGCACTGTCATCAAGCTTTGGCTATATGCGCAGCGTGGTGCGGGACAAGGAAGTTTCTCTCAGAAGGGCTCGGAACACTGCTGAGCGCGCCGCCCAAATCAAAAGCCAGTTTCTGGCAACGATGAGCCACGAGATTCGCACACCGATTAACGGCATCATTCCGGTAGCCGACCTCCTCCTGGAAAAGGAACAGTTAACAGCCGGTCAAAGACAAAAGCTGGAGACGATACGATCCTCTGGCAGCGCTCTCCTTGCCGTTATTGATGATATCTTGGACGTTTCAAAACTTGAGTCAGGCCGCCTCGAACTGCGACAGGAACAGTTCGACCTCCGCGCATTAGTCGATAGCGTGCTCGACATGCTTCGGGTGAAAGCGAATTTGGGGGGCATCGAGTTGCGTGGGCGCGTTTCGTCAAATGTGCCATCCGCCCTGATCGGTGACGAGAACCGTATCCGGCAAATTCTCATCAATCTTGTCGGGAACGCGATAAAGTTCACCAGCGATGGATATGTTTCGGTTGAAATCCGTGTGCGGCCGGATGTGAAGCGCGGATTGGGTATTGTCCCTCTTTCGTTCAAAGTCACCGACACAGGCGTTGGTATCGACAAAAAGCACCACGCCGAGGTTTTCGAACGGTTCTCTCAAGTGGAAAACAGCCTCTCGCGCCGTCATTCCGGAACGGGGCTTGGCCTTTCAATTACAAAGGCCTTGATTGACGCAATGGAAGGCGAAATTGGGATCGACAGCGCGCTGGGTGAAGGCAGCACTTTTTGGTTCAACATCGATCTCCCCAAAGCAAAGGTGTCAAATTTCCCGAAGCTGAAAATCAAGACGGCAAATGAAATGAGGGCGCAGGTGACGCCGCTGAAGATCCTGATCGCCGAGGACAATCACATCAATCAGGAAGTGTTGCGGTCAATGCTCGAAAACACACCACATTCCGTAAGCATTGTTGATGATGGCAAGAAAGCCGTCGAAGCCGTTGAAAATAATGATTTCGACATCCTGCTCGCGGATTTGCAAATGCCAGTGATGGGCGGTCTTGAAGCAGCCCGACTTGTCCGCGAACTTCCAGAACCCAAAAGAAATCTCAGGATAGTCGGCGTCTCGGCATCAGCGTTCGAGCAGGACAGACGCGATTGCTTCGACGCCGGAATGGATGATTTCCTCGCCAAACCGATTTCTCGGAAAGCACTATTTGAGATGCTGGAACGCCAATCCAGCCAGCCTCGGCTATCTGAAGGTGAAGAGGTTCGCTGAGTCGTTTTAACAATTATTTCGCATGGGGGCTGAAAAGCTTCAGCTGATCCCTATCTCTCCACTAACAGGAGGAAAACATGTCACAAGATCGCGCAGTGCTAGCAGGTGGATGTTTTTGGGGAATGCAGGATTTGATCCGGCGCATTCCTGGTGTTTTGAACACGCGCGTTGGGTACAGCGGCGGCGACGTGCCCAACGCGACATACCGCAACCATGGAACCCATGCGGAAGCGATAGAGATCGTGTTCGACGATACGATTGTCACCTATCGCAAATTGCTCGAATTCTTCTTCCAAATCCACGACCCGTCCACGCCAAATCGGCAAGGAAACGATCTGGGGCCTTCCTATCGCTCAGCTATTTTTTATTGCTCCGAGGCACAACGGGACATCGCCATCAAGACCATCGACGATGTTAATGCATCCGGTCTTTGGCCGGGGCCGGTTGTAACGGAATTAGCACCTGTTGGCGATTTTTGGGAGGCCGAGGTAGAGCACCAAGATTATCTTGTGAAACATCCAAACGGTTACACATGCCATTTCCCAAGGCCCGACTGGGTGCTTCCGTCCGGTGCCGATTAACCCCGAAAACCTGTCGCAACGACAAATTTCTCCGAACTATCCGAACGCGAAGACGGTGGCTTTACGTTGGCGACTTTCTCAAACCGTTGTTTGAGCAGCTTTTGCAGATCACCTTCAGCACCACCTGCCAACACCTTTGCGACGAAAGTTCCTCCCGGAGACAGAACGTCGAAAGCAAAATAGGCGGCGGTCTCGCAAAGCGCGATAATCCTCAGGTGGTCGGTCTGTTTATGGCCGCTTGAGGCCGCCGCCATATCCGACATCACGACATCCGCTTCACCGCCAAGCCATTCCTTCACCTGCGCATCGGCATCGTCAGCCATAAAATCCAACTGATGTATTTCTGCGCCGGCGATCGGCTCGACTTCCTGAAGGTCAACGCCCAAGACCCGACCAATCGCTTTTCCCGATTTCTCTCCGAGCGCATTCGCACGCGCAACAGCAACCTGACACCAGCCCCCGGGCGCACAGCCGAGATCAACAATCCGCGCACCCGGAACCAAAAACCAGAACTTGTCATCCAACTCAAGGATCTTGAAAGCCGCGCGACCGCGATAGCCCTCGGCCTTCGCGCGTTTGACATACGGGTCATTGAGTTGCCGCTGAAGCCAGCGTGTGGAGGAGTTCTTTCGCCCGCGCGCGGTCTTAACTTTGACCTTAAGGTCGCGCTGTCCGCGTCCACTGGTGTTTTTTCCTGGTGTATTTGCCATTGCCAATTTCCGGTTGTCCCACCCCGCATAGTGGGCTGAGCGCCAACACTCAAGTATCGCATCGCAGGATCAGTAAGGCGTGTCTTCCAGAACACCATCCTCGCTCATTTGCGCGTAGAGCAGCCCTTCCCGCAAACCACGATCCGCAACTGAAAGCCTGTCAGTCGGCCAAATACGCATCAGGGCCTGCAATATCGCGGCACCTGACATGATCAGCGAGTGACGGTCGCGCCCGATCCGCGGGTCTGCGCGGCGCCCTGCTGGGCCGAGCTGAAGGTAGGACTGGATAACCGCATCAATCTGATCACTCGTCATGCGCAATCCATCAACTTTATTGCGGTCATAGCGCTTAAGGCCAAGATGGCTGGCAGCGACCGTGGTAACAGTGCCGCTTGTTCCGATGATTTGGAAACCGTCCCGCACCTGTTCGGCTGAGTAAGGGCTGAATTTCACGAGATTTTCTTCGAAGAACCAACTCATCAGCGCAAACCGCGCCGCATCATCCTGTACGTCTTCGAATTGATCGCGCAATGTGGCGACACCGAGCGGCACGGAAATCCAGTCGACCACCTTCGCGGCAGCGAATGGGCCAGGATCCTGAACAAAACCCCTGTGAAGGCGCATAATTGCCCCAGGGCGCTCTCTCGCAGGAACGTTATTCAGGTCGATCCAGACAAGCTCGGTGGACCCACCGCCAATATCCACAACGAGAAGCTGCGATGTCTTGGTCGAAACAAGTGGCGCACATGAAATCACCGCCATCTGCGCTTCCTGCTCGGGCGATATAAGTTCAAGCGACAAACCGGTTTCACGGCGCACTTGGTTCAGGAAATAGGCGCCGTTCTTGGCCCGTCGGCACGCCTCCGTCGCAACAAGGCGCATCCGCTTCACGCGATGCCGCGCGAGCTTTTGGCGGCAAACCCGCAGCGCACTAATCGTTCGCCCCATCGACGCACGCGACAGTTTGCCGGAGGTTTCAAGACCATGCCCCAACTGTACGGACTTTGAAAAGCTGTCAACAACATGGAATTGACTGCCCTTGGGCTGGGCAATCAGCATGCGACAACTATTTGTCCCCAGATCCAGTGCCGCATAAAGCGTGTCAGGATCCGCGGTGTGAGGCGCTGGGCGCTCGACCGGTTTCGGGAACGCGCCACCGCCTCGGCGACGCTTGGGCGCCATGACTCACGCCCTCCATTTCGAGTTAAGTCTAGGTTAGGCTTCTGCTGGCTCCCACGCAAGGCTCTGTTCTTGCACTGCCGCCAAAAGTTGAGCATGCCTCAGAATGGATATGAAATATTCGGATGCAACGCGCGTAGCCAGCGTTTCGCTCTCCTGATATGTGAGCACGGTCGTTACACGCGCCCACCATGTCGAAAACCGACCCCGTGTCGGATTCGGAGCGGTTTAGAAGGCTGAGAGATAACCAACGAGGAATCAGCAATGCCCGACGTGACCATCGTTTACTGGCGCGACATTCCGGCCCAGGTGATTGTGGGTAAAGGTCGCCGCGGGGCCAAGGTCCAATTGCCAGAGCGTTTCGAGCAGGCGATTGATCGTGCCGCCATGAAAGTTGGCGCTGATGGCACGGATGACTATCTCGCTGAATGGCGGAAAGCCGCCCCATTTACTATCGAAGGTGACCCTCATGAAATCGCCGCCAACGAAGCGGCGAAGATTGATGCCGAATATGATCAAGAGCGCATCAAAGCCCTCATCGCGAATGAAGGTTGGAATTGAGCTCATCAGACGAAACCCCGCTCCCTGCCCGCCTAAAGGAGGCCGTCGTGTCCTTGCTGTCATTTAGAAAAAAGAAAGAAGCCCAAACCACCGCGCCCACCTTGAACGCGGATGTTGAGGCGTTCCTCAAAGGCTACTCGATTGAAGTTATGCCGCGGACGGCCGAAAAGGTTGAGAACTTCCGCGATCTCTTGCCTACCGGTACGCGCGTTTACATCGCGCATATCGAGGGCACGCCGATCGAAGACATGGTCGCCACCGCAAAACGCCTCGCCAACGAAGGCTATCCTGTGATGCCGCATTTCCCAGCGCGGATCATCAAGGATCAAGCGACCCTTGCGGACTGGATCGCCCGTTATCAAGGCGAAGCTGGCGTTGAGCAAGCT
This sequence comes from Pelagovum sp. HNIBRBA483, assembly GCF_040931995.1. Classification (NCBI taxonomy): domain Bacteria; kingdom Pseudomonadati; phylum Pseudomonadota; class Alphaproteobacteria; order Rhodobacterales; family Paracoccaceae; genus Pelagovum; species Pelagovum sp. HNIBRBA483. The sequence continues at coordinate 1,841,819 of NZ_CP162412.1, forward strand.
TTGTTGCTTGCCGGCGGTGTGTCTAACCCGCATGGCGATTATCATTGCTCGATGCAACTTTTGGAGACGGGCGAGTTCGACAAAGCAGGATTCAAGCGCCTTCACGTCGCCGGTCACCCTGAAGGCAATAAAGACATCGATCCAGACGGCTCTGACAAGAACGTCATTGATGCGCTACGCTGGAAGCAAAGGTTCTCCGAAACCACTGACGCAGAGATGGCACTCGCCACGCAATTCTGCTTCGACGCAGGGCCGGTCATTGCTTGGGCGGATCGCTTGAAATCCGAAGGCATCGACCTCCCGATCCATATCGGCGTCGCAGGCCCGGCCAAGCTTCAGACCCTCATCAAATTCGCCATCGCCTGCGGTGTCGGTCCGTCACTCAAGGTTTTGCAGAAGCGCGCTATGGACGTCTCCAAACTGCTCCTGCCTTACGAGCCGGACGAGTTCATCGGTCAACTTGCGGCGCATGCGGCGAAAACGCCAGACTTCAACATCCAGAAGGTCCATTTCTTCCCGCTGGGTGGAATTAAAACGAACGCAAACTGGGCCATCGAAAACGGCGGTTCCTCCACGGTTCCGGCCTCCCAAAACTAAGGAAATCTCATGACCCGTACGATCGTCGAGTCCAAATCGAAAACGGCCATTATTGGCTTTGACCAACCGTTCTGCGTCATTGGCGAGCGGATCAACCCGACCGGCCGAAAGAAACTGGCAGCCGAGCTCGAAGCTGGCGATTTCTCAACCGTGGAAAAGGACGCGCTGGCACAGGTCGCTGCTGGTGCAACCATCCTCGATATCAACGCCGGTGTTGTCTATAACTCCAACCCCAACCCGAACGAGACTGAGCCACCGCTCATGACGAAAATCGTCGAGCTGGTGCAGGGTCTGGTCGACATTCCGCTCTGCATTGACAGCTCGGTCCCTGCGGCTCTCGAAGCAGGGCTGAAGGCTGCAAGCGGTCGCCCGCTTCTTAACTCCGTCACCGGAGAGGAAGAGCGTCTGGAGTTCGTCCTGCCGCTCGTCAAAAAATACAACGTTCCGGTTGTTGCAATCTCTAACGACGACACTGGCATCTCAGAAGATCCCGATGTCCGCTTCGAAGTTGCCAAAAAAATCGTTCAGCGTGCTGCCGATTTCGGCATTCCAGCTCACGACATCGTCGTCGATCCGTTGGTCATGCCGATCGGCGCAATGGCAACGGCTGGTCAGCAGGTGTTCGCATTGGTGCGCCGCTTGCGCGAGGAACTGGGCGTCAATACGACTTGCGGCGCTTCCAACATTTCCTTCGGCCTGCCGAACCGCCACGGCATCAACAATGCGTTCCTTCCGATGGCGATGGGCGCGGGCATGACCTCCGCAATCATGAACCCCGTCGCACTTCCAGCCGCCGCATCGAAGATCGCCGAAAAACGTGCGGAAGTTGAGGCCGCCGGCATCATCCTTCCCGCAGATATGGACGATGAGGCGTTCTGTCAGATGTTCGGGCTCGGCTCGACCCAGTTCCGCGCAGGCAAGGAAATGGAAGCAATCCGCGCCGCGAACCTACTGACGAACAACGACCCCCATGGCGGCGACTGGATCCGTTTTAACAAGCCACCATCCGCACAGGGCACAGACAGCGGCCGCTCGAGCGGGCGCAGAGGCGGACGCCGTCGCTCTGCCTAAGCGAACAAACACAACCAAATTTTCGGGCAGGCCTTGGCCTGCCCGTTTTGTTTCGAAGGGTCATATATTCAGAATGGTGCCTTCTGACTAGCAATCATTTTGGATTGCACTTGAACCAGCGCCAAAAAGTAGTCTATGACGCCAGCCAAATTGTTATCGCTAACAAGCGCAAATCGCGTGCGGAGAAGTCATATGACCAACGCTTCGAAAAGCTTCAGCCTTGTCGCTGATATTGGCGGGACCAATACCCGAGTTGCCCTTGCCGAGGGCCGCAATGTGCGCCCAGAAACGATCCGCCGTTATTCAAATGCCGACTTCCCGGGGCTCGAGACGGTTCTCCGCCGTTACATCGCTGACGAGAACGACGTCAAACCGCTTGCTGCTTGTGTTGCTGTAGCAGGACCGGTTCGCGAAGGTCGTGCCGATATGACCAACCTCGACTGGACAATAGACAAAGACACGCTCGCCCGGGCAACCGGCGCGGCGACAACCGCCATTCTGAACGATTTGCAGGCTCAGGGCCACGCGCTCGGCCACATCGCGGACAGCAACATTATGCCGGTATTGAAAGGCAACCCAGGTAATCAGCATGCGGCAAAACTGGTTATTGGTGTGGGCACTGGCTTTAACGCCGCGCCCGTTTTTGAAACGGAAAGCGGACGCGTCGTGCCGCCGTCAGAATCCGGCCATGCCAATCTGCCGATCCGCAATGCGGAAGAATTACGCCTTTGCGAATTTGTGTCCACTGCCCATGGTTTCCCGGCTGTCGAAGACGTGTTGTCCGGTCGCGGCCTTGAGCGGACCTACGCATGGCTTTGCAGCGAACGCGGCACCCCAACCGAACTCTCCGCGAAAGAGATCATGGATCGGGTTTCGGAAGGCCATGACGACATTGCAGCCGAAGCACTGCGCATTTTCATTCGCATTCTTGGTACGGTCGCTGGCAATCTGTCATTGATCCAACTGCCGTTTGGAGGTGTCTACCTTGTCGGTGGTGTAGCCCGCGCTGTTTCGCCTTTTCTGGCAGATTTCGGTTTTGCAGATGCATTCCGCGATAAGGGTCGCTTCGCAGGGTTCATGGGGAACTTCGCCGTCTCGGTGGTCAATGATGATTATGCCGCCCTCACCGGTTCAGCGGCGCACCTGACCGAATTGCTCGCGCATCAAAAACCCGCCTGAAACCGGGATTTTCTAAATCTGGCGGACCCGAAACTGGGCGGCCACCGTGTCAGCGAGTTTCTCAAGTGAGAACGGCTTCGGTAGAAAGACAGCGCCGGGGATGTCACATTGATCCGCAGTAACAGGATCATGCGCATAGCCAGAGACAAATATCACACGGGTATCCGGGCGTTCGGCCAGTGCCTTTCGCACCCAAGTAGGTCCGTTGCTCCCCGGCATGACTACGTCAGATATAAACACATCGACTTGAAGCTGTTCATCCTCAAGCAGTTTCAGCGCATTGTCCCCATTGTCAGCTTCGACGACAGTGTACCCACGGCCTTCAAGTACGCGAGAGGCAAAATTCCGTACTGGTGCTTCATCTTCGACAAGTAAGATGGTCCCTGTACCCTCCACCGGCTCGGAATATTCTCTGAATATGTTGTCCTCGGCCTTTTCTGGTGCATCACTTTCAAGCTCCGCATCGGCATTGAGGGCAAATTTATCAAGAGCCTCGATTGTTGGGTCAGGATGGTGAACGGGGAAATATAACGAGAATATCGCACCAATCCCCGCATCGCTTTCGGCAAAAATGTAGCCGCCCGATTGTTTAACGATCCCATAGACCGTCGAGAGGCCAAGCCCCGTTCCCTGCCCCGCGCCCTTTGTCGTATAGAAGGGCCCAAATATCTTGGAAAGTTTGTCCTTCGGGATGCCTGTTCCCTCGTCGATCACCTGCACCAGTAGGTAATCTCCGGCGGGAACCGTTGCACGCTGCCGTATCATCGGCTCAACCAAGGTACACGCGCTGCTGCTGACCAAAATTTCCCCGCCCGCGGGCATTGCATCACGCGCATTGACGACGAGGTTCATGATCACCTGCTCCAACTGCCGGCGATCAACGCGGATTTGCACCTTTGCACCGTGATGTTCAGCCTTCAGCCGAATTTTCTCACCCACCAACCTGCTTAAAAGATGCATGAGATCAGGAAGCACTTCTTCAAAACGGATCACCTCCAATCGGAGGTTTTGCTTCCGCGAAAATGCCAAAAGCTGGGACACCAGTGCCGCAGCGCGATTGGCATTGATATGGATTTGCATCAAATCCCCATAGTCATCGTGATCGCTCGAATGCCGCAACAGCAAGAGATCACAATGCCCTGAAATCGCAGTCAGCAAGTTGTTGAAATCATGCGCAACCCCACCAGCAAGCTGACCAACTGCCTGCATTTTCTGGCTTTGAACGAACTGAGCCTCTAGAGCCTTGAAATCGGTCCTGTCGGCAAGAACAGCTAAAACCTCGCTATTATTTTCATCGCCGGTGCGCACCAGCCGCACCTCAAGAAACATGTCCTCCGCCTCACCGACGCCTCTGAGGAACTCACTCTCCGTCGCCCCAAGATTTCTGCAGGAAAGTTCATGGACCCAATCCTTGACGGGGCGGCCCAAGCCTTCGACGTGATCGCTCAATCGCCTTTTTGACTTGAAGTCATTCTTCAGCAGTAATCGCGCTTCACGATTTGCGGCGAGTACATCCCCCCCTGCGCTCAATTTCAGGAGAGGAACAGGCAACTCTTCAACCTCAGACCAAGGCGCATGGGCAATCTCCGCCTCAAAGTCGGACGAAAAACAAAAAACCTCAACCCGCCCACCGCGCAACTGGCGATGAAGGACCATGCAGTCTTTCCACCGCGCCTGATTCAACTTGGCGATCCCCCCAGAAACCGGCAGGTCGTCCTCAAAAATGCTGTGCAAGGTCGTGGGTCGCCGCCCGAACAGCTCTTTTGCCGCGTTGTTGAGATATGTGACGGTGCCGCTCGGACCAGCAATCAGATGCGCGATTGCATCACGGTGCTCTAACTCGTCTGGCGCGCGTTTGGGCAAGTCGAGGCGCCATAGATAACAATCGGTACGAAGTTCGAGTACCGAAACACGCGAAGTGCCATTCTTGGTATAAATGATTTCGCTCGCACGACCGACGGCATGAGCGACCGCTTGAAGTCGAAAGAGCATTTCCGCCGGTTCCGCCGCTGCGAATTTCAACTTATGCGTTAGTATCATCATCGCGTTGTCAGTGTCGCCAGTCACGTCTTCGGCGACCGCACTCGCGACAATGAGTTTGCCAACGCCGTCCGCAATCAGCGCGAAACCGGTTTCTTCAGCCACTAAAGTGCGCGCAGTTGCAATAAGGAACCTTTCGGCCATCCACCTCGAAACGCCATACAAGAGCAATGAGACGGCAACCAGAACAGCCAGCCCAACGGAAATCAAACTATTGATATTGAGAGATATCCAATCCTGATGGAGAGCGAAAATCACGGCAATCGCAATCAGACCGACGCTCGCACCGAGGCGGATCGTTGTCCGAATTGAAGGTGCAGCTAGTGAACCACGCAGCACGATAACCCCGCAAATTACCGCGCAAGCAAAAACGATTAAGATTAATCAAAAGTAAAAAAGTGCGCGATACAGCCAAATACAACTTTAAAGTGTATTTTGCTTTTGCAGGATTGCAAGATAAAAGCCGTCGCCTTCCTCACTGACCGGCCAGCTATGGTCATCCACCAAAGAAAACTCACCTGAGTCGTCAACAAACGCTTTGACCTGCGCGAAATTTTCAGCCCGCAGGATCGAACACGTTGCATAAGCAAGAAAGCCGCCAGCCCTTACAAGTGGCGCGGCTTTGCGCAGCACCTCTGCTTGCTGAGCCTGCAATGCCACCATCCGAGCTTCACTGAAACGCCACTTCATATCCGGCGTTCGTCGCCACGTTCCGCTACCTGAACAAGGCGCATCACAGAACACCAAATCATACAGTTGCTCTGGTGGCTGCTGATGACATGTGATCTCGGCCCCTGCCCGTGTCGCTCTCGAGGGAATATCCTTCATCCTCCCGAACGAAATGTCGTATGCATCGACCTGAGATTTCGTCCTCGCGGCAATCGCGAGCGCCTTTCCCCCGCCGCCGGCGCAATAATCGAGCACATTATCACCTTGCTCTAACGGCAATAGCGCCACAGCAGCCTGCGAGGAAGCATCTTGAACTTCAACATAGCCTTCCTGATAAGCCGTTGACGATGCAAGCAGTCGCGCGCCCTCAGTAATTTTGATCGCCGTTCGCACATGCGGGTGAGGCACACCAATGACCCCTTCAGCGCCGAGCCTCTCAATGGCATTCTCAGGCGTTGCCTTCAAAAGGTTCGCCCGCACGAACACCTGCGCGCGTTCCTCAAGGGCAACGCCGATTTCCTGCGCTGCCTCCTCGCCATTCTCATCAGCGATTTGCGTGACAACCCAATCAGGCAGATTGATCACCTTCTCCGCCAAGTCTTGCGAGATAGCTTTCCTTTCCGCCTCGGAAAGCTCCGCAAGCGCAAAGCGCTCCCCCGAAAAAATCTCTTCGACAGGCTCACCTTGCAGCACTGCCCGCCCCAACATCACCGCACGACCGGTCAGTGCGCCACCGCGCGCAGCATAACTGTTTCTCTTACGAAGAGCATCAAACACGATATCCCTGATTGCCGCGCGATCTTTGGAACCGGCAAAACGGGAACGTCGCGCCCACCCCGTCAGCACTTTTTCCGCAGGCTCGCCTGAAAAAATGTAATCGAGGATTTCCGCGGCAGCGGCGATACGAGCAGCAGGTTTCATGGCAGCCCCAATCTCTAAAACTTCGTTCGACCTGCCACACCCGATAGACCAAGACAACTGCCGAGGTTAGGTTGAAACATGAACAAGAATTCGCCAATCACCTCACTCCGCAACCTCGGCCCCGCCATGGCGAGCGCATTCGAACGCGCAGGCATTCATACTGCGGAAGAAATAATCGCGCTCGGCGCCGATGCCGCCTATGCGGCGCTCATTGAAAGCGGAACGCGGCCGCATTTCATCGGGTACTACGCGCTTGTGATGGGTCTTCAGGGGCGCGCTTGGAACGATCTCGCCCCTGCCGAAAAGAAAACCTTACGCCTCAGGTTCGATCAAATCGTCAGTGCGCGCAAACCCGCTGCGGACAATAAACTCGAAGAAATGCTCAACCGGATCGGTGTCATCGACCTGCAAAAATGAATACGACCCGCAACAATTACGCTGCGGGCCGTAGTCATAAAGCGGAATTCAAAGAGAATTAGCCAACCAGTTCGAGACCGGAGAAGAAGAATGCGATCTCTTCTTTCGCGGTTTCCGGTGCGTCGGAGCCGTGTACGGAGTTTTCGCCAACCGACTCGGCAAATTCAGCGCGGACAGTGCCGGGTGCCGCATCAGCCGGATTGGTTGCGCCCATGACTTCGCGATTCTTCGCGATAGCGCCTTCACCTTCAAGCACCTGCACAACAACTGGAGCCGACGCCATGAACTCGCACAGCTCGCCGTAGAACGGGCGCTCAGCGTGAACGGCGTAGAACTGGCCAGCCTGTGCCGGCGTCAGTTGGATGCGCTTCTGTGCCACGATGCGCAGGCCAGCGTCTTCGAATTTTGCGTTGATCTTGCCAGTCAGGTTACGCTTCGTTGCGTCCGGCTTGATGATGGAGAGTGTGCGTTCAATCGCCATGTCGTTCCTCTAGTGCTTTGGGCCAGAGCCCGGTGAAATTTGGCGCTGCCCTAGCACGCGCCCTACTCTTTGAAAAGGTGCGATTGACGCGACTGCTGGCTTGGTGCAAGCACATCCAATGCTTAGAATTTCTGGAATATCCTACTCGATTGACGGGCGCCCATTGCTGGAAGACGCCTCCGCGACCATTCCCACCGGCCACAAGGTCGGCTTGGTAGGGCGCAATGGAACCGGCAAAACAACACTTTTTCGCCTGATCCGTGGTGAGTTAACCCTCGATAGCGGCTCAATCGAAATTCCAAGAGGCTGGAAGATCGGCGGCGTGAGTCAGGAAGTGCCGGGGAACGAGGTATCTCTGCTCAACACCGTTCTTGCTGCTGATACCGAGCGCGCGGCGCTGCTCACCGAACAAACAGAAGACCCCAATCGCATTGCCGAGATCCAGACCCGTCTGGCAGACATTGATGCATGGTCTGCCGAGGCACGGGCAAGCGCGATTTTACGCGGACTGGGCTTCACCCATGACGAGCAACATATGCCTTGCTCGGCCTTTTCCGGCGGTTGGCGGATGCGCGTCGCGCTTGCAGCGGTACTCTTTTCCGAACCCGATTTGCTCCTCTTGGACGAACCAACCAACTATCTCGACCTCGAAGGCGCATTGTGGCTCGAAAGCTATCTGGTCAAGTATCCACACACCGTCCTGATTGTGAGCCACGACAGAGCGCTGCTCAACCGCTCGGTTGGCGGGATTCTGCATCTCGAAGACCTCAAACTGACGTTCTACACCGGCGTTTATGACCAATTCGCCCGCCAACGCGCCGAAACACGCGCACTCATTGCGCAAGCGGCCAAGAAGCAGGAAGCACAACGCGCGCACCTTCAATCCTTTGTTGATCGCTTCAGGGCCAAAGCCACCAAGGCAAAGCAGGCGCAAAGCCGTGTAAAGATGCTTGAAAAGATGGAGACGATCCGCATGCCCGAAGATGCGGCAAGGACAGTCTTCAGCTTTCCATCACCCGAGGAACTCTCGCCTCCGATCCTCGCGACAGAAGACGCCCGAGCGGGGTACGGCTCCCATATAGTGCTCGACAGGCTCGATCTCCGCATCGACCAGGACGACCGCATTGCTCTGTTGGGGCGGAACGGAGAAGGTAAATCAACGCTCGCCAAGCTGCTTTCGAACCGGCTTCCATCGCTAACAGGGACGATCACCCGTTCCTCGAAGCTGCGTATCGGCTTTTTTGCGCAGCATCAGGTTGATGAACTGAGAGTTGAGGAAACGCCCCTCCAACACCTCCAGCGGGAGCGGCCGGCAGAAGCCCAGTCGAAGCTTCGCGCGCGATTGGCGGGTTTTGGATTGCTCGCAGCTCAAGCGGAGACAGAGGTAGGGCGTTTGTCAGGTGGCCAAAAAGCGCGCCTGTCTCTCTTGCTTGCAACACTCGATGCGCCGCACCTGCTTATCCTTGACGAACCGACCAACCACCTTGACATCGAAAGCAGAGAGGCGCTTGTCGAAGCACTTAATGCGTACCGCGGCGCGGTTATTCTTGTGAGCCACGACTTGCACCTCCTTGCACACGTCGCTGACCGCCTCTGGTTGGTGAAAGACGGACGGGTCACGCCATACGACGACGATCTCGACACCTATCGCCGGATGCTCCTCTCGCAGGACAAGCGGGAACAAAAAAAGCAGGCACCTAAACCCAAGACCGAGAAACCCTCGCGCGACGCTATCCTTTCCCTACGATCAGAGGTCCGCAAATGCGAGGAGCGGGTCAACAAGATCACAGAGATGCGTGAAAAACTCTCTAAGAAACTCGCGATGCCCGAGCTGTATGAAGAGAGCCGTTCCGGAGAACTGGAAACCTGGAATCGGAAATACGCAGAAGTGGTGGAAGGGCTGGAGCGCGCAGAAGCACTTTGGATAAAAGCACTCGAAAAGCTCGAATACGCGGAACAACAACTCTGAGGAAGTTCTGGATAATCCGAGCCGAATAGGAGACAAAGCGGGATGGAAACCGCAATGATCATCACCGCTTTCACGACACTTCTCGTTGTCATTGATCCGATCGGGCTAATGCCCGTGTTCCTTGCACTGACCCAAGGCGCCACGCCGGCTGCCCGTCGTCGCATCGCCATTCATGCTTGCTTCACGGCGGCTCTGATCCTTTTGGGCTTTGCAATGCTCGGTGAGGAATTGCTCGGCTTCATCGGTATCTCCATGCCTGCCTTCCGCATTGCAGGTGGCGTACTCCTGTTTCTGACTGCGCTCGACATGCTCTTCGAGCGGCGCCAAAAGCGTCGCAAATCTCAAACCGAAGAAAGTGAGGAAGAAGCCAGCGATGATCCCTCGATCTTCCCACTGGCTATACCGCTCATCGCGGGACCGGGTGCGATTGCCTCAATCATCCTGCTGACGGGACAAACATCATCGCCCCTTGGATTGGCATCTGTACTCGGCGTGATGCTGGCGGTGATCGGGCTTGTATTCGCCTTCTTTATGGCCGCCGGCTATCTTGAAAAGCTGCTTGGCAAGACGGGCATCACCGTCGCAACCCGCCTTCTGGGCATGTTGCTGGCGGCGCTTTCCGTACAGTTCATTCTGGACGGTTTGGCCTCATTCGGCTTCGTGAACTAACCCTGCGTCGATTCAATGACAACAGACCAATTCGCGCGCCTCGCCTACCTTGGCCTCCTCCTTATCGCTATCGTTGGGTCGCTTTTCCTTCAAAGTCGGTCACAGCGCTCCAAAATGCTCCAACAAGCAACGATCTGGGGTCTGATTTTCGTCGGCGTGATCGGCGCGGTCGGTCTTTGGAATGACATAAGGCGTGACGTCTTTCTGACCTATGAAGTCAGTCCAAAAGGCGAGATTATCGTTCCACGACAGAGCGACGGTCATTTTCATCTGATCGCTGAAGTCAACGGAACCCCAATTGAGTTCATCCTCGACACAGGCGCAAGTCAGATCGTCCTTTCCAAGAAAGATGCGTTGAACGCAGGAATTGAAACCGCGGAATTGGTCTTTTCCAGCACGGCACTTACCGCGAATGGGACCGTCCGAACCGCGCCTATCCGGCTTGACGCATTCGAAATCGGTCCGTTCTTTCAGGAGAACGTGAGGGCCGTCGTAAACGCAGGAGAACTTGATATCTCCTTGCTCGGAATGGATCTTCTCAACAGGTTCAGCAGCATCGAAATACGAGACGGGTCGCTGTTTCTACGGCTCTGATTTGCTTTCGGCTTTCATTGTCCATCGGCCTCCCTCTTGCCCCCAATACTGCGCGCTGCATCCATCAGCGACCAGTTGCTTCCACTGACCACGCGCGGCTTGTAGCGCCTCCGGATCCGCACCGTCGAAAATCACACAAGCACGTTCCAGCGCCATCACCTCAGACGCCGACAGCGGCGCGCCTTCAACGCACATCACGCAGTCAAATTCCCCCTCGGAAGGCACCGCGCCTTGTTCACACGCGCCGGTAAGCAAAATCGGCTGGTCGTCGTCTTGTGTGCTGCCTGAAATTCCATGCGGCAAAAAATTCTCGGGTGCCCCACCCCAAAGCATCCGGTCAATCAACCTGGCCTTATCCAAAGAGCCGGAACGGACTTCGATGCGCCATTCGTTGGCCCGCGCCCGCTCCAAAAGAGCGGGCAAGGTCGCCTCGAGCGGTTTCTCTGTCAGGTGATAGAAAAACACTGCCCCCATGTAGAACCCTCTCGTTTGTCCACCGCGCCAAAACTTGCCTGCCATCGACCCATGATCGAAGATACAGGTTCAATACATCGGCACCATAAGGTACTGTCACCCCGTCTGCCAGACGAGACTATGAGGGGGAACCGGTGCCGCGATTCGACAGATATTTATTGTCGCAATATGTGGCGGTATTTGGGGTTTCCGCGCTGATCCTCATTCTCGTCTATTGGGTCAATCAGGCCGTTCGTCTTTTTGATCAGCTGATCGCCAATGGTGAGAGCGCCAGCGTCTTTTTTGAATTCACAGCGCTATCTCTGCCGACAGTGATGCAGATTGTTCTGCCAATTGCATCATTTGTCGCCAGCCTTTTCGTAACCAACCGGCTCATAAATGAATCCGAATTGGTAGTCGTGCAGGCGACAGGGTATTCGCCTTACCGTCTCGCACGACCTGTGGCGCTCTTTGGCATCCTAGTGATGCTGATGATGGGCATTTTGATGCATTGGCTCTCACCTGCCGCCAATCGCGCGCTCGCCACGCGGAGCGTCGAGGTCAGCCAAAACATTTCAGCGCGATTACTCACCGAAGGTCGTTTCGTTTCTCCATCTCCCGGGATCACATTCTACATTCGCGAAATTACCTCAGATGGAAGGCTGCTTGATATATTCCTCTCTGATAATCGTGCCGCAGATCAGAGCATGATCTATACTGCCGGCAGCGCCTACCTTGTGCGTGGGTCCGCTGATTCAACCAACCTGATCATGCTAGACGGGCTGGTGCAGTATTTTGACACCGACAATCGCAGCCTATTCACCACCCGTTTCCGCGAATTTGCTTACGATCTAAAGGGGCTTCTCCCCGATAGCACAACGCCACAGCGATCGGCGGCACAGCTGTCGACCTTAGAGCTGCTCTCAGCGGACGAAGGGCTCTCTGCCGAAACTGGCCAAACATCTGCTTTCCTGATGGCCGAGGCCCATAATCGAAACGTACAGGCTCTTATGGCTTTCGTCGGCGCAATGCTGGGCTTTTCATCGCTCCTCACCGTCCGATTCAGCCGGTTCGGAGTATGGCCACAGATCGGTCATGCGCTCATATTCGTCGTACTGATCAAACTGGCAGAAACAACCGGCGGGCAGTTGGCCCGCCAGACCTTGGGATATTGGCCGGCCGCTTACTTACCAATCTTTTTCGGGGCGGCAGTTATAGTCGTGCAATTGATGCGCCTTGCACATCCAAACTGGTTTCAACTTCGCAGGAGTGTATCAGCGTGATCCTCCAGCTGTATTTGGCCAAACGGTTCACTTTTGCTTTCCTGGGTGTTTGGGGGGCCTTCTTCGTCGTGAACGGCCTCTTGGACATGGTCGAGCAATTGCGCCGTTTCGGAGGGAGTGACAGCAGCCTCTCTGAAGTCATAATACTGAGTGCGCTGAATATGCCGGGCGTTATGTACCAACTCCTTCCGCTTGTTCTGATCCTGAGCACCATTTTGTGCTTTCTGTCGCTGTCGCGAAATTCGGAACTTGTCATCATCCGCGCATCGGGGAAATCAACGGCACGCATGCTTTTTGCACCGGTGATGGCAACAATACTTATCTCTTTGCTTGCGGTCGCAGTCCTGAACCCGATCGTTGCGGCCACTTCCCGAGCCTATGAAAGCAAGACAACAGCGCTAAGCGAAGAGGCCAGCACCTTGGCAATTTCCGAAGACGGTCTTTGGCTCCGTCAAGGTGGCGAAGCCCAAACTGTCATTCGTGCTCAGTCCAGTAATTTGGATGGCACATTGCTTGGTTCGGTCACCTTCCTACAATCATCGCCAACATCGGGTGTGACAGAACGCATTGAGGCTGAAAAAGCCGAGCTGATCGACGGCGCCTGGCGCATGTCGGGCGTGAAGATTTGGCAGTTAGTCGACAGCACAAATCCAGAAAAAACAGCGCTGACATTGCCAAGCTACGAAATACCATCAACCCTAACTGCGGACGAAATCAGGGACAGCTTCGGCGAGCCGTCTTCCATTTCGATCTGGGATCTACCGGCATTCATTGAAAACCTACGCCTCGCGGGTTTCGCGGCGCGGCGTCACTTGGTCTGGTTTCACAGTGAACTTTCGCAACCAATCATGTTCCTTACAATGGTGATCCTCGGAGCGGCATTTAGCATGCGGTTTCAGCGTGGCGGCGGAACGACATTTCGGGTGATGACAGCAATTTTGCTGGGCTTTGCATTCTATTTCATTCGGAACTTTTCCATGTTGCTGGGCGAAAGCGGCCAAATACCTTCAATCCTCTCGGCATGGGCGCCTCCCCTCGCTGGTTTGGCATTCGCGTTGGCCATTCTTCTGCAATTGGAGGACGGATGATCCGCGCATTATGGATAGGTCTATTCGTCCTTCTTGGGTATGTTTCGGCAGCTGCCGCCCAAGACAGAGCCGCTCTGCTGGCAGATACAATATCTGTGGAGCCAGGCCCTAGGCTTGTTGCCAGCGGAAATGTCGAAGTCTTTTTTGAGGGGACCCGCCTTTCAGCCGACAGGATCATTTTTGATCGCAGGTCTGAGCGCCTGATCGTTGATGGACCGATCTTCATCGCCGATGCAGCGGGCAATGTGATCAACGCAACCCGAGCAACCTTGGACGCCAGATTGGAATTTGGCCTCCTGGAAGGCGCACGCGCCTTGTTGGATAGGCGTCTGCAACTCGCCTCCGACACTGTCGCCAAAGCCGGTCGAATGACCCAATTTGACCGCGTTGCCGCAACGTCGTGCGCAGTGTGCGGAAATCAAGCGCCTCTCTGGTCGATCGAGGCTGCCCGCGTCACTCATAATGAAACCGAAAGTCGGCTCTATTTCGAGGACGCGCGGCTGCTGCTACGCGGTTTACCCATCTTTTGGCTACCAAGAATGCGTATGCCCGATCCCACCGTCCGGCGTGCAAGTGGGTTTCTCGTCCCTGAAATTCGGACCTCAGACCTTCTGGGGATCGGTATCCGAATACCCTATTTCGTCGAATTTGGAGCCTCTCGGGACATATTGCTAACGCCCTATTCATCCCCCGTCACCAAGACGCTGGAAGCACGATATCGCCAAGCCTTTTTGAGGGGCGAGATTCAGATCGATGCGGCAGCAAGTTCAGACACCATCAGACCCGATACCATGCGCGCCTATCTGTTCGGTAAAGGGCGCTTCGATATTCTTCGAGATACCGAACTGCGGTTCGACGCCGAATTCGTTAGCGACAAGGCATATCTGCTTGAGTACGGATTCTCGGATCGAGATCGACTGGACAGCTCGATCGCATTCAATTCGGTAACAGAGGCGAGGCTCGCCCAAGGTGAGGTTACCTTCTATCAAACACTGCGGAGCGACGAAACGAACCTCAGCCTGCCCCCTTTGCTGACCGAATTCTCGTATATTCGCGAATTTGACGCTGCCGACATGGGGGTCGTCACTTTTTCATCTGGTGTCGATGCCCATTTCCGCTTCGATCGGGCTACAGGCGATCAGGGCCGCGACGTCGTTCGTGTCGGATCGGCACTATCGTGGGAAAAAGATTGGGATACCCGCACCGGCGTGCTCCTGAACGCGACGGGCCAGATCGCCGCTGACGGCTACTACACGCAACAAGATATATCCAACAATGGTTTGGCATGGCGCATCGCGCCATCTACGGGCCTGACGCTCCGCTGGCCATTCCAGCGGAGTACATCGAATGGTACTCATCAGGTTTTCGAACCAATTATTGGGCTTGCATGGTCCACAACCTCCACCAACGGCACGATCGTCAATGAAGACAGCACCCGCGTCGAACTTGATCAGGCGAATCTTTTCGCCCTGGACCGCTTTCCCGGCGATGATCGCAAGGAAACCGGCGCGCGCGCTGCAATTGGCGCGACTTGGACGAGCATTGCACCAAGCGGGCGCTCCACGCGCATCACCGCAGGGCGAATCTACCACAGCGAACCATTATCATTCGCACAAAGCACCGGCTTAAACTCATCGCCATCCAGCTGGCTCATCGCGGCCCAACTGGAATTTGCAGGCGGCCTTGGCGCTGAGCTGAGAAACATCCTCGATGACGATTTCGAAAGCTCCCTCTCAGAAGCGCGTGCGACATGGAACAACGACTGGATGGACCTGAGCGCTTCCTACATTTGGCTCGAAGCGGATCCGCAAAGGGATCGCCTCTCCTCGATCTGGGAATGGACTGTCGCGAGCGAGTTCCAAATAAACGACCGTTGGCGAGCGGGCCTTGGTGCCCGCTACGATGTCGTAAGCCAATCACCAGCACGAGCGAACGCTTCACTTGGCTGGCAAAATGAATGCGTCGATGTAGAGCTTTCTGCCTCGCGTCGGTTTACGTCTTCAACTACTGTGCAGCCATCGACCGACTACCAATTGACCGTGCGGCTACTTGGCTTTGCGGCAAATGAAGGCAATAGTGCTCAAGCGCGATCCTGCCGGAACTAGGACAACGAATACATGACTGCTGTGCACCGCTTCTTTCTGATCATCTTCAGCATCAGCTTGCCAACCATTATGATGGCGCAATCGCTGTTCTCTCCGGCAATCACGGTGAATGACGATGTCATAACCTATTACGAGCTGGACCAACGCGAGAAGCTCCTGGCCGCATTTGGAACACCGGGCGACCTTCAGGAGCTTGCCCAGCAACAACTCATCGACGAAAGCCTGAAACTCTCGGAATTGTCCCGTCGGGGGTTGTCACTGACAGATGCAGGTTTTGAGAGAGCGCTAGCGGATTTCCTCGCGCGCAATGAAACCACCGAAAACGACCTTTACCGTGAGCTGGCCGCTGCCGGTGTCGATAGCCAGACCTTCCGAGACTTCCTCTACGCGAACTCAGCATGGCGCGACTTTGTTCGCCAAACCTATGCGGGGCGTATCGAGATTTCCCCCGAAGATATCGACCGTGTGCTTGGACAGCGCTCTGACTCCGCGACAAAAATTCAGGTACTCCTGTCCGAAATAATTTTGGCTGCGCCACCTGAACGAATGGAAGAGGCGATGGATGTGGCTCAACAGATAGCCAACCTCCCAAGCCAGGAAGCGTTTGAAGACGCCGCGCGTCAGGTGTCTGCACTGCCTTCACGCGCAAACGGAGGTCGGCTTGATTGGGTCGATCTTGATAACTACCCACCTGCCCTCCGCGGCCTCATGCTCGGCCTGAAACCAGGAGAGATATCCGATCCGCTGCCAATCCCTAATGGTGTCGCGCTATTTCAATTGCGCGGCCTGAGAGAGGTTGAGCGGGTGTCGAGCGCAGGCGGAGCTATTGAGTTTGCAACACTCTTCTTGCCCGATGCCATCTCCGGCAAAGCGGCAGAGAATGCGCGTTCAATCGCCCGCGGCATCGACACATGTGACGATCTTTACGGAATTGCGCGCGATATGCCCGAAGAAGCACTGGAGAGGGAAATTCTTCCCGTACGCTCTATTCCCCAAGATATCGCGATCGAACTCGCGAAACTGGATCCCGATGAAATCTCGACATCGCTTCGCACCGACGATGGTGACACGCTCATCTTCTTGATGCTTTGCGCCCGCCTGTCTGAACCAAGCGCACTCGAAGAAGACCGTGTTGCGGTGGGCAATGAACTGCGTTCTGCGCGTCTCAGCGGTTATGCAGATGCCCTTCTTGCAAACCTTCGCGCATCGGCGACGATCACTATCGAATGACCGTCGCCATTTCATGCGGCGAGCCAGCGGGCATTGGGCCGGAGATCGCGTCGGCGGCTTGGAAGCACCTCCGCTCAAAGATACCGATGTTATGGATAGGTGATCCTCTTCACCTCCCCGCAGATCTGCCTACAGTTCGGGTGCATGAGGCCCAAGACGCAGCCGCTCTATCTGAGAACGCGTTGCCGGTGCTGGCTCTTGACATGGCCCCGCCAAGGACGCCGGGGACACCCGTTGCTGCCCACGCAAAGGGCGTGATCGAATCGATTGAAATTGGGGCGAAATTAGCAAAGTCGGGCGCATGCACCGCACTCTGCACTTCTCCCATTCACAAACAGGCACTGGCCGAAGGTGCCGGTTTTCGCTTTCCCGGTCATACGGAGTTCCTCTGCGAACTGGATAATAAAGACCATGTCGTGATGATGCTGGCTTGTCCCGAGCTGCGCGTCGTGCCAACCACGATCCACATCCCAATCAGTGACGTACCAAAACGCTTCACAGCAGAGCTTTTGGAGCGCACCATCCAGCAAACGATATCCGCTCTCAGAACCGAATTTGGCATTAGAACGCCCCGCATCTCCGTCGCTGGATTGAACCCCCATGCCGGTGAAGGTGGCCGTATGGGGAGGGAAGAATTGGAAGTCATGCTTCCGGTGATTGAACGACTGCGCAGCGAGGGACTATCTATAAACGGACCATTGTCGGCGGATACGATGTTTCATCCCATCGCTCGCAAGAGCTACGACGCAGCAATTTGCGCCTATCACGATCAAGCGTTGATCCCGATCAAGACGCTCGATTTCTCGGGCGGTGTGAATATCACGCTGGGGCTTGATTTTGTCCGCACATCGCCCGATCACGGAACCGCTTTTGATATTGCGGGCAAGGGACTTGCGGACCCAACTTCAATGATTGCAGCCATTGCGATGGCGTGGGAAATGGGAAACAACAGGCAGAAGCGATGAGCCAAATTGACCAAATCCCACCTCTAAGAGACGTGATCGCGACGCATAACCTTTCCGCGAAAAAATCTCTTGGGCAGAACTTTCTGCTCGATCTCAATCTCACCGCCAAGATTGCGCGTCAGGCGGGTGACCTCGCGTCCAGCGATATTCTAGAAATCGGCCCCGGCCCCGGCGGCCTCACGCGCGGCCTTCTCGCCGAAGGCGCCCGCCGCGTCCTCGCGATTGAGAAGGACGCCCGCTGCATACCCGCATTGGAAGAAATCGCCGCGCATTACCCTGATCGTCTACAGATCATCAACGGCGATGCGCTTGAGGTGGATCCCCTCGCCCATCTCACCCCACCGATCAAGGTCGCAGCCAACCTCCCCTATAACGTTGGCACCGAATTGCTCGTTCGATGGCTTACACCAGCACAATGGCCTCCGTTCTGGAGCTCCCTGACATTGATGTTCCAAAAGGAAGTTGCGCAACGCATCGTCGCAGAGCCAGGCAGTAAGGCTTATGGGCGGCTCGCTGTCCTTGCCCAATGGCGCAGTACGGCCCGCATAGTGCTTGATCTGCCGCCACAAGCCTTCACACCACCGCCGAAGGTATCGTCCGCAGTTGTCCATCTCGAAGCGCTTCCAGAGCCCCGATATCCCGCCGATCCACACATGCTTTCGAAAGTGGTCGCCGCCGCCTTCAACCAGCGGCGCAAGATGCTCAGGTCATCCTTGAAATCCGTATCACCGGATATTGAGGCGCATCTCAAAAATGCCGACATCATGCCGACAGACCGCGCGGAGCAAATATCGCTCGCACAATTCTGCGCCTTAGCCCGCAGCCTTAAGGCCGCTGACAGCCGCCCCTAATAGACTATTCTGAAGCTTGCGGTTCCTCAGCCGGTGCAACCTCTGGCCCGTCTTGAGATGAGGATTCACTCTTAGGCGCACGCGGCTTCCGAGCGCGCGGCTTTTTTGGCTTAGGTTGGCTTTCTGGTGTTTCCACCAACGTGCTGTCGCCGTTCTCCGGCTCGGCATTCTGCTGGTCCGCGGGCTGTTGTGATGTGCCTTCCGAACCGTTTGCAACGGCTTCCTGCGCCTTAAGGCGTTCGGCCCGTTCGCGATCGCGTTCGGCCTGACGGCGGCGGTTCTCTTCTTCCTGCTCTTCGCGGGCCTTATCCATCTCGCGCTGAGCCTCTGCCAACATGCGCAGGTAATGTTCGGCATGCTGAGCAAAGTTCTCGGCGGCGACACGGTCGCCAGAAAGCTGAGCGTCGCGATGCAATTGGTTGTACTTGTCGATAATTTGCTGCGGCGTACCGCGCACTTTCCCGTCCGGGCCGGAACTATCAAAGACCCGATTTATGATGTTACCACCAGACGGGCGATTGTTGCGGTTCTTGCCCCGCGAACGTGACTTGGATGATCTCATGAAAGTGCTTTCGTTCGGCCTGTGATTCAGTTGCGCTGAGGTCCCTGTACGCTCCTGCGTACACTGATAGACTAAGTTCTCTTGGCGACGCACCGTGGGAGGTTGCCCTCACCAAGCGGTAGACATGACTAATCATGTAAGAAACAGGTGAGCAAGCGCAAATTGCCCAGCAGCAGCGTTTTCAGCGCGATTTTTTCGATAATTGAAGCAATTTACCCATCATTTGCCGGCATTTCGCCAACAACGACGCGATCTTTGCTATCCAGATCGGGGATAATACTGACGTTCTCAAATCCGACGAAGTCCAGCAGCTCGGCAACCGCCCTGCCCTGAGTGTGACCGACCTCCAGCATCAGGCGGCCGCCTGGCATCAAAAGCGGCGGCACCATTTCGCAAATTGCCCGATAAGCTCCCAAGCCGTCACCGCCATCGGTTAGCGCATGGTATGGCTCCCAGTCGCGCACCTCGGGCGCAAGCCCGCTCATCTCGGCCAATGCAATATATGGCGGGTTGGAAACGACGAGGTCAAAATGGCCTGCAATATTAGCGGTCCAGTCGCTTACCAGAATTTCTGCACGCTCTGCCACACCATGGCGGTGGGCATTTTTGCCTGCGATCATGCAAGCCTCAGGCGAGATATCAGCCCCAACGCCACGCGCCTCAGGCATTTCGCACAAAAGGCTCACCAATATACATCCTGAACCTGTGCCCAAATCCAATACTCGACGAAAGCGTTTCTGGAGCGCAATCTCGACCAGAATCTCAGTTTCCGGCCGTGGATCAAGAACATCTTTGCTAACGAGAAAATCGCGGCCATAAAAACTGCGCGACCCGATGATATGGCTTACTGGCTCCCGATTAACACGCCGCGCTATTGCATTAGTAAAACGATCTTTCGCCTCCTCGGAGACGGGGGCAGGCAAACAAAGCGTCAGCCTTCCTGCCTCAACGCCCAAAGCATACGACAAAAGGCGCCGTGCATCCCGCGCCGGATCATCAATACCTACGCCCTTCAATTGTTGGACCGCTTCAACCAGTAACTGCGTGCCTGTCCGAGGCATTAGCCTTCCATCTCGGCCAGAAGCGTCGCTTGCGCGTCCTCGGTTAGCGCATCAATAATGTCATCCAGATCGCCCTGCATAACCTGATCCAGCTTATAAAGCGTAAGGTTGATGCGGTGATCCGTCAGGCGTCCCTGGGGAAAGTTATATGTGCGAATACGTTCGCTGCGATCCCCGCTCCCAACTTGCATCTTCCGGTCCGCAGAACGCTCGTCATGCGCGCGTTGTCGCTCCATGTCATAGAGCCGCGTCTTCAAGACCTGCATGGCAATCTCACGATTGCGATGCTGGGATTTTTCCGAGCTCGTCACCACGATGCCCGTCGGGATATGCGTAATGCGTACCGCTGAGTCGGTGGTGTTGACATGCTGCCCACCAGCACCGGACGCGCGCATCGTATCGACGCGGATCTCACTTGGATCAATCGCGATATCAACATCTTCGGCTTCTGGTAAAACCGCCACCGTGGCGGCCGATGTGTGAACACGCCCACCGCTTTCCGTCGCAGGAACGCGCTGCACCCGATGCACACCACTTTCGTATTTCAGGCGGGCAAACACGCCGGTCCCTGCGACACGCACAACAACTTCCTTGATGCCTCCGAGCTCGGTCGCCTGTTCTTCGAGGATTTCAAACTTCCAACCGTTCGCTTCCGAATACCGCTGGTACATACGCAGCAAATCCCCCGCGAACAGTGCAGCTTCTTCACCGCCGGTCCCCGGCCGAATTTCAATCAAAGCGGGGCGGTTATCAGCGGCATCTTTCGGCAGAAGCGCAAGCCGCACCTCATTTTCGGCCGCCTCAAGATCTTCGCGCAATGATGGCAGCTCCTCCTGCGCCAAAGCACGCATTTCCGGATCATCCATCATGGCCTCAGCATCAGCAATATCAGAAACGATCCGGCGATAACCCATCACCGTTTCAACAACCGGTTTCAACTCGGCATATTCCCGGCTGACATCGGCGATTTCCGAGCCACTCAAAGAGGTTGATAGTTTCGCTTCCAAAAACTGGAATCGCTGGACAATTTGTTCAAGCTTCTCGGCAGGTATCATGCATTTCCATTCCCCTATACGGACCTATTGGTCAAGAGGCTGCACATCACTCACCAGCTGGGTAATCCACGCATCAACACGCCGCTTGTTAACCCCGAGGTCCCCTCCACCAAACCGCAATCGCGCCAAAATAACGGGCGCGCTTCCGCCATTTCTTAGCTCAACGGCAACGGTGGTATAATCGGGAAAGCCGATCCACTTCGTCCGCGTTACATAGGTGATACGCCCCTCGTCAGCACTTCCGGCCAATTGACGTGTTCTCGGCCACTGCATGGCAATCACGTCAATTCTCTCAAGCAATTCAGCAGGTTCCAGCGCAAACGTCGGGCCAGGGTTGAGCAGGTAACCAGCACCGCCGGGATCATTCGCAGTCGACGGGTCAATGTGCCAGCGCGCCGGATCGCTTGGGGCCAGCCGCACATAGGCCAAGAACAGCGCCGCCGATAAAAACAGCAATACCAAAAACAGCTTCATTCTTCGCCCTCAACCTACGTTTGGGCGGAAGGTAGCCTCCAAATGGGCAAAGTCGAGCGAGTTCAAACCCCCGGCAAAACGCATAACATTTCATAGAGCAGATTTGCTGCCGTCAGCGCCGTATTGCCACTCGGATCATATGGCGGCGATACCTCCACCAAGTCACAACCAACGAGATTAACGCCGCGCAAACCTCTGATCAGCTGCAGGGCCTGTGGGGGCGTTAGACCAGCAATTTCCGGCGTTCCAGTGCCAGGCGCATAGGCTGGATCGAGGCTATCAATATCAAAACTCAGATATACTGGGCGATCACCCAAGCTGTTACGGATCTGTTCAGCGAGGGGGCGCAAAGATTGCTGCCAAATCGTATCGCAGGTCACAACATTGAAGCCCCACCCAAGCGCTTCGTCAAAATCCTGCGCTGAATAGCCGGTCCCCCTGAGGCCAATCTGCCAAACATGCTCAGGTTGCAGCAGGCCCTCTTCATAGGCGCGGCGAAAAGGGGTCCCGTGCGCGATGGTTTCACCAAACATCCGGTCGTTGATATCCGCGTGCGCGTCAACGTGCACTAAGGCGACAGGTCCATGCTTTGCCGCTGCCGCCCGCAAAACGGGCAGCGTCAACGTGTGATCGCCGCCCATCGTCATTGGCTTCACACCTGCCCCGAACACGCGAGAAAGATGTGTCTCAATCCGCAGGACGCTATCCTTGAGATCAAATGTATTGATCGCGACATCCCCAATATCACCGCAATTCAGCGCATCAAAAGGCGCCGCGCCTGTACCCATATTATAGGGTCGGATCATCGCGCTCTCGGCGCGGATCGCTTTTGGCCCGAACCGTGTCCCCGACCGCCATGATGCACCGATATCCATCGGAACACCCAGAAAGGCGACATCCAGCGCATCTAGATCTTCGCTGGCGGGCAGCCGCATGAAAGTGTTCGGCCCACCAAAGCGCGGCATCTCGTTGCCGCCGAGCGGTTGATTGAACATCACGTCGCCTTTCGGTTCCAAAGCGCGAGGCAGCACAGGTCCAGCGCAATATGCGCACCCGCAATCGCCGTCGCACCCGTCGTATCAAAAGGAGGCGACACTTCAACAATGTCACCGCCGACGAGATTAATTCCTGCAAGGTCGCGCAAGATGGCCGCGGCCTGCCAGCTTGCCAAACCACCCCAAACCGGCGTGCCCGTCCCCGGGGCAAATGCGGGATCCAAAGCATCAATATCAAACGTGATATAACATGGCCGGTCCCCGACCCGCGCCTTGACCTGCTCAGCAACCCACAGTGCTCCTTTCTCGTGCGCGCTGCGGGCGTCAATATAGGGCATACCGCAATAATCAGCACATTCAGTTCTGATACCGATCTGAAGCGAATGTTCCGTATCAACAATCCCCTGCTTCACCGCTTTGTACATGAACGTTCCGTGATCAATGCGCTCGGGGTCATCGTCGGGCCAAAGATCAGAATGCGCATCAAACTGGATGACGGCGATTGGGCCAAATTTCTCGGCGTAGGCCCGCAGGATTGGCAGCGTGATGGAATGATCTCCACCGAGTGTCACCGTACCGACACCCGCAGCGAGAATGCCGCCGATATGCTGCTCGATAAGGCGTGGCACCTCGCTGACCTTCGCGTAGTCAAAGGCCATATCTCCATAATCGGTGATGGCAAATTCGCTCATAGGGTCAAAACCCCAGCCAAAAGGCGGGTCGCAGGGAAGTAACGCGGAAGCTTCCCTAATAGCCCGCGGGCCAAAGCGTGTGCCCGGGCGATTAGTGACCGCCTGATCAAAAGGGATACCCGTTACCACCAGATCAACCCCTGCCAACTCTTTACTATACCGGCGGCGGAGGAACGATGGCGCCCCTCCAAACACGTTTTCGTAACTCAGCCCCTTCGCATCTTTGCGCGTAAAAGCGTCATCTATTTGCCGCGAAGCATCCTCGAGCGCCATATCTCATCTCCAAAAATTTGATCAAATTTACGACATCGCCTGAAGACGTCAAGCAGGAGGTTGCAGTCTCTCGACCAACCGCGCGAAGAAAGACGCCCCGATTGGTGCTACCTCGTCGTTGAAATCAAACTTTGGATGGTGGCATGACGGCCCAATCCCCTGACCGAGGAACAAATACGCACCGGGCCGCGCTTCAAGCATGTAGGAGAAATCTTCCGCGCCCATTTCGGGGCGAATATCCGTGCGAACACGGTTTTCTCCAACAATCTCCACTGCCACCTTTGCAGCTTTTTCGACCTGAGCCGCATGGTTCACCGTGGCCGGATAGTTGCGTTCAAAATCGAGCTTACAGGTCACGCCAAAAGTCTTCTCAATACCTTCGACGATTTCGCGGATGCGCTTCTCAGCTAAATCTCTCATTTCTGGCGAGAATGTCCGCACAGTGCCGCCCAACGTCGCCTCATCGGGAATAACATTATTCGCGCTTCCTGCATGAATCTTCGTGACAGAGATCACAAGCTGATCCAGCGCAGACGCATTCCGGCTTACAACACTCTGCAAAGCAGTCACCATCGCAGTCGCGGCAACAATCGGGTCGACGCATTCCTCCGGATAGGCCGCGTGCCCACCGACGCCTGAAATTCGCACATCAAAATCGTCAACGGCTGCCATAAGCGGGCCAACGCGGGTTTCCAAATTCCCCGCCTCAGCAAACGGATCGGTATGCAGCGCATAAACCTCGGAAATGTCAAAACGCTCCATGATTCCTTCTTCGACCATGATCTGCGCACCGCCAATTGTTTCCTCGGCGGGCTGGAAAATCAAAGCCACCCTGCCGGCAAAATTCCTTGTTTCTGAAAGGTATCGCGCAGCGCCAAGCAGCATCGTCGTATGACCATCGTGCCCGCAAGCATGCATCCGCCCTTCAACCTGCGAACTCCACTCCGCGCCGGTTTCTTCATCCATCGGGAGCGCGTCCATATCGGCCCTGAGTCCGATTGTTGGCCCGTACCCTTTGCCGTTAATGATGGCTACAACACCGCTCTCGGCGATCCCTGTGAAAATTTCAACAACGCCAAATTCTTCGAGCCGCTCTTTGACGAATTTCGCCGTTTCGTGGCAGTCCAGGCTCAGTTCCGGATGTTGATGGAGATAGCGCCTCCACCCTTTCATATCGTCTGCGAATTCGGCAATTCGATTGATGATCGCCATGGGTTGGCCTTCCGTCACTGACACAATACGCTCACACAAAATCGCAAACACCGGATAGACGCAATGGATCGAGCAGCTTCAGACAAAATCGTTCACAATCCCAACGGAGGAATGCCGCGATTGTTGGAGATCATGCGGCGCTTACGCGATCCGGAAAGCGGCTGCCCTTGGGATATCGAGCAGGATTTCTCCACCGTAGCGCCCTACACGATCGAAGAAGCCTACGAGGTTGCAGATGCGATCGAGCGCCAGTCATGGGACGAACTTCGTTCCGAGCTGGGTGATCTGCTCTTTCAATCGGTCTTTCATGCCCAGATGGCAGAAGAAAAGGGACTGTTTTCGTTCAACGATATCGCAGACGGCATGTCCGATAAAATGGTGGCGCGTCATCCCCATGTCTTTGGCAACGAGAGCCGCGAAAAATCTCCAGAGCAACAAACCCGGGACTGGGAGCAGATCAAGGCCCAAGAGCGCGCAGCGAAAGCGGAAAATCGCACCTTAGACGGCGTTGCCCTTGGCCTGCCCGCGTTGATGCGCGCCGTTAAACTGCAAAAACGCGCCGCGCGCGTTGGGTTCGACTGGCCGTCTACCGATCAAGTTATCGCAAAGATCATCGAAGAAGCCGAGGAACTGGTCGAAGCGCGCGCGCACATAGGCCAAGACGCCATCGAGGAGGAATTCGGCGATCTGCTCTTCGTGGTTGCCAACCTTGCCCGCCATCTGAAAATTGATCCGGAAGCCGCGTTGAGATCAGCAAACGCGAAATTCACCCGCCGTTTCGCGGCTGTCGAAGACGCGCTTTCAGAACGCGGAAAGCGCCCCGAACACAGCTCTTTAGAGGAAATGGACGCCCTCTGGGACGCGGTGAAACTTCAGGAAAAAAGTTAGAGATTCTTTTCCGATAAAAAAAATCAGGTATTGACCTGACTAAAAAAGTCAGATTTATCGAACTCCATCAAACCAATGGAGTTTACAATGAGCATGCGCACCCTCTTCCTTGCTTCTGCTGCAACAATCGTCGCCGCACCGGCTATCGCGGATGTGAATATCTACACCGCCCGCCAGCCCGAGCTGATCCAACCTGTCATGGACGCGTTCACCGAATCTACCGGCATCAGCGTGAATCTCGCCTATGTCGAAGACGGAATCGTTGAGCGCTTGAAGGCCGAGGGCCGGCGCTCCCCTGCCGATCTCGTGATGACCGTCGACATCGCAAACCTGAAGCAAATCGTTGACGCCGATGTCGTCCAGCCAGTTGACAGCGACGTTCTCAGCGCCGCCATCCCTACCGAACTGCGTTCAGACGAAAACCTCTGGTTCGGCCTGACAACCCGCGCCCGAATCGTCTACGCCTCCAAGGAGCGTGTCGCCGATGGTGAAGTAACGACCTACGAAGACCTCGCATCCGACAAATGGGAAGGACGCATCTGCACCCGCTCCGGCCTTCATAATTACAATCTCGCGCTCACCTCAGCGATGATTGCCCACCATGGCGAAGACTATGCCCGCGACTGGGCAGCAGGCGTCAGAGAAAACCTCGCCCGCAAACCCGAAGGTAACGACCGCGCTCAGGTCAAAGCGATTTGGGCCGGCGAATGCGATATCAGCCTTGGCAACACCTATTACATGGGGCTGATGCTCGGGAACGAAGACCAACGCGCTTGGGCGGACAGCGTTCGCATTATCTTCCCGACCTTCGAAAACGGCGGCACGCACGTCAACGTATCAGGCGCCGCGATGACGAAGGCCGCCCCGAACCGCGACGAAGCGCTAGAATTGATGGAATTCCTTGTCTCACCCGCCGCGCAAGCGATCTATGCAGAACTGAACAACGAATACCCCGTGTTAGAGGGTGCAGCAGTGTCTGAGCTGGTCGCTGCTTGGGGTAGCTTCGAAGCCGACACGACCGACCTCTCCGCAATTGCGTCCGAACGTCCGAACGCCCTTCGCGTTATGGAAGAAGTGAACTTCGACGGCTAAATCATTGATTTAAAATAAAAGCGGGCAGATCAGTTGCCCGCTTTTTCCTCCAAAACAAGCCATTCATCCTCAGCATCCGCGAGCTTAGCCTGCCGCTCAGTGAGTGCTTCGGTCGCCTTCTGGAACTTCACTGGATTTGCCGCATAAAGGTCCGGATCGGCCAATAGCTCTTCAAGCTTCGCGATTTCGGCCGATAGCCTATCCATGACTTGCGGCAGCTCGGCGAGGCGGTGCTTCTCGGTGAAACTCAGACCAGCCGGTTGCAGCTTTTCCGGCGCACGCTCTTTGCGCTGCTTCTCCGTTTTGACCTTCTCAGCCTTTGCAGCGGTCGGTATCTCACCGCGCTGCGCCTGATAATCCGACCAACCGCCAGCATAAATCACCGCACGGCCATTCCCCTCCATCGCCACGGTCGTCGTCGCCACCCTGTCGAGAAAATCACGGTCGTGGCTCACCAAGAGCACAGTTCCATCGTAATCGTCGAGAATTTCCTGCAAAAGGTCCAGCGTCTCGATATCGAGATCGTTCGTCGGCTCGTCTAACACCAGCAGGTTCGATGACTTCGCCATCAACTTTGCAAGCAAGAGCCGCGCTTTTTCCCCACCCGAAAGCGAGCGCACCGGCGCGCGGGCCTGCGCCTCATCGAAAAGGAAGTCCTTGAGGTAGCCAACGACATGACGCGGCTCGCCTCGCACCATGACCTGATCAGCGCGTCCTCCAACCCGCATGTCGGGGTCGCCGGTGAGGCTTTCCCAGAGGCTCATCTCAGGGTTAAGTTGCGCACGGGCTTGATCAAAGACCGCTACTTTCAGATTGGTTCCGTGTCGGATTGTTCCCTGATCAGGTGGCATTTCCCCAAGCAAAACCTTGATCAACGTTGTCTTTCCAACGCCATTCGGCCCGACAAATGCAATGCGATCCTTCCGCTGCACCGTCAGATCAAAAGCGCGCACCAGCACGCGATCGCCAAATGCCTTCGAGACATCTTTCGCCTCGATGACCTTCTTTCCCGATGCTGGACCGCTCTCAAGTGACAGCGCCGCCGCGCCTTGGCGCCTGATTTGCGCTGCCCGCTCTGCGCGCAAATCTTGTAGTGCCCGCACCCGCCCCATATTACGCTTTCGCCGCGCACTGATCCCCTCAACCGCCCAGCGCGCTTCGGCTTTGATTTTTCGGTTCAATTTGTGGCGGGCTTGATCTTCCTCTTCCCAGATCTTGTCGCGCCACGCCTCGAACCCTTCGAAGCCGGTTTCCTGACGGCGCACCTCACCACGGTCTATCCACAAGGTAGCTCGCGTCAGATTGCGCAAAAATGTCCTGTCATGAGAGATCAGAACATAGGCCGACGAGGTGCGCGAAAGTTCAGCCTCAAGCCACTTGATCGCCTCGATATCGAGATGGTTGGTCGGCTCATCAAGCAACATCAAATCAGGTGTCTCGGCCATCAGTTTGGCAAGCGCGGCACGCCGACGCTCGCCCCCCGATGCGGTCGCAACATCGCGTTCAGGATCAAACTTCAGCCCCTGTGCGACCATCTCCACCCGATAAGCATCTGCTTCAGTGAGGCCGCTCAGCGCAAAGTCTCCCAAGGTCGCGCAACCCTCCATCGTCGGCTCTTGCTCCATGTAGCCCACCGCGACCCCGGGAGAGAGTACCCGTTGCCCTGAATCGGGCTCAACGATTCCACCGAGGACTTTGAGCAATGTGGACTTCCCCGAACCGTTCCGGCCAACCAGTGCCACCCGATCCCCGGACTGAACAACGAGGCTCAGCGTGTCGAATACAGGATTACCCCCGAATGTGAGGGATATATCGGTGATCTGGAGTAGAGGTGCGCGCGCCATAATGCTGGGCTATTCGCCATCCACAGAAAGATCAATGCTTTGTCGACCTCGCAGAATTAATTTGGCACTCGGGCTTGCTGCTGCGATTGTCGTCAGATGAACCCGCGCCGTAAACTCATTAACTGGGCCAACATCGCCACCAAATTGGCAACGCTTGCGGCGGTCGGCTTCGCCATTCATATCGCGATCGACTGGGCCATGGCGCAGATTTCAAAACTTGAAAGCGATCAGGCAGCATTGGCAATGTTCAGCATGATGATTATCGCGCTGATCGCCTACGCGATCTTGATGGCCACCCCTTTCGTTCCGGGGATAGAGCTGGGCATTTCCCTACTCGTCCTTCGGGGCGCAGAGATCGCTCCTTTCATCTATCTATCAACCGTTTCCGGCCTGTTGCTTGCCTATTTTGTGGGCCGTTATATGCCCCTGATTTGGTTCTCGAATTTTTTAAGTGAGCTTGGCCTGAGACGGGCAGCTGATTTGATCGAAAACCTCGCACAGCGTGGTCCGGACGCCCAAGAATCAGAACTGCACGCGCGCGTTCCGAATTGGCTGCGGCCATTCATTACCAAATGGCGCTACCTTACGTTGGCGGCACTTCTCAACATCCCCGGCAATGTGGTTCTCGGTGGCGGCGGTGGCATCATGCTCGCATCAGGTTTGAGCCGCAGATTTAGTATTCCCTTTACCGCACTCACGGTTGCGCTGGCCGTTGCGCCGGTGCCGTTATCGGTCTGGCTCTTAGGGGTCGAGATTCTGAATTAGTCCGCGATTTGACTCTTTTATGACGCATGTCGCCTTTCCCTAATGATCTTCCCTGTTACATTCCGCTCAGAAATTGATTGAGGCGTTGTAATGAGCACTGATCCACTCGTCATCTTCACTCCCTCCGGCAAGCGCGGTCGCTTCCCTGTAGGCACACCAATCCTTACAGCAGCTCGGCAGCTTGGTGTCGATCTCGACTCGGTTTGCGGTGGCCGCGGTATCTGTTCGAAATGCCAGATCACGCCCTCTTTCGGCGAGTTTCCCAAGCACGGCGTCACGGTCCATGAAGATGCACTCAACGCGTTCAACGCCGTTGAAGAAAGATACGACCGCATTCGCGGCCTGAAAGCCGGTCGCAGGCTCGGTTGTCAGGCCACCGTCCAACGCGACGTGGTGATAGACGTTCCGCCCGAAAGCCAAGTTCACCGGCAGGTTGTCCGCAAAGCTGCCAGTACTCGGGCGATGATAATGGATCCGGCGACCAAGCTGTTTTACATCGAAGTACAAGAGCCGGACATGCATGAGCCAACCGGCGACTTGGAGCGCGTGGCCCGCGCCCTTAAGGAACAATGGAACATCGAGAATGTCAGCGCGGCACTCCCGATCTTGCGCAAGCTCCAACCTGCTCTGCGTAAAGGTGGATGGACCGCTACAGTCGTCCTGAATAAAGGCCACCGTGATACGGCCTACAGGATCCTCGACATCCACCCCGGCTTCCATGAAGAACGAATCTACGGCCTTGCTATCGATCTTGGCTCAACGACCATTGCCGCACATCTTTGCGACCTCAGGAACGGCACGGTCATCGCTTCAGCGGGCGTGATGAACCCCCAGATTCGCTTTGGCGAAGACCTCATGAGCCGCGTTTCCTACTCCATGATGAACCCAGGTGGCGATCTTGAGATGACCAACGCCGTCCGCGATGCGATCAACACGCTCACCACGGAAATTGCGGCCGAGGGCAACATCGAGCCATCGCAGATCATGGAGGCGGTCTTCGTCTGCAACCCTGTGATGCACCACCTCCTCCTTGGGATTGATCCCGTCGAGCTTGGGCAAGCGCCATTCGCCCTCGCAACCTCGGAAAGCGTCAGCCTCGGCGCGAGCGAGATGGGGCTCTCCTCAATGAACGATTCCGCGCGCGTGTTCATCCTACCCTGTATCGCGGGCCATGTCGGAGCCGATGCCGCCGCGGTAGCGCTGTCCGAGGAGCCAGGTAAATCCGATGACCTTGTGCTGATCGTCGATGTCGGTACCAATGCCGAAATTCTTCTCGGCAACAAAGAGCGCGTTCTCGCATGTTCCTCACCGACCGGCCCTGCCTTTGAGGGCGCTCAAATCAGTTCCGGCCAGCGCGCCGCTCCCGGCGCCATCGAGCGTGTTGAAATTGATCCGGCAACTAAGGAGCCGCGTTTCCGCATAATTGGCTGTGACCTCTGGTCCGACGATGACGGCTTCATGGAGGCAACCAAAGGTTCCGGCATCACCGGCATCTGCGGCTCCGGCATCATCGAAGCCGTCGCTGAAATGCGTATCGCCGGCATCCTCGACCCCAAAGGGCTGATCGGCTCCGCTGAACAGGTCGGCACTTCCAGATGTATCGCAGAAGGGCGCACACACTCCTTTGTGCTGCATGACGGCACCGCCGACGGCGGCCCCCTCATTAGCGTAACCCAAAGTGACATTCGCGCCATCCAGCTGGCAAAATCTGCCCTCTACGCTGGTGCGCGCCTCCTTATGGATGAAATGGACGTGGACACCGTCGATCGCGTCGTCTTAGCGGGTGCCTTTGGCGCCCATATCTCGCCGAAACATGCCATGGTCCTCGGTATGATCCCCGACGCGCCACTGGATAAAGTGGCCTCAGCCGGTAATGCGGCCGGAACAGGCGCGCGTATCGCGTTGTGCTCCGTCGAAGCCCGCCAAGCCATCGAAAAAACCGTTCGCGAAATTACCAAAGTCGAAACTGCTATTGAGCCGAAGTTCCAGGAGCATTTTGTCAATGCCAACGCAATCCCACATGCAACCGATCCGTTCCCGCACTTGGGCGAAGTGACCACCCTCCCCGAGGTTAATTTCAACCAGCAGAAGGGGGGATCAGAGGAAAGTGGACGTAGGCGTCGGCGGCGCGGCTAGGCTGTCTTAGGCGCTGTTTCAATCTTGACGCCCCGTCGCACCGCGACTACGTCAGATTGGTGAACGCGGGTATGGTGAAAAGGTATCACGCGAGCTTCCCAAGCTTAAGTTACGGGTTCGATTCCCGTTACCCGCTCCACTCTTCCTAAGACCCACCTAGCGTCGCTTACACGCGGTGCGCAAAAAACCAGTCTATGTCATCCGAAGCGACTATAGGCCTCGGGTGCGAAGGAACTGCACCAGCCCAGCAGTTGAGCCATCCTTGCCGTCAGCACTTTCGCGCCCTTCAACGATGGGCTGAAGCGCTGTCGCCAACTCTTTACCAAGCTCAACGCCCCATTGGTCGTATGAATTGATGCCAAGGATGGCCCCCTCGACAAACACCCGATGCTCATAAAGAGCAATGATCTGGCCCAGCGTGAAAGGGTCAAGTTGCGGATAAGCCAAGGTCGTGGATGGGCGATTACCAGGGAACACCCGATGCCGCGCCTGACGCTCTTGCTCCCCGCCCTCAAAATCAAGCCGCCCAGCGATTTTCATTGCCTCATCTAGCGAGCGTCCCTTCATGAGCGCTTCGGACTGCGCCAAGCAATTCGCGACAAGCAATTGATGCTGATGATGCAAATCATCCTCATGTCCGCGCGCCGCAACCATGAACTCACACGGAACGATGCGCGTACCTTGGTGGATCAACTGATAAAACGCATGCTGCCCGTTGGTACCAGGTTCCCCCCATACGACAGGTCCGCTATCGACAGGCAGATCAGCACCGTCAATGCTCACACGCTTGCCATTACTCTCCATTTCAAGCTGCTGAAGGTAGGCCGGCAGCCGCGCTAGGCGATTATCATATGGCAGAACGGCGCGGGTCGTGTATCCGCAGATCTGATTGTGCCACACACCAACCAAAGCCAGCATCGCAGGCATGTTCTCTTCCCACTTGGCCGAACAGAAATGTCGGTCCATCGCCTGTCCGCCGCGCAGGAACGCCCTGAATGCATTGGAGCCAATAGCGATCATCAGGCTAAGCCCGATTGGACCCCACATGGAATAACGTCCTCCGACCCAATCTTCGAAGCCGAAAACATGCGCATCCGGGATACCGAACGCACTCGTTTTGTCTCCCGCGGTGGAAAGGGCTGCGAACTGCTGCGCGGGATTTTCTACGCTCTGCCCCATCCATGCCTTTGCGGTACGCGCGTTTGTCATGGTTTCGATGGTGGTAAAGGTCTTGGACGCAACGATGACGATCGTTGTGGTCGGGTCACAGCCGCGCAGAACTTCCGCAATATCTGCCGGATCGACATTCGAAACGAAATGGCATCGCGGTCCGTCATGAAATGGCGAAAGCGCTCGCACCGCCATCGCAGGGCCAAGATCGGACCCTCCAATGCCGATATTCACGACATCAGTGATTTTCCCGCCAGCGCCAGTGTATGCACCCGAGCGAACGTCTTCGGCAAACCTCTCCATCCGGTCGAGCGTTCCGAGCACTTCTGGCATCACATCAGCACCCGAGACAACGACGCCGTCGCCATCAAGGTTGCGCAGCGCCGTATGCAAAACTGCACGATCCTCGGTTACATTGATCCGGTCGCCCCGAAACATCGCATCCCGCTTGGCTGCAACGTCCGCAGCATCGAGAAGCGCAACCAACAAGGCGCGCCCGTCCGCATCAATATTGGTCTTTGAATAATCAAAGACCATATCGCCGCAGCTTACGGAAAACGATCCTGCCCTCGCCTCGTCGAAAAGGGTTTCAAACCGGCGGTCCTGTACCGCCTGAAAGTGTTGCTTTAGATCATTCCACATCGTTCAAACCTCTGCCCAATGAACCACCGCATCAGCAAGCACGGCGGCTATCGGTGCCTCCTCCGGCGGAAGCGAGATCGCTTTTTCAAGTGCTGCACGCTTCTTCTCACCTATAATGACCACATGGCACGAAAGGGCGCCCTGCAAGACCTTTGCCGAAAGGGTAATCCTCGGCTCCGGCGCGCCAGGTGCCCGCATGGGATACAGGATGCCGTCGCCAAAAAGGGCGTCATTAAGTCGGTCGGCTTCTGGGAAGATCGACGCCGTATGCATGTCATCGCCCATGCCAAGCAAACACACGCTTAACGGCAGATGCGGCGCAATCCCCTCTGCCAGAGCATTCAATTTTTCTTCTGGCGCATCAGCCTGCTGATAGAGCGGCAACAACGTTGCCGCCGACGCCCTCCCCGTGAACAAGCGTTCGCGAATCAAACGCGTATTAGATCGGTCCGAATCTTCGGGCACCCATCTTTCGTCCGTAAGGACAACATTAACGCGGTCCCATGGGAGGTCAGCGGCACAAAGGCTATCAAAAATCGGACCTGGAGTCGTTCCACCAGGAACGGCAAGTGTGATGCTATCTTCGTGGAACAGCGCCTGCTCCAATTCACCCGCGATCCGGTTCGCAACATCAACCATCATGATATCGGAGTCGACATATTCGATGAGTTCCATTGGCGTGTCATCCCCCCTGTTCAGGCTTCGCTTTGCACATCCGCGTATGCATGGGTTGTGCATCGATTGTGCATCAGTTGTGTATGGCCGAAAATCCGAAACTTTAACGAATTTCCCGCCACTTTCGGCCGTCTCGATGCATCAACATCATAGAATCCTCAGGCCCCGCCGACCCCGCTTCATAAAGCTTGGGAACATCATTTCGTATCTCCCAACCTTTTATGATCGGATCAGTCCACTCCCACGCAGCTTCGACCTCATCCCCTCGCATAAACAGCGTTTGATTGCCTCGGATCACGTCCATGATCAGACGCTCATACGCATCGGGTACGTCGTCTACATCCGCGCCGAGCGCATCGGCAAACGTCATGTCCAATGGAACATCGATCAAACGCATGCCGCCTGGGCCAGGCTCTTTGATCGTCATTTGTAGGTCAATGCCCTCATTTGGCTGAAGCCGGATCGATAAAATATTTCGATGACGAGCCTCATCGCCCTCAAAGATCGAATGCCCCAAGTCCTTGAAAACGACGGCAATTTCAGAGGAACGGGACCGAAGGCGCTTGCCAGTTCTCAAGTAGAATGGAACACCCGCCCAACGCCAATTATTTATGTGACACTTCATCGCGATGAAGCTTTCAGTGAAGGAACGCGCATTTTCAGCGTCTTCACGATAACTCGGCCCCTCCGATCCGGCATCATACTGCCCTCTGACAATGTGATGAGGATCAACGGGCTGTAAGGCACGGATAACTTTTAACTTTTCATCTCTGACTTCATCCGCACCAAATTTGTTCGGCGGCTCCATCGCGATCAGGCAGAGCAGCTGCATTAGGTGGTTCTGCACCATATCACGCATGGCACCTGAATTGTCATAATAGCTTCCGCGCCCACCTACGCCGACGGTTTCTGCGACCGTGACTTGGATGTGATCAACATAGTGGCTATTCCACAGAGGCTCGAACAGAACATTGCCAAACCGTATGGCCATAAGGTTTTGAACTGTCTCTTTTCCCAAATAGTGATCAATGCGATAGATTTGGCGCTCATCAAAGTGCTTCGCCAAGATTGCATTCAATGCACGCGCTGTGGGCAGATCATGCCCAAAGGGCTTTTCGACGACGATACGACTTTCAGAGGTCGCAATAGCATATTCATGCAATTTATCAGCGAGCGCACCAAAAAGACTTGGAGCGACCGAGAAGTAAAACGCACGAACGACACCGTCCCGCATGAGTGATTTGAGGTGGTCCCAGCCGTCACCCGCGACCGCATCAACCGCAACGTAATCAATCATATTGAGGAACGCAGCCAGTTCGTCTGCCCCCGACTTTTCGTCGCCACCAAACTCTTTAATCGCTTCTTCTAATAGAGATTTGTACTCAGCTGGTTCCATCGAGGAACGGGCTGCGCCAATGATCCGACTGTCTGCCGGAAGTTGTCCGGAGAGAAAACGGCGGAACAACCCAGGGATAATTTTTCGCCGAGCAAGATCGCCAGTCCCGCCAAAAATAACTAGGTCAAAGGGATCGACGGGTATGACACGCGAAACCATAACAATTCTCCAATGATCTCCACTAGCACCATTGCGTTAGCGCTAACGAGTGCGTGATAACTTGGTTGCTTCGCAGTGTCTAGGGCGCGCCGAAAAGAGTTTCACTCCTGAAGCTCAGTATCCCAGTACAAAAAGTCCAACCAGCTATCGTGCAAATAATTGGGTGGGAATTTTCTTCCAAGGTTTCTGAGCTGCTCCGCTTCAGGGCGCCGAGGTAGCTTCGTCAATCTAAGTCCTGAGCTCCTCAGATTCTTGGATCCTTTCCGAAGGTTGCACGCCGCACAAGCCGCGACAACATTTTCCCAACTGGTCACTCCACCCTTGGAACGAGGAATCACATGATCAAAGGTTAGATCAGTTTTTGCCCCACAGTACTGACAACTGAATTCGTCACGAAGAAACAAATTGAACCGCGTGAAAGCAACGCTCTTTTGTGGGCGAACATAGTCTTTCAAGACAACAACAGAGGGTATCCTAATCGTCGTTGACGGGCTTCTCACAACCCTTTCATATTCCGCAACCGTGGTAACCCTGTCTCGCCAAACGGCCTTGATCGCGTCCTGCCAAGGCCAAACCGATAAGGGGTAATACGATAATGGCCGATAGTCAGCATTGAGAACCAAAGTTGGGTTCTTACAAGATGCAGTAATCGCAAGTTTGTCGGCGCTGTGATGTTGTATATTCATCCCGCGACAATCTCCCTACCTTGACCTCTCATCAACTTCTGGCACCAGAATGCTGCCTCTCTACTAGCCTAGTGTAACGATATATTGACGGCACCAACAAGCAAGCACAATATATGGTCACACTTTCAATCTCAGCATTCAGAAAGCAGATTTCGCATTACACGCATTCGGTTTGCAGGAATGTTCTCAAGTTCGATGGCTGTGAAAACATGAACGGTATCCAAAAAATCATCCACAACAGCATGGTCACTTACCCAAGCACCCATTGCCAGATAACTTCGCATCAAATGTGGGACTTGGGCTAAAGATGCGGTGTCATGGCATTTGCTCTCCAAAAGTTCGTCGAATTTCACAACATTAGTTGCTTTCACTATCGGCACCCTTTCAGACGGCCCGACCGAAGTTCTCGCCAAGTAGCGAAGGGCACCTTGGTGGAGATACGGATTATTCCCCAAAAAGCTCGTACAACCAAAAATGGCGCTCGCGTTTGTAATTTGGGACAGGCTTATCAAATATGCCCAAAGCAATCGCACCACAGCAGGAACCATTTTCTTTTGGGGAACGCAGAGCCTACCCATCTCCATCAGAGACGAGTGATGTACCGTGAGCGGCGTTAAATCATAGAAACTTCCGGTGTATCCTGAGAGGATTTCACACGGATTTCGATAGGAACGGACCCTAACCACGCCGACCAAATCCCCAGTTTGCGAATCTTGAATGAGAATATGCTCGAACTCACCGTCAAACTGGTCACCGTCGGAATGCGCCGGTGGGGAGGCCATGCGCCCAAAGGTTTGAGAGCGAAAAGCAATCGCCTCATATGCCTCATAGCTTGACGACGCAGCCCTCACCACTAATTTCGAAATAGGATCTCGTAGTTGACGAGTGGCTAACATCTTGTTCCCCCATACGTCGCCGAACGTCACCAAACTTTTTGTAGGTTACCAGAATATGACCGAAAAAATCATAAAAACTGATGATGAGTGGCGCGCCCAACTCTCAGATTTGGCGTTTCGCGTCACCAGAAAACACGGGACTGAAAGAGCGGGAACACATGATAACTTCCCGAAAGCAGCTGGAACCTTTGCCTGTGTGTGCTGCGGCCAGAAACTCTTTAGCAGTGCGGATAAATTCGAAAGTGGAACGGGATGGCCATCGTTCACACAGCCCATTGACCAAAGCGCTGTTGGCGAAAGTGTCGACCGTTCTTGGTTTATGAAACGAACAGAAGTACACTGCGATCGATGCGATGCACATTTAGGGCATGTGTTCCCCGACGGCCCGGCGCCAACAGGTTTACGATATTGTATAAACGGGGTCGCACTGAGTTTTCTAGAGGAAGGCTAAGGCCGCAACGCCGAAGGACGAGCGATCTTTGCTCCACCCACGGGCGCAGCTACGCCTGTGTTGTAAGGACAACTGGTCGGAAGTGAAACGAAATTTCGTGCCGCGCAAAAAGCAATTGCTGCAGCAGAGTAACTAGCCGGCACCAACCCGAGCCGCTCAGTTGTTGCCAAATCAATTAGGGACAGGACTCGGCACACCAGATCATCCGGCCCGGCAACGAAAACGTTCTGTGGTCGCAACCCAGCGAATTCAAAGGCGGTTTCAAGTTCATTTCTCAGGATATCCTCCCACCCCTTCTGCGCCTGATTCCGCACATTCTCGATGATGTAACGTCTCGGCGGCTCTCTCATCTTGAAAATTTCCGCAGTTGGCCCCTGCCATACGCCCTCACGCCAGCCAGCACCAATGTCGAAGGCAATCAAACCTCCTTTCAGAATGGACTTGTCGCTCGAGTCACATATCACCAAACGCAGGCTTTCACCGACCAATAAGATAGCGAAGGTTTCTGGCAGATTTGAGTTCATACTGGCGAGGGCAAAAGCCAGAAAATCGAAAGCACCCCCACCCTGTCCGCCCAGATCAATATCGCTCTGGTCAAAGTCATGTAGGATTGGTTTTCCTGAGAGTTCCGCCAGAATCTCTGGCGTATCGGCGATGTTTTGCCCAACAACGCCAAAACAAGCAGGGTCACCTCCGAAAGAAGAAACGACCTTTGCAAATGCAACCTCGACTGGATCACCCTCGACCTCAGAAACGAGCTTGATCTCTACAAAATTCTCTATAGCGAAAACTGCGTGCCCATCAGTCTGAACCGAAATCCCCTGCACTACTTTTCTCTCTCGATCGCATACCGCGCCGACAGAAACGAAAGGGCTTCTCTGCATCGAACGGCTCAACAGTGACTTTCCCTCTGTTTTTTCCGCCTCTATAGAGTGCTCCGGAGTATCACCGGCGGCAAGAGTGGAATTTACCATGAACTACAAACCAAAATCAGACTTTATGGAAGTTATGCTCAGCCGTGGCTTTCTTGCGGACTGCACGGACTTCCAATCATTAGACGAAGCATTGTCTAGCGGAATAGTCCCTGGCTACATTGGTTTTGACGCGACCGCTGAGTCTCTTCATGTTGGTTCGCTCATTCAGATCATGATGTTGAGATGGCTGCAAAAGACCGGTCACAAACCTATCGTTCTGATGGGAGGTGGAACAACTAAGGTTGGAGACCCGTCTTTCCGTGCCGATGAGCGGCCGCTGCTGGGCCCCGAACAAATCGACAGTAACATTGCCGGCATAAAGCAAGTTTTCGATTCATACATATCTTTTGGAAATGGTGAAACCGACGCCCTCTTGCTCAACAATGCTGAGTGGCTCGACGGGCTCAACTATCTCGATTTCTTGCGCGATATTGGGCGTCACTTTTCCGTTAATCGAATGCTATCGTTTGAAAGTGTGAAGTCGCGCATTGACCGCGAGCAATCCCTTTCTTTCCTCGAATTCAATTAC
Organism: Pelagovum sp. HNIBRBA483; assembly: GCF_040931995.1. Taxonomy (NCBI): domain Bacteria; kingdom Pseudomonadati; phylum Pseudomonadota; class Alphaproteobacteria; order Rhodobacterales; family Paracoccaceae; genus Pelagovum; species Pelagovum sp. HNIBRBA483. The sequence goes on from NZ_CP162412.1 coordinate 1,881,028, forward strand.
ATGATCCTACAGGCCTATGATTTCCTTGAATTGAATCGCCGTTACGGGTGCCTGCTCCAGATGGGTGGCTCAGATCAGTGGGGTAACATCGTCAACGGCATTGATCTTACGCGCCGAGTTCTTGATCACGAAATCTACGGCCTCACATCACCGCTGTTGACGACCTCCGACGGAAAAAAGATGGGCAAGTCCCAAGATGGTGCAGTTTGGCTTAATGCATCTATGAAATCACCGTATGAATTCTGGCAATTCTGGAGGAACACCTCCGACGCTGATACCGAAAGATTCCTAAAGCTCTACACCGAACTGCCCATCGAAGAGTGTAACAGGCTGGGTTCTTTGGAAGGCGCGGAAATCAACGAAGCGAAGATCATTCTGGCCAACGAAGTGACTACCCTTCTTCATGGAGCCGACGCTGCGCATGCAGCAATGAAAACGGCTAAGGAGGTTTTTGAAAAAGGCGGCGTAGGCGAGGAACTGCCAACGTTCACACTGGCAGCGAATGATGTTGGCGATGGTGTTTCCATTGTACAGTTGCTTGTGAAATCTGGGCTTGCATCATCGGGCAAGGAGGCAAAGCGTCTCATCGCCGACAACGGCGCGCGCCTGAATGATGAGTTGATCTCAAATGCCGCCATGTTGCTGACTGTCGATCAGATTCGATCGTCACTCAAACTCTCAGCGGGGAAAAAACGGCACGCGGTGGTCTTTCTGGCGGACTGAACATAACCTTTTCGATAAAGCAGGTTTGCTCTTTTCCGGCAGATTTGAGGTTGTAGGGTGAGACAATGACAGGGACCATTCTATCGAGGTGCGAAGACAAGGGTCTGCGCATGACAGACCAGCGCCGAACCATTGCTTCGGTCTTGGAAGAGTCTTTGGATCATCCCGACGTCGAGGAACTCTATCGTCGCGCAAGCTCAATTGACGCCAAAATCTCACTTGCCACTGTGTATCGCACCGTCAAGCTCTTCGAAGAGACAGGAATACTCGACAAACACGAATTCGGGGACGGCCGGGCTCGATATGAAACCGCGGATCGTGAGCATCACGATCATTTAATAGACATTGAAACCGGAGAAGTTATTGAGTTCGTTGATGCCGAGATTGAGCACCTGCAGGAAAAAATAGCGCAAAAGCTTGGTTTTGATCTGATCGGTCACCGCCTAGAACTCTACGGTAGACGTAAAAAGAAATCCTAGGAGTGATCCCTTTACCTTTGCATCGAGCGCCGGTAACAGATCCACATCCCAAAACCGGACTTACCAATGGACAATCTGCGTGGCGCTCTACTCATGGTCATCTCAATGGCCAGTTTCGCCCTCGAAGATATGTTCATCAAGCTGATGCGAGAAACGTTATCGGCAGGGCAGATATTTATTTTTATTGGCTTGGGTGGCGCTGCCGCATTTAGCATCCTGATAATTAGTCGCGGCGAGGCGCCGATTGATCGCAGCCTGAGCGACAGACTAGTACTGCTAAGGACCATTTTTGAGCTGATTTCGAGCACGGGGTTTGTTGTTGCTCTAGCCTTTGTTCCGATCTCCTTAATGACAACAATTATCCAAGCAAATCCGGTCTTGGTTACATTGGGCGCAGCACTCTTTTTTGGTGAAGTCGTGGGAAGACGCCGTTGGACAGCGATTCTGCTTGGCCTCCTAGGTGTGCTGATCGTCCTAAGGCCTTGGGAAACAACATTCGACAACGCCGCTTTGCTCGTGATCCTAGGGGTCATATTCCAAGCAGGCCGTGACTTGGTGACGCGACGGATCAAATCTAAAGTGGGGTCATTGCAGCTGTCGGTTTTTACACTTCTAGCGTTTGTTCCATTCGGGGCCATGCTAATGGTCGCGCAACAAACGCCTCCGGTAATGCCCAACAAGGAAACCATTATATATATTCTCGCGGCAATCGCGGTTTCGCTTCCCGCATTCTATTGCATCGTCGCAGCGATGCGGATTGGAGAAATATCGTTTGTGGCTCCATTTCGCTACACACGCATCGTGTTCGGGCTTCTGATTGGCACGATGATATTCAGCGAAAAATTGGACGGCATCATGCTTTTCGGTGCGGCTCTTATTGTCGGCTCTGGCTTCTATACCATCATCCGCGAAGCGCAGCTCCGCCAACGACCTTCTCATCCGCCGCGAACCAACGTATAACGCGCGCAGTTACCGCTAACACAACGCTCCAGGAGTAGACATGAGTACTATCATCGACATTCACGCCCGCGAAATTTTGGACAGCCGAGGCAATCCGACGGTTGAGGTTGACGTGACACTCGAAGACGGCACATTCGGTCGCGCCGCCGTCCCTTCTGGAGCATCGACTGGTGCATATGAAGCGGTAGAAAAGCGCGACGGCGATAAATCGCGTTATGGCGGCAAAGGTGTGCTGGATGCAGTCTTGGCTGTAAACGGTGAAATTGCCGAGGCCCTGCTTGGCAATGATGCGACCGAGCAAGTGGAAATCGACGAAGTTATGATCGAGCTTGATGGCACGTCGAATAAGAGCCGCCTTGGAGCAAACGCAATTCTTGGCGTTTCGATGGCTATTGCAAAAGCAGCCGCAGAGTTCACTGCGCAGCCCCTCTACAGATATGTTGGCGGCACCTCGGCGCGCGTTCTCCCAGTTCCTATGATGAACATCATCAATGGTGGAGAGCACGCCGACAATCCCATCGACATCCAAGAATTCATGATAATGCCCATTGCAGCGGAAAATATTCGTGATGCAGTTCGCATGGGTGCGGAAGTATTCCACACCCTTAAGAAAGAGCTCTCCAATGCCGGCTTCTCCACGGGTATCGGAGATGAAGGCGGCTTCGCACCAGCGCTCGCCTCAACGCGTGATGCATTGGATTTTGTTCTCAAGGCGATCGAAAAATCAGGTTACAAGCCAGGCGACGACATCTGCCTTGCTTTGGATTGTGCATCGACCGAATATTTCAAAGGCGGCGTATACGAGATGACTGGCGAAGGTCTCAGCCTCTCACCGGAAGAGAACGTTGATTTCCTCGAGAGCCTTTGCAACGCCTATCCTATCATTTCAATCGAAGACGGCTGCTCAGAAGATGATTGGGATGGCTGGAAACTTCTGACGGAACGGCTTGGTGACAAAATCCAGCTTGTAGGTGATGATCTGTTTGTAACCAACCCAGTTCGCCTAGCAGACGGAATTAGTAAGGGAGTTGGGAACTCCCTACTCGTAAAAGTAAATCAAATCGGCACCTTAACGGAAACTCTTAAAGCCGTCGATTTGGCCCATCGTGCGAAATACACTTGTGTGATGTCGCATCGCTCCGGTGAAACCGAGGATGCCACGATCGCGGACCTTGCCGTAGCGACTAATTGCGGTCAGATCAAAACAGGTTCGCTTTCTCGTTCGGATCGCCTCGCAAAATATAACCAACTCATTCGGATCGAAGAGATGCTCGGAACCAGCGCAGAGTTTGCCGGACGTTCGATCCTCAAGTAAGCGCTTTCCAATATGATCAACAATCGAAGGGGGGCGTTCAGGTGCCTCCCTTTTTTTTCGATCATACTGCCGCTGTAAGAACCTTAATTTTAGGGATCGACCCTATAAACGGAACGCAAATGACCAAACAATTTCTCACCCAACTAACAGAAGAGGATCAATTGTTACTCGGCGTAAGCCGTCCGGCACCTTTTGCATTTGCTGACAAGGTTAGGTTCGCAGAACTGGATCCACTCAATCATGTAAACAATGTTGCCTATCAGATCTGGTTCGAAACGGCTCGGGTGCAGTATTTCACTGCCTGGGGCCTTTCGAATTACCGGCTCGACGGCACGGAACCGCTACTGGTCATTCGGAGGGGTGAGACAGATTACCTCAAAGAGATGAAGCATGGCGAAGAGTATGTCGTGACCTGCCGAACCATCGCCTACAGAAGAACGTCGTTCACCATACAAAATGAAATATGGAGCAACGGCCGTTGTTGCACGGTCTACCTCGGGGTGGTCGTGCTGCTCGATCCGGCGACCAATGAAAAAATGCCGCTACCGTATGAATTCAAGAAGAAAATAACCGAAATTGATGGCGCTCGGTTCACGCCGTCGCAATAAAAATGAGGCGGCAGAAGCCGCCTCAGTTTCGCCGTTCAGGCTCACTTATATGTACCGCTCGGTGTTTCTGCCTGCGGCCTGAACGTCGGCGGTGCGGGCGCACCCGCACCTGACCTTTAGCTACATCCCGAGGTGGAACCACAGGTGTTGCACTTCATACACGTTCCGTTGCGGACCAATGTGTAGTTTCCACAGTCTCCACACGGATCACCTTCGTATCCCTGCATCTTCGCCTTGTCCCTTGCGGACATCTCGAGCGTCGCAGTGGATGTCGAAACGACTGTGCTGGCAGCCACTTCGGCGGCGCCAAGATCCGTTTCAACGGCTGCAACGCTCCCTTGTAAAACCATCAACTCTTGAGGTAGGCGCTTTCGCAGATAGCCAGTCGATGAAATCTGCTTCAGTACCTCGAGTGAACGCGATGCTGCATTCTCACTCGGTGCCGATACGTTGGACACACCTTCTTCCTCGCCACGGCCGATATCGTCAAAGGTCGCGCCCTCAGGTTTCACATGTGCCAGGTCGGTGCGGTCAAGATAAGACACGGCAAGTTCACGGAAAATATAGTCAAGAATTGAAGTCGCATTCTTGATCGAGTCGTTGCCTTGAACCATGCCTGCAGGCTCGAATTTTGTGAATGTGAAGGCATCAACAAATTCTTCCAACGGAACGCCGTATTGAAGACCGACGGACACCGCGATGGCAAAGTTATTCATCATCGCCCGGAAGCCGGCACCCTCTTTGTGCATATCGATAAAGATTTCGCCCAGCGATCCGTCACCATATTCACCCGTACGGAGGTAGACCTTGTGCCCCCCAACAATGGCTTTTTGAGTATAGCCTTTGCGACGTTCTGGAAGTTTTTCCCGATGAGCACGCACGATCTCTTTGACTATGATCTTCTCAACAACTTTTTCAGCCAATGTGGCAGCCTTCGCAGTCGTCGAGCCCGATGCAAGGATTTCAGCCGCTTCCTCGTCATCTTCGACCAAAGCCGCTGCGAGAGGCTGGCTCAATTTCGATCCGTCGCGATACAGGGCATTAGCCTTAACACCCAGCGACCATGACAGTTCATAGGCCTTCTGGCAGTCCTCGATCGTTGCGTCATTGGGCATGTTGATCGTCTTGGAGATCGCGCCTGAGATGAACGACTGCGCGGCGGCCATCATGGTGATATGACTATCGACACTCAGGAACCGCTTGCCGCGTTTGCCGCAGGGATTTGCGCAATCGAAAACGTGGTAATGTTCCGGATCAAGATGCGGCGCGCCCTCAAGGGTCATCGTCCCGCAGACATGATCGTTGGCGGCGTCGATTTCCGCCTTCGAGAAACCAAGATGACGAAGCAAATCGAACGTGGGATCATTAAGCTTTTCAGCCGGAATGCCCAAGGTTTTGGTGCAGAAATCCTCCCCTAGTGTCCATTGATTGAACACAAATCGGATATCAAAAGCCGACTTTAGCGCCGCTTCGACTTTGTCCAGTTCGCGTTGCCCAAAACCATGCCCTAGAAGCGCTGTATGGTTGATGCTGGGTGCCTGTCCGATGCTGCCATGGCCGACGGCGTAAGCGACAATCTCTTCGATCTCGGAAGAGCGATATCCAAGTTTCTCAAGCGCCGCAGGAACGGAGCGGTTGATAATCTTGAAGTACCCACCGCCAGCAAGTTTTTTGAACTTCACAAGGGCGAAATCAGGTTCGATGCCCGTGGTATCACAATCCATGACCAAGCCAATGGTACCCGTTGGCGCAATCACTGTGGCTTGGGCATTTCTGAAGCCGTTCTTTTCACCAAGACGAAGGGCTTCGTCCCAGCTTTCTTTCGCGATCTGGACGAGACGCGCATCAGGGCAGTTCTTTTGATCCAGCGGCACGGGCTTCACAGCGAGCGCTTCGTATCCACTTGTTTTGCCGTATGCGGCATTCCTGTGGTTTCTGATCACGCGCAACATGTGCTCCTTGTTGCGCTCGTACCCTGCAAACGGCGACAGCTCGCCAGCAATCTCGGCCGATGTTGCATAAGACACACCAGTCATGATCGCAGTGAGCGCGCCGGCCAGCGCACGACCTTCATTACTGTCGTAGCCGAGTCCCATGTTCATTAAGAGCCCGCCAATGTTGGCATAACCCAATCCGAGAGTTCGGAAATCATATGAACGCTGCGCAATTTCCTTCGATGGAAATTGAGCCATCATGACCGAAATCTCGAGGGTCAACGTCCACAGCCGCGTCGCGTGCATATAGTCGTCAACGGCGAACTCACCGTCCTTGTGGAACGCAAGAAGATTCATCGAGGCAAGGTTACATGCAGTATCGTCGAGGAACATGTACTCCGAGCAAGGGTTGGAGCCGCGAATCTCACCGTCTTCTGGGCAGGTGTGCCAAGAGTTCACGGTATCATGGTACTGGATACCTGGATCCGCGCAGGCCCAAGCTGCGTGACCGACCTGTTCCCAAAGGTCACGCGCTTTGATCGTCTTAGATACTGTGCCGTCGCGGCGATTAACCAACTCCCAATCCGCATCATCGCGCACCGCTTGCAAGAAAGAATCGGTTACTCGGATAGAGTTATTGGAGTTTTGGCCAGAAACAGAGTTGTAAGCTTCGGAGTCCCAGTCTGTGTCATATGTCGGGAACTCAATGCTCGAATAGCCCTGCTTAGCATAGTCAAGTACCCGCTTGATGTATGTTTCGGGGATTGCGACACGCTTTGCCTCGCGAATTGCCTCTTTCAAGTTGGCATTCGTGTTTGGGTCAGCGGCATGCTCAAGAGTGCCATCCCAGCTTTTGATCGCAGAGAAGATACCGTTCAGCCGTAGCTCGTGCATCTTTGAACCGGCGACAATCGATGCCACTTTTTGCTCTTCGATAACCTTCCAGTTGATGAAATCTTCAATATCGGGGTGATCAGCATCAACGATGACCATTTTCGCCGCACGGCGGGTCGTACCACCAGACTTGATAGCGCCAGCAGCGCGGTCACCGATCTTAAGGAAACCCATCAGGCCAGAGGATTTGCCTCCACCGGAGAGGTTTTCTCCTTCACCGCGCAAGCTCGAAAAGTTTGTTCCGGTTCCCGACCCGTACTTAAACAAACGCGCCTCGCGCACCCAGAGATCCATAATGCCGCCGTCATTGACCAAATCGTCAGCGACCGACTGGATGAAACATGCATGCGGCTGCGGATGCTCATACGCACTATTGGACTTAACGAGTTTGCCGGTTTTGTAGTCAACATAATGGTGACCTTGTGCCGGACCATCTATGCCATATGCCCAATGCAGACCCGTGTTGAACCACTGCGGGCTGTTAGGTGCCGCGCGTTGCGTAGCAAGCATGAAGCGCATTTCGTCAAAATAGGCGCGCGCGTCTTCTTCTGAAGAGAAATAGCCGCCCTTCCAGCCCCAATAGGCCCAAGCGCCCGCCAAGCGATCAAAAACCTGCTTCGCCGAAGTTTCTCCGCAGAGCTCTGCGCCTTCAGCCGGAACCGATCGCCATAGAAACTCCGGAACGCCCTTTTCTTTGACTTTCTTGACAGCTGTTGGGACGCCGGCCTTCCGAAAATACTTTTGAGCAATGACATCAGACGCCACTTGGCTCCATTTTTGCGGGACTTCGCATTCGTCTAATTTGAAGACGATCGTACCATCTGGATTGCGAATCTCTGACGATACAGTTCGGAACTCGATGTCCGCGTATGCATCCTGCCCGGACTTTGTGAAGATACGTTCAATTTTCATCTCGATTCGCCTCTTTATTGGCTTCCCAACTCACAGACCCAGTTGGGCCTAAACAGCGCCGATACCTTTGACCCACGCAGGAAGAACCGCCCGTACTCATGCACGAGTGACGAACGCAAAACTCGCGCTCGACAACAAAACGGGATTCGCCCCTGCGCCGTCGTGATACCAAATATTGTAGACTTTCGATCGGCCCGCACAACATCGCCCAACTAGGTATAGTGGGTCAACGGGTTTTTTGGTCTATATTTGGGAAAAAAATCTTGACCCCAACAAAAACCAGCAAAAATCGATGGCCGTTGATTCAGTGCAATCCATGAACACACGGCAAACGTGCAAGCTGTGCGATGTCAGCAACCGATAACCGCCAATTTTTTGCTATTTCAGATGAGGGAGGGGGTGATGGTCGGGGCGAGAGGATTCGAACCTCCGACCTACGGTACCCAAAACCGTCGCGCTACCAGGCTGCGCTACGCCCCGACGAGGCTTCCTTAAGGGCCAGCGCCAGAATTGAAAAGACTTAATCGCAATCTTCCGAGTAATTTGAAGTGAACGCAGGGTGAAGCAATAAATCCCCGGGCGCCAACTGCAACTTTTCAACTTCTCCGGCGTTGAGCTCAAGCACCCCGAGGACGTCAGTTCCACCGTCAATTACTGTTTCATCATGCGGCACTGCTTTTTCGTGAATGTGCCGAACAGTTCCGTCACGCCCAGCAAAAACCATATCCAACGGGATGTAGGTGTTCTTCATCCAGAACCGCGCCGTTTGCGGCTCGGAGTATACAAAGAGCATACCTTCATTTGCAGGCATATTCTGCACATACATCAAACCCCGGGCACGGGTCTCGGGGGTATCAGCCAGACGAACGGTATATGCGGTTTCACCTGCCTGTGAGCGAACAACGACAGTCTCCAAATCGCAAGTGCGCGCATCCTTTGCAGCAGCTTGCGCTACAACGAACCCGTAGATCGCAGTCGCAGCGATTATCCGATGGATGCGAATTCCCACCCTAGAACCTCAATAGCCATTTTGCCGCGGTTGCCATCGATAACCCTCATTGCGACGGCTTCACCCGGCTGCAAATCAGCCAGCCCAGATCTGCGCAATACTTCAATATGAATGAAGATATCCTCTTGATTGCCGAAGACATTGCCAAAACCAAAACCTTTGGTTTTATCAAACCACTTCACACGCGCTGGCTGAAGTTGCGTATCTCGATAAACGTCTTCCGACAATTGAGCCAAATCATCGATACCAGAGGAGCCATCCTGCTCAGGAGGACGTTTGATATCGAGTATTTCGGTCGCCTGCATTCCCCTCTCGGTAAACTTTGCTACCAAAACGATAGCAGCCCCATCGCAAACAGAGCTCTGGCCAAAGTTGCGCAGAACATTCGCGTGAAGAAGGATGTCCTCTGATGAGTCATCCGCAATTACAAACCCAAATCCTTTACCAGGATCAAACCACTTAACCGTACCCTCGATGCGAGCCGCATCCGATTGATTTTCGGTTGTCATAACTGTCCCTCTGAGCAGCATGGACCTGCTCTACAGACACAGAAAAAAACGTCCGCGCCAGAAATTGCAAGGTAATTCCCATCAAAAAAAGAATTTCAGGTATCGACACTAGGGATTCAAACGACAGATCTCCCAATTTTCCGACGGATCTGATCTCTTCCACCGGAAGCGATCGTGAAGCCGAAACTCACCATCTGCCCAGAATTCAAACTCAAGAGGAATAATCTTGTACCCCCCCCAAAAGGGAGGTCGCTCAGGGTTGAGGCCTTTCTGAGTGGAAATTTTTGCAACCTCAGCAATCAGACTCGACCGCGACTTAAGTGGCTCGGATTGCCGCGATGCCCAAGCGCCGAGCCGGCTTTTGAGCGAGCGCGATCTAAAATACTCGTCAGCAGCAGGACCATCCTCTTTCGTCACCACTCCCCTTACCCGCAACTGTCGACGCATGCTCTTCCAGTGCAACACCAAGGCGGCTTTCCCGTTTGCATCAAGCTCTTGGGCTTTTTGACTGCCGTAGTTGGTATAGAAGACGAAAGCTTCATCGGTGATAACTTTTAGGAGCACCATTCGTACATTTGGCAAATCGTCTCGATCAACGCTGGCAAGCGCCATCGCATTCGGGTCGTTTAGTTCGGATTTTTCTGCTTCCGAGAGCCAATTTCGAGAAATCTCGAAAGGGTCGTCGCCCGAAAATATACCTGTTCTGTCAGCCAATTCTGTGTCTCCAAACAAAAGCACCAAAATCCCGATAGCCTCTTGGACTTGATGCATTTCTGTCAATCGCCTAAACCGGAACGAAATATCGCCAACACGGCAAAGGGGACATCAATGTCAGCAGGTCTGATGCACGGAAAACGTGGCCTAATAATGGGGCTAGCGAATGACAAGTCAATCGCATGGGGTATTGCGAAAGCCTGCGCAGATGCTGGTGCTGAACTTGCGTTCTCCTATCAAGGCGAAGCGTTGAAGAAACGTGTGGAACCTCTGGCCAGCAGCGTTGGTTCTGATCTCGTGCTGCCATGTGATGTGGCTGACATGGAAAGCATCGACGCCCTCTTCGAAGGGCTGGAAAAAGTCTGGGGGCGTCTAGATTTCGTCGTCCATGCTATTGGGTTTTCGGATAAGAATGAGCTTCGCGGCCGTTACGTCGACACCAGTCGCCAGAACTTTCTCACTTCGATGGACATTTCCGTCTATTCATTTACCGCCGTTGTAAAGCGGGCAGAGCGGCTTATGACAGACGGAGGGTCTTGCGTAACACTGACTTACTACGGCGCCGAACGGGTCATGCCTCATTACAATGTGATGGGGGTCGCAAAAGCTGCTTTAGAAGCATCTGTCCGGTATTTAGCAGAAGATCTCGGAAAGGATGGTATTCGCGTGAACGCCATTTCGGCGGGGCCGATCAAAACTTTGGCTGCATCCGGAATCGGGGATTTCCGCTATATCCTCAAATGGAACGAGTATAATTCGCCCCTTCGAAAGAACGTTTCAATTGAGGAGGTGGGGAAATCCGCACTCTATCTGCTCTCGGATCTCTCATCCGGCGTTACTGGCGAAACCCATCACGTCGACGCAGGCTATCACGTCGTCGGGATGAAGGCCGTCGATGCGCCTGACATGAACAAGTAGTTCTCTGGTGTCGCTCGCAGCGTTCTGGGCAATCGTACTCATCCATCTGGCGGCTGCAATAAGCCCCGGGCCATCTTTTGTTGTCTCCGCTCGCTCCGCGGCGACACAAGGTTTCCAATACGGTGTCGCCCTCGCTGTAGGGTTCGGTTTGGGCGCGCTGCTCTGGGCCACGGTCGCGTTAGCAGGCATTTCACTTATTTTTGAATTGGTCCCTGGGATTCACCACGCTTTGAAAATCACTGGTGCCGGATTTCTTTTCTATCTGGCCATTCGCATGTGGTTTTCGGCGACCGAACCAGTCGAAATGCAGAGAATCTCACGCGCGAGCAGAACGAAATTTGAAGCATTCCGGCTAGGATTTTGGGTCTTTGCGACAAACCCAAAACCGGCGGTTTTCTTTGGAGCAGTGTTTGCGGGCCTCGTTCCGACCGACGCACCATTACCTTGGCTGGCGGCGATTGTCTCGGCTGTATTCATCAATGAAACAGGATGGTATATCATTGTTGCACGGGTCTTCTCGCTCCCCCGCGCTCAACGGATTTACCTAAAAATGAAAACAACATTTGACCGAGTGTTTGCGGGTGTCCTCGCGATATTGAGCATTCGGCTCGTATCTAGCTAGCTGGAGGTTTCAATGGCTGACCGTCTCCCTCATGAAAAGGGCTTTCATGTAAGTTGGGATCAAATTCATAGAGACAGCCGTGCGCTTGCTTGGCGTCTTGATGGACGAGGCCCGAACAACGGTGAATGGAAGGCCGTTGTGGCAATCACCCGTGGTGGTATGGCACCGGCGATGATCGTCAGCCGAGAACTGGGAATTCGAACCGTTGATACGATCAGCGTAAAAAGTTACGACTACCAGAACCAGACAAAGGCCGAGGTACTGAAATCACCTGACAAAGACATGATGGGTGATGGCGAAGGTATCCTGATTGTCGATGACCTTGTGGATACCGGCAAGACGTTGGAGCTTGTCCGCCAACTTTATCCCAAAGCTCACTTTGCGACCGTCTATGCAAAACCCAAGGGTGAACCGATGGTTGATACATTCATTACGGGCGTAAGTCAGGACACATGGATCTTCTTCCCTTGGGATATGGCCTTACAATACGTTGAGCCATATCGCGGCAACGACTGACCAATAATACTCGCGACAACTTCGGTAGCACAGAGATTTTCTGATTTTCTCGTAGCCTTTTCGGGGCTGCAAAACACCGTTGCGGCGCTTGCGATTAACGTCGGGGCCGCATATTCAAGTGCTGCGGTGATGTAGGCCGATCAACATTAAGAAAGAGCAAGGCATCAAGATGGCAAAGAAGACAGGCGGAAAGATTTTTCTTTGGATCATAATGGGATTGCTCTTCTTCGGTTTGGTTGGCTTCGGCGCAACGGGACTGACAGGAAATGTCAGATCGGTCGGAACCGTTGCCGGCCAAGAAATCTCCATAAATCGTTATGCACGCGAACTTTCTAGCCAACTTCGCGCATTTGAGGCCCAAGCCGGTAGCTCGATTAGCTTCGTCCAAGCGCAACAGTTTGGTTTGGACAGGCTTGTCTTGGATCAGCTGATACTTGAGCGCGTACTGGATGACCAAAACAACAAGTTCGGCCTCTCCGTCGGGGATCAAAATGTTCGCGATCAGATCCTCACCATCGCTGGCTTCCAAGACCTGAGCGGGAACTTCAGTCGCGAAACTTATCGTGATGCCTTAGACCGCATGGGTGAGAGCGAAGAAAGCTTCGAAACCTCGCTGAGGGATGAAATCTCACGGACAATTCTTCAGGCAGCCTTGCTGGCGAACGTACCCACGTCGGAAACCTATCGCTCACTGTTGATCGAATTTGCGGGGGAACGCAGAACTGTCACTTGGGCCGAACTAGATGCGGGCTCTTTGGATGAGCCCCCTGCCCAACCTAGCGGAACGGATCTGCAGACCTTCTATGATGAGAACCCTGATCAGTTTATGGCCCCAGAGGCGCGCGAAATAACTTACGCGATTCTAACGCCTGATATGCTGCAGAGCAGTCTTGATGTCGACGCTCAAAGCGTCGCAGCGCTCTATCAGGAACGGTTTGACGAATTTAACCAACCAGAAAAAAGAATTGTCGAACGGCTAGTCTTTTTCGATATGGAAGAGGCAAACACCGCTTTTGAGCGTTTGACTTCTGATGATCTCACTTTCGAAGAACTTGTCATGGAGAGAGGCCTCTCACTGTCAGACATTGACCTAGGGGATATTACTCAGGGTGATCTTGGCGCTGCAGGAGAAGTTGTATTTGCCACCGACCTTCAGGGCATTACTCCACCGATCGAAACTGACCTCGGCAGCGCCATATTCAGAGTCAATGCAATCATCGACGCCCAGAGTCAGTCTCTTGAGGAAGTCGCAGAACAATTAGAAAGCGAGATAGCCATGTCGCGCGCGGTGCGGCTTATCGATCAAGAGCGAGAAGCAATCTTGGACCTCCTCGCTGGTGGTGCAAAACTTGAAGATATCTCCGAGCGCACTCCGATGGAAATCGGGACACTCGTGTGGAGCGAAGGAAGCACCGACGGTCCTGCAAAATATGATAGTTTCCGCACCGTTGCCGAAACGACCGAACCTGGTGATTACCCCGACATCGAAGACCTGTCAGATGGCGGAATTTTTCTTCTGAGAGTAGATCAGGTGATTGCGCCCAAAATGAAAAATTTTGACGAGATTCAAGAAGAAATATCGGAGAAATGGGTCGTAGCGGAATTGCAAAGTGCCATCGCCAAGAAGGCGTCGGAACTGGTAGAACAAATACTGCCTCTCTCCAACTTCGAAAGCTTCGGTCTGAATGCAAACCAAGAAGCCGATCTCACAAGACGAAGCTTTGTTCCCGGAACACCCCCTGAGTTTGTCACTGAGGTATTCGCCGCTGAATTAGGTGAAGCATTTGTCATCAACGCTGGCGACAGTCACATAATTGTACGGGTCGACGGGGTTGCTGCTCCGGACCTTGAAGACCCAGACGTACAGACATTGGCCCGCACTTTGGCAGACCGACAAGCGAATTCGGTTGCGCAAGATCTTTTCGAGCGCACGACCTCCGCGCTTAGAAGAGAGGCTGATATCCGAATTGATGAAGCCGCTGTTCGTGCCGTTCACGCCAATTTCCAGTAGGTCGCCAATGTCACTTCAGCCATCATTTGACGAATTCGCCACTGCCTACTCTGGGGGCCAAAATCAGGTCGTATTCACGCGCCTTGCGGCAGATTTGGACACGCCGGTCTCGATCATGTTGAAGCTTTCTGCCGCTGGACAGAATGCTTTCATGCTCGAAAGTGTAACAGGGGGAGAAGTGCGCGGCCGATATTCAATCATCGGGACGAACCCTGATTTAATATGGCGGTGCAATGGGACAACTTCTGAGATTAATCGTAATGCACAGAAAGATTTGGAAGACTTCCTAGCCGAAGACGACCATCCTCTGGAAGCATTCAGAAAATTGCTTGCCGAATGCAGCATGACGCTACCCGACGACCTCCCAGCAGCGTCTGCCGGTCTTTTTGGATATCTCGGATACGACACTATTCGCTTGGTAGAAAATATCCCCAGTGCAAATCCTGACCCTATCGGAGTTCCAGACGGAATATTTCTTCGCCCTTCGATCATCGCAGTAGTCGATGGCGTAAAGGGTGACGTAATCGTTGTGGCACCCGTCTGGGCGAGCCAAGAGGCTGATGCCGACATCGCATATGAGGAAGCATGCCAAAGAGTGAAAGAGGCGCAAAAATCACTTGAGAAACCGCTTCCTTCCTCCGGCCGCGAACTGAAGAAAACGAGCGACAGTTCGCTCACCACTTCGAATTTTGCGAAAGACGAATACATCGCCGCAGTCGAACGTGCGAAAGACTATATTCGAGCAGGAGATATATTTCAGGTCGTGCCCGCACAAAGGTGGACACAAGACTTTCAATCCCCACCCTTCTCGCTTTACCGGTCACTCAGACGAACCAATCCGTCACCCTTTATGTTCTATTTCAATTTTGGTGACTTTCAGGTTATCGGCGCCAGCCCCGAGATTCTGGTACGGGTTTTCGGAGACGAGATAACCATTCGCCCAATTGCCGGCACCCGCCCCCGTGGAAAGACCCCACAAGAAGACCTCGAAAACGAGCGAGAATTACTTGCTGACAATAAAGAACTCGCGGAACACCTCATGCTTCTGGATCTGGGCCGGAATGATGTCGGCCGGGTAGCGGAGATTGGGACAGTCAAGCCGACCGAAGAATTTGTAATCGAACGATACAGCCATGTAATGCATATCGTCTCAAACGTCGTCGGCAAGCTTGCTCCAGAGCACGATGCTCTCTCAGCGTTTTTTGCGGGAATGCCTGCTGGTACAGTCTCCGGAGCACCGAAAGTGCGCGCGATGGAAATAATAGACGAGCTCGAGCCGGAGAAGCGCGGCGTTTATGGAGGCGGTGTCGGTTATTTCTCTGCAAACGGCGATATGGATATGTGTATCGCCCTTCGCACCGCTGTTCTAAAAGATGGCAATCTGTACATCCAAGCTGGTGGGGGCGTTGTTTTCGACAGTGATCCCGAAGCAGAATTTATGGAAACAGTTCACAAGTCCAATGCGATCAGACGCGCTGCGGAAGAAGCTTCAATGTTCGACGATGGTTTGACACAGAACTAGTCGGTACGCTCAGCGCTCTCTTTGGAAACTGAACGCCAGAAGTCAGGTCAGATATTCGGTTGGATCGACGACCTGTGCGATATGGAAGGCTTCCCGTCGCTCAATGCAGGTTCCGCACCGGCCGCAATGCCTTTCTAGCCCTTTGTAGCAAGACCAAGTGCGATCGAAGGGAACCCCAAATTGGTGTCCTTGCAAGACAATATCCGCCTTACTTTGCTCAGCAAATGGAGCATACAGCTTTACCGAGGAACACTCTCCTAACGCCTCATTCTGCATCATCTGAAAACTTGACAAAAACGCGGGGCGGCAGTCTGGGTAGATGAAATGGTCACCGCCGTGCACGGCAATAGCGACGGCATCAAGCCCTCGCGCCGATGCAGCGCCAAAGGCTACTGTCAGCATGATCGCGTTGCGATTAGGTACTACGGTTGCCTGCATGTTGTCTTGTTCATAACGGCCGTCAGGTACCTCCAAATCGCCGGTCAGGGCGGACCCCGACAGCAGCGCCCCCAAACCGTTGAAATCAACACGATCAAACGAGCACCCGAGTCGATCTGCCGTAGCAGCCGCGAATTCCAGTTCTTTGCTATGCCTTTGTCCGTAATCGAACGAAATAATCCCCGAAAGTTCGAAGTTTTCAGCAATGAGGTGCGCCAGACAAACGGAGTCCAAACCACCAGAACATACGACCAAAGTTTTCATCGGTGCCCCCAAAATAAAGAGGCGCAAGCAAATGCTTGCGCCTTCAATATAATTATATCTTTCTAGTTAGCCTCTGGCGTGGCCTACCAACTTCCAAATGCCGGGGATAAGAAGTGCGGCTAGCCCAATTTTCAACGCGTCGCCGATCAAGAAAGGAGTGAGACCCCAAGACAAGATCTGACCAAAAGACGCCTCGCTGTACAAAACCGCAAGCCATGCAAGGCCAGGGAGGTAAATGAGGGCATTAGCACCAACTAGGCTCAACGCGGTGCCCGAGAAAGTACGGTCCCAGCCATTTCTAGCCGCCATACCCAGTGCAACTGTCGCTAGGGCATAACCGACCAAATAGCCACCTGTGCCTCCCATCATGTATGCAAGGCCACTGGCCTCTGCCGATGAACTTGCAAAAACGTCAAAACCAAGAGCGCCCACCAAAAGGTATGCCGCCACCGTTACAAGCCCAAGGCGAGGCCCGTAAGCGACCCCAAGCGTTAAAACCGCGAAAGTTCCCATCGTGATCGGTACAGGCCACATCGGCACCTTGATTTTGGCCGCAATCGCGAGCGCCAGAATACCCACAACGATCAAAGCTACTTGTTTGACGCGAAGTCCAACACCTTGAGACGGGCCTAAAACATCGATGAGGACTTTTTCGTTAAGTGCGAGGGTCATTGGACGCTCCCTTTCTGATATGTTTCCGTTTTCTTGCCTCACAAACATCGCGGAGGCAAGTCTGGTTGCGCAATCAACTATGCGCGTCGAATACGGAAATCGACCGATAATCCTTTCGTGGACCTTTGACCTCCCATGTCATTGTCCATTTCCTCCATTTACGAAAGTCATATTTGACGTCATAGACATCAGGCCCACAGAGATGCCTCGCCCCCCAACTCTCGGAGCTCGGGTGAAAAGAATGAAATGGCGAACCGTCGGAATAGGAGACAAAAACTTCTCCTTCAACAAAGCTCCAGCGATATTCACGAGTCGCGGTGATTGACTTCTGATCGGGTATGAAAAGCTCGCCAGTTTCGACGTAACCCAATGTATTGAACCCTTGGTCAGTGAAGCGAGCAAGACCAGTGAAGCGTACCTCATGATTAAGCATCCTGTCGTGTATCCGGCGCTCAATGCGCCAGTCGCCGACAAAGTCATGTTGTCCAAAGAGGTGCACGAGTTCGCTCTTAATCGCAGAAAAGCCTTCGACCGAGATCTCTATATCAACGGAAAATCCGGCACAACGCTTGTCCCTTTTTTTTCTGCCGCGTATAGCCAAGCTAAGCCAAGCCATACCACTCGAAAAAAGAAAGTATTCTGATGATACCGCGCTACGCTCGCTCTGAAATGACGCAAATCTGGGAACCCGCTACGAAGTTCAGAATATGGTACGAGATCGAAGCACATGCCTGCGATGCACAGGCTCAGCTAGGAGTGATCCCTGAAGCAAACGCAAAAGCTGTATGGACTGCTCAGAGTACAACTTTCGACGTTGAGCGGATTGATGAAATCGAAGCTGTTACCAAACACGATGTGATCGCATTCCTTACCCATCTGGCAGAAATCATTGGCAACGAAGAAGCCCGCTTTGTCCACCAAGGGATGACATCGTCAGATGTTCTGGATACGACGCTCAACATTCAGTTGGTCCGTGCAGCCGATATACTGCTCGCCGATATGGACCGGCTCCTTGCTGCGCTGAAGAAGCGCGCGTTCGAACACAAGGAAACCGTGCGTATCGGACGCTCGCATGGAATTCACGCCGAACCAACAACGATGGGGCTCACATTCGCGCGCTTCTACGCTGAGATGGATCGAAATAAAGCCCGTCTCCAAAATGCGCGGAAGGAAGTCGCTACTGGTGCCATCTCAGGGGCGGTTGGCACTTTCGCCAATATTGATCCATTCGTAGAAGAGCACGTCTGTCGTAAACTAGGGCTGGAACCGGAACCAATTTCCACACAGGTTATTCCGCGCGACAGACATGCGATGTTTTTCGCAACACTCGGCGTGATTGCGTCATCAATTGAGAATGTCGCAATCGAAATCCGCCATATGCAACGAACTGAAGTACTTGAGGCCGAGGAGTTCTTCTCCAAAGGGCAAAAAGGTTCTTCAGCGATGCCGCATAAGAGAAACCCAGTTCTGACCGAAAACCTCACGGGCCTCTCCCGGCTCGTGCGGATGACAGTCATACCAGCCATGGAAAATGTAGCTCTCTGGCATGAGAGAGATATCTCGCATTCGTCCGTCGAAAGGGGCATAGCGCCGGACGCGACTGTGACGTTGGATTTTGCGCTCAACCGTTTGGCAGGAGTCGTTGAAAACTTGGTAATTTACCCAGAAACGATGCTGGCCAACATGAACAAATTCAAAGGTCTTGTGATGTCACAGCGCGTTCTGCTCGCTCTCACTCAGGCGGGCGTCAGCCGTGAAGATGCCTATCGTCTTGTACAAAGAAACGCGATGAAGGTGTGGGAAGAAGGGGCGGATTTTCGCGAACAATTACTTGCCGATCCTGACGTCACCCAAGCTCTGAGCGCCGAAGAAATCAACGAAAAGTTTGATCTTGGTTACCATACCAAACACGTCGAGACGATATTTTCGAGAGTGTTCGGAGCATAACACTCCGATCAAAAGCCGAGCAAAGAGCCAAATTCTTTACTCGGCTAGATTAATCCATAATTCTCAGCCAAGGAGGCAGCCTGAACACTGGTTGTTGCGCCGAGCTTTCCCTTAGCATTCTTGAGGCGTTGTTTTACAGCACCTTCGGAAATCTCCAATTCGAAAGCAATTTGCTTCAGACGCAACCCGTCACGCAACATCCGCACGGCCTCCAACTCGGCACAGGTCAAATTCTGTGGGGGGGCCATCTGATCGTGTAGTTGGCTCACGCCCTCAAACAGAAGTGCCAATTCATCGCGCGTAAACTCCCTGTCGGGTCTTGAAAACATTCCAAAAGACCTTTGGGCACTATTACCTCCATCCGCGACGGAGACAGCAGCTCCAAAGCGCATTCCAAATAGTGCAGCTTGATCAATGACGTTGTTCTCGTCATCGACGCTATCTATCTCTGACCACCTTATCGTGCCGGTATTCGCATAATTCCAACGCAAGACGGGATCAGTCAGCACGAAACGGTTCGTCATATAGTGCTGCACCCACTGCTCCGGGAGCTTGTTCACGTCTTCCAAGGGGAAAGCAAACCCGACCCGTAGAGCAATGTGATACCCTGCTGGCGCCAGCAGATGAAACCGTTTTGATGCAGTCGCCGTAATCATGAAACCTGTTCGCTGTCTTTCGCCCTATGCGATCCTGACCTAACCTAAAGACAACACTAAGTCGAAAAAAGCCTTATTGTAAAACATTAGTAAATTTGACTAGCTTCTCAACCTGCGAGGGAGTTTGACGGAGCTTATGTCAACAAAAACTGTAATCCATACAATAATGGAGAGGCTGAGCATCCTGTGTCCCGAAGGTTACGCACTTGGACTCAATATATCGCTTCATTCACCTCGGTTCCTGATACAAACCTACGCCAGATCGTGGGCAGAGGAATACGCACGAGAAGGTCTCCTTGTTTTTGACCCAACCGTCATTTGGGCCGTGTCTTCAACAGGATGGAAACGTTGGTCCGAATTTTCTGAAGATCACGACAACAAAAATACGTTGAAACGAGCTGCGAGCCACGGACTGCACTACGGTGTGGTGGCATCCGTTCATGGTTCAGATAATCATTCACTCGGCGGTTTTGCCCGCTCTGATCGAGAGTTCACAAACGGGGAATGTGACGAACTTTTGGAATTACTGTCGAGAATTCACGAAATTACAGACGCTTTGGAACAGATGCCCGATGAAATGATAACTTCACTGCGGGAGCTTTCGGTGCGGCTTAGTCGTAGCGACCAACAACTTCACTAACGATACGGCTGTAAGCTGCTTGTTAAGACTCCAGAGATATCGAAGGGGGAGAGTTTAAAAGGGTAAGGCGGTGACCAGTAATCTCGACAAGAAGCAATACGTCAGGGGTGCTGCGATACTGACACAGGTGTTCTTGGACGAGAACAATGATATTGCCCTCCATTCACTGCCGGATTCCACGCGGCGTGAGCTCCTCGCTGCGATCGAAGATATTTCGCTTGTCGAAAAGGACGAACTGAAAACTGTCGTTGATGCATACTTGGCCGCTTTGGATCGAGTTGGTTTTACTGCACGCATTGACGATGAAAAATCAACAAGGTTTTTCGAGCGGACGCCCCCAAACCATATGCAGCGAAAAGCATCTAACGACGCAGAAGCTCTGGATCATGATTTGGTCGATTCGCTTGTGCATATGCCGATGCAGGTACAGATTGCATTGATCAATCGCGAAGCTGACGAGGTTGCGGCAATTTTATTGTCAGCCTTGCCAACTCAAGCCGCCGCCCAAATCCTAAATGCTCTAGACGGCATTCACGCCAGACAGATTACGTTTGCACTCTCACAATTAGGAGCTCGCTCGCGCGAGAACAAGCGACAGAACACAGTGCTGCGTCACGCGCAAAATCACGATGGACCTGTTGAAATAGCGGAGACGCAGGAAAGTTCAGTGAACAAGAACATCGGCGCCCTCCTCAGCACAGTGACTTCGGAACAAAGACAAAGCATAATCGATGGTCTGACAGAAATTGACAGTGAATTCGGCCGGAAGATCAGGCAAGAGATCTTCACATTTGAACTTATTCCTGCCCGTGTTTCATCTAAAGATATTCCCCTCGTAACTCGGCGTATTGGGTCTGAAAACCTGCTGAAAGCGCTTAAGCACTGCCAAGCCACAACATCCACTTCAGCAGAAGTCACCGACTATTTCACCAACAATTTGCCGAAACGAATGGCAGAGCAGCTTTTCGAGGATCTATCCGCTCAGGATGCCATTCCTGTCGAGGACGGTGAAAAAGCGCAGGCAGAAGCGATAAATGTTATTCAATCGCTCGTAGACTCGGGCGAAATTGCACTGGCTGCGGCCACTGATCCATAATCCATCGCTTCCTGGTCTTGCCGTACTCTTTGCAAGCCCATATTCATCGTTCGATGAAAACCAAGCGCTCCACAAAAGAAAAACTGATTGATGAGGCCAGCATCAGATTGCTGGACGCCATCATTCGTCGCGCTCACCGGCTGCCCTATGAAGAGCGCATAGAATGGTTCGCCAACAAGGCCGAAAAAGTGATTGCGCCACTAGCTGGGTATCGACGGCGAACGCTCGAGAATTTGGAAATGGTATTTCCAGACCGCTCTCGCGCGGAAAAACGCGAGATCGCGTCGAAATCGTTGAGGAACTTCGGGCGTACTCTGATTGAGTTCTACTCTCCCGAAGACTTCAAAAACCACATACGCGCAGGCGGCGCATCGCTGGAAGGCGATGGCGTTCAGGAACTTCACAACGCTCGCAAATCCGGGCGCCCAGTCTTGATGGTGGCGGGTCATTTCGGTAATTATCTGGCCAGCGCTTGCATGGTATCCGATTTTGGTTATCCGGTAGCCGGACTGTACCGCCCATTCACCAATCCGCTATTCGACAGCAAGTACCGCAGCACCTTATTGCAACACCTCTCCTTCGTTTTTCCTCAAGGGAAAAGGGGTACTTTCGCTTTCAATAAACACCTGCTGGGCGGGGACCTCTGTGCGATCTTCTCAGATGTGAACGAGCCAGAAGGTGAACTTATCAATTTTTTGGGTGTGCCCGCCCCGACGGCAGTGTCCGCCGCGCGCCTTGCGCTACGAACCAATGCACTTGTTCTGCCTTTTTTTGACATTCGTCAGGAGGATGGCATCTCGTTCCGCTCGGTCATTGAGGCACCGATCGCGCACGACGATCCCGTCTCGATGACGCAAGCAATAACAGACCGGCTCGAAGCAAGGGTTCTTGAGAATCCTGACCAGTGGTTTTGGGTTCATCGCCGCTGGAAACGCGGTTCAGTCTAGCCACTCAGCGGCGACAATCCGCCCCTGCCCTGCCTGCTGGACAAGGACGACAGACCGATTTTCGTCGCCAACTTCAAGAAAAACCTGCTGGCTATGCACCCCGTCCCAAAGGCCAATCAGCTCCCAATCGTAAACGACATTGGTATGTATCAGCGTTTTGCCAGCATTCTCACCTGCGCGAACATTCACCACTTTCTCCGGAAACACTTTAACCAGCTGCACTTCGAATGGTCCGGCCTCTGCGCTGCCAAACCGCTTTAGGTTGAGTTCAAAGCCATTGTCACTGCGTTCGACGTCAATCAGTACAGGTCGTGGTGAGGTGCTTTCGTCCGAGATTGAACTTAAGACGTCTAAAGGCTGCCTGGCTGAAACCTCTGTCTCACCTTGGATGATGATCTGAGGGGTGTAGACCATTCGTCGTCCTGCGCGAGTGGCATATCTCTTTTGCCTCTCCGAATATTTTGCGTTCGCGAAGAGATCTGTCCAACCAATATAGTCCCAATAATCCACATGAAGAGATAATGCGATGACGTTATCAATTTGTGAAATTTGACTGATCAACTCCTCGGCTGGCGGGCAAGACGAACAGCCTTGTGACGTAAACAATTCAACGACCGTATTGGCCCCGTCCGCATTTACCGCGGAACAAGGAAGTAGAAACGCCATGGCGATACTGGTGATTTTGTTCATCAGTTCTCTCAACTTTTGAGTACTTCGGTACGACAAGAAGCACCGCATTACCAATCAATCATTCGCGATAACGAGATAATCTGCAATTTTTGATCCCAATGTGTGCAATGGTATACAAAAAAGTTGTGTACCCTCTTGATTGCGCTCAGCGGTTCAGGCAGAACCCTCCCAACACTTGGACTGCCACATCGAGGAGCGCCTTAAATGCCTATCAAGGTCGGTACAGACACAGCGGGAACCAGACACACTCTGACGGTTGGCTCGCAAAGCGTAGAATACTATTCAATACCTGCGGCAGAAAAAGCCGGTTTGGGAGATTTCTCACGTCTGCCGGCGGCGCTCAAAGTCGTGTTGGAAAACCTACTCCGCTTCGAGGATAACGGTTACTCAGTTTCAACAGACGACATTCGTGCCTTTTCAGAATGGGGCAAGAACGGAGGCAAAAATCCACGCGAGATAGCGTACCGACCGGCACGCGTGCTGATGCAGGACTTTACAGGTGTGCCCGCAGTCGTTGACCTCGCTGCAATGCGCGACGGCATCAAAGCACTGGGCGGAGATGCGCAGCAAATCAATCCGCTGAACCCCGTCGACTTGGTTATCGACCACTCTGTGATGATCGACGAGTTTGGGAACCCCCGCGCATTCCAAATGAACGTTGACCGCGAATACGAGCGCAACATGGAGCGCTACCAGTTTTTGAAGTGGGGCCAAGGCGCATTCAATAATTTCCGTGTTGTTCCCCCGGGGACAGGGATTTGCCACCAAGTCAATCTTGAATACCTTGCTCAAACGGTATGGACAGACACTGATCAAAACGGGAAGACCGTTGCTTACCCTGACACACTTGTTGGCACCGATAGCCACACCACTATGGTGAACGGTCTGGCGGTTCTCGGATGGGGCGTCGGCGGCATCGAAGCTGAGGCAGCAATGCTGGGGCAGCCGGTTTCCATGCTGATCCCGGAAGTCATTGGTTTCAAACTCACCGGCGAAATGGTCGAAGGAACAACGGCGACCGACTTGGTCCTGAAAGTTGTGGAAATGCTGCGCGCGAAAGGCGTAGTTGGAAAGTTCGTTGAATTCTACGGATCCGGCCTCGATAGGCTACCGCTTGCTGACCGTGCAACGATTGCCAACATGGCGCCCGAATACGGCGCAACCTGTGGCTTCTTCCCGATCGACGACGAAACGCTGCGTTACATGAAGCAAACCGGACGTGAAGAAGAGCGCATTGCACTTGTTGAAGCCTATGCAAAGGCGAACGGCTTCTGGCGCGGAGCGGACTACGAACCGATCTACACCGACACGCTCGAATTGGACATGTCGCAAATCGTTCCGGCAATCTCCGGCCCGAAACGGCCACAGGACTATTTGCCCCTCACCAACGCGAAGGAAGCCTTCGCTAAAGAGATGGACACCACCTTCAAGCGCCCTCTTGGCAAAGAGGTGCAAGTCGCTGGTGAAGAATACACGATGTCTTCCGGCAAGGTCGTGATTGCGTCGATCACATCCTGCACAAACACCTCAAACCCATACGTTCTCATCGGTGCAGGGTTGGTTGCGCGGAAGGCCCGGCAGCTTGGCCTCAACAGAAAGCCTTGGGTAAAGACTTCGTTGGCACCAGGGTCACAAGTGGTTTCAGCCTATCTTGAAGCTGCCGGTTTGCAGGAAGACCTCGATGCAATCGGCTTCAACCTCGTGGGTTACGGTTGCACGACTTGCATCGGCAACTCTGGACCTCTTCAAAAAGAGATTTCCGACGCGATTAACGAAGGTGATCTCGTAGCGACCTCCGTACTTTCCGGAAATAGAAACTTCGAAGGCCGGATTTCACCAGATGTTCGTGCAAACTATCTGGCATCCCCTCCGCTCGTCGTCGCGTACGCGCTTGCAGGGGATATGAACATTGATCTCTCCAGCGAGCCACTGGGCACTGACAAGAACGGTGATGACGTCTACTTGAAAGATATCTGGCCAACCAACAAAGAAATATCCGATCTCGTGAATCAGGTCGTTACCCGCGAACAATTCCAGTCGAAATACGCAGATGTATTCAAAGGTGACGAGAAGTGGCAGGCGGTCGAAACGTCTACGGGCGAGACATACGACTGGCCTGCAAGCTCTACCTATGTGCAAAATCCCCCGTACTTCCAAGGGATGTCGAAGTCGGCTAGCACCGTAAGCGACATTGAAAACGCACGGGTGCTGGCAATTCTCGGCGATATGGTGACCACCGATCATATTTCGCCCGCCGGCTCATTCAAAGACACAACTCCCGCCGGACAATACCTCATCGAGCGCCAAGTGCCGGTTCGGGAATTCAACTCATACGGCTCACGTCGAGGCAATCACGAAGTAATGATGCGCGGCACTTTCGCGAACATTCGTATTAAGAATGAGATGCTTGATGGCGTTGAAGGCGGCTATACGCTCGGGCCAGATGGTCAACAGACGTCGATCTTCGATGCCGCAATGGCATATCAAGAGAACGAAACACCTCTCGTCATTTTCGCCGGCGAGCAGTACGGGGCTGGGTCTAGCCGCGACTGGGCCGCGAAAGGGACCGCTCTTCTTGGTGTGAAGGCTGTTATTGCTGAGAACTTTGAGCGTATTCACCGCTCCAACCTCGTCGGGATGGGTGTCATTCCGTTCGAATTTACTGGCGGCGATACGCGCAAAACGCTCGGCCTCAAAGGCGACGAGACGGTTTCTATCAAAGGCCTCGCTGCTGTTGAGCCGCTTCAAGAGGTTGGCGCAACGATCACCTTCAGCGATGGCGCAGTGAAAGAAGTAACTTTGAAATGCCGGATCGATACGGCGGTTGAGAAAACCTATATCGAAAATGGCGGCGTTCTTCACTTCGTTTTACGAAACCTTGCTCAGGCATCGTAATTGAAAAGAGCCCTGCGCACCACGACCGTGCGCAGGGCGCAAATGCCTACTCGAAAAGCAATTGCGCCGCGATGCTTTCGCGGTTGATGGACGTCTGACCTAGTTGCGCCAGGCCGATATCCGCTTCTTCAGATACAACATCCCAAATCTTATGAAGGCCTTCTTCGCCCCCTGCGGCTATTGCGAAGAGCAATATGCGCCCCAGAAATGCAAAATCGGCGCCGCCGCCCAAGACTTTCAAGACATCTTCACCTGAGCGAATTCCGCTGTCGAAAAACACCGGAAAATCTTCTCCGACTGCAGCTCTGATGGATTTAAGGGCCAGAAATGGAGATCGTGCGGATTCAAGCTGGCGCGCCCCGTGACTGGATACTTGAATCGCGTCTACGCCTTCAGCTTTTAGTCTCTTGGCATCGTTGGCCGACAGTACACCCTTGACCACCAGTCGCCCTGACCAAATTTCACGCAGTTTGGCCAGTGTGTTCCAATCCGCGCCGGCGCGGCTCTCGGTACGATCAAATTCAAATCCTGGCGCACGAAAATTTGCCATTTCGGGACGCCCGCTCATCAATGTCCGTATTGACCAATCAGGGTGCAGCGCAAAATCAACAAACTGTTTTGGACCAATCCGAAACGGCATTTTGAAACCGTGTCGCAATTCCCTTGGGCGTCGTCCAACCTCGGGAACATCAACAGTGAGGACCAAGGTTTCATAACCTGCCGCGCCTGCCCGCTCAACAAGCTGAAATGTCGTCGCCCCATCTCCGCTGAAATAAAGCTGAAACCAAGCATGCCCTTCGGCAACCTCAATCAGGCGCTCAAGTGGAGTGGAAGCAACGGTCGAAACGCCAAGCGGGACATTGTATCTTGCAGCAAGGCGCGCAAGCATTTCATCAGCACCGGGAGCGGAGAGATTGCACATCCCCATTGGACTAATTCCAAATGGCCGATCCGTTGGCTTTCCAAAAACGGTTGAGGCCAGCGACCTCTCGCTGACATTGCGAAGAACCGACGTTTCAAAGGAAACCTTATTGAGCTCGCTACGGTTCTTTTGGGCGGCGAGCTCTCGGCCCGCCGCTCCGTCGATATAATCAAACACCATCCAAGGAAGCTTGCGCTGAGCAAGCTTGCGCGCGTCCTCTGCGGAATGGATTTGATCCTTTGCGAACATGCCTTTTAGCTATTCACAACCGCCATGAAGCGATCCCTGATCGTCACAGGATCCATTGTGATTACTGGCATTTTTTCATTGCCGCTTTCGCACTTTGCAACAATGATGGTCATCTTCCTTGCTTCTACCGCGGCCTTGAGTTGCGCATGCACATCTTCTGCGTTGCACTCGACAACGTTGTCACAGCCACTGGCTTTAGCAATTCCTGCCAGCGAGGTTTTCTTGCCCGTGTAGGTCGGCTGATCACCGGTTGAACCGTAGCTGCCATTGTCGACAATCAACAAAATAAAGTTAGGCGCATCGTTGTTCGCAATTGTGGGAAGTGTACCAAGGTTGGTCAGGATCGACCCATCCCCATCGATGACGATTACGGTCTTCGGCTGAGCAAGTGCCAACCCCAATCCGATGGATGACGCCAGCCCCATGGTGCCAAGCATATAGAAGTTGCTCGGTTGGTCATCAATAGCGTGCAGTTCTTGGCTTGGGATACCAATATTACAAACGGTCAGATGCTCTCTCAAGAGCGGTGCGATTTCTCTCAGAATATCAGCGCGTCTCATATTAGTAGCCTCCCCAGAAAGTAGCATCAGTCAAAATGGCAACTGGTTTGTTTGCCATGAAGGTATATTTGAGGATCCTGTCGAATTCCTCAGCGTCGCTCGCCTTGTGGAAATGATACGTCGGGATATTCAATTGCGCCAATAGAGCCTTAGTGTGCACAGCCATTTCGACTTGGCAGGCAACGGGCTCGCCGAGCTCCCCACGATAGGAAATCAGCATCGGCAGCGGCATGCGGTAAAATTGCGTTAGCGTCACAAGAGTGTTGATCGTGACACCAATGGCTGTGTTCTGCATGATGATTGCAGGCCGCTTGCCGCCCATAAACGCACCGGAACAAAGGCCAATGCCCTCGTCTTCTTTGTTCGAGGGAATATGGTAGATGGAGGAATTATTCTCGATCTCGTCGATCACACCGGCAAGCTGCTTACACGGCACCGTGGTAATAAAATTGACGTCGTTTGACACAAAGTCATCGACGAGTTTCTTCGCTAAGTTCATCAGAGCACTCCAGTTTCTCTTTCTGATTCTACATCTTAAACCGGCCAAACCTTTGCCCCTTGCACGATTTGTCGGACCGGAAATCTTTGCCTGAATTGGCGTACTATTTTCGCCTTCACCTCTTAGGTTCGGTCGGCAACCAACCAAGGATCCAGAATAATTTTTGGGACTATAGTTCTCCTTTCAACTAAGTCCGAAAACGCGCATGCGCCCTCTTCAAGGGGCCGGATTTCAATCCAATCCAACGCCCCAAGCCGCCCTTCAAACAACGCTTGAGCCGTTTGTCGAAAGTCATGTGCTGTATATGTATAGGTGCCTACGAAGGTGATTTCCTGCAAAGTCATCCTGCGTATATCCAACCCACCCAAAGACTCACCAAGGCCAATATGCGCGATAACACCGCCCGGTCGCACAAATTTGCTAGCCATCTCGCGAGTTGAGGCATAGCCAACCCCGTCGACGACCAGATCAACCAGGGTGTCGTCTGGCAATGCATCGGGAGAACAGACCTCAAATCCGGTCTTTTCCGCGACAAAAGCAGCACGGTCCGCGTTCGGCTCCACTATCAAAACATTTGATGCATTCATCGCCCGCAAACATAATGCTGCGCCAACCCCAATTGCTCCAGCGCCAATCACAAGCGAAGCGGCACCTTCGACAGAAACGACTTCGCTGGCCTTCCTGGCTGCATGCCAGCCGCAGGCAATTGGCTCGACCAGTGCCGCTTTAGAAAGCTCGACGCCATCTGGAACGGCAACAAGGTTTCTCTCGGGCATGCAAACGTATTGAGCAAAAGCACCCGCCCTAGGCGGCATGGAAATTATCTGCCGTTGTTCACACAGATTGTCGTTACCTCGCCGGCATGCATCGCAGTCTCCGCAGGTCACAAGTGGATTGATCGTAACTATTTCGCCGTCGCGAGGGCCTCCAACGATTGTGCCGGCAGCTTCGTGCCCAAGGACCAGTGGCGCAGGGCGTCGTTCGTCATGGCCAAGATATGCGTGCATATCTGAACCACAAATTCCAACAGCCTCAACGCGGATAAGATGCTCTCCCGTTAAAGGTTCAGGAGTTTCCAGCTCACGCAACTCCAGCTGTTTTACACCTTCATAAACAAGAGCCTTCATTTCGCGGTGAACCCCCCATCAACCATTAGAATTTGGCCAGTCACATAATCGGATGCTCTTGATGCAAGGAACAGAATTGGCCCGTTGATATCCTCTAGCGACCCATTTCGACCGAAGCACGTCTGCGCCGCATTTCGTTGTGCAATCTCTTCGTTTTCGAACACGGGCTGGGTCAATTCGGTCGGGAAAAACCCTGGCGCAATAGCGTTAACTGATATCCCGTAGCGCGACCATTCTTCAGCCATAGCACGAGTCAATTGCCCTACACCGCCCTTTGACGCGCCATATGGGATACTGTTGGGAAAAGCTCTGAAGGTCTGCAAGGACGCAAATGTGATTATCTTCCCCCAGTGCCTTTCTTTCATGCACGATACCAGTGCGCGACTTAAGAAAAACGGGATGCTCAAATTAAGATGAAGGGTAGCATCCCAGCTCTCAAACGAGACATCATCGGCAGGCTCACGCAGATTGATCCCTGCAGCATGAACAACAATATCAGGCGGGCCGAACGGCTCTGAAACCACTTGCGCGACTGCGTCATAATCCGACACCGCGCCCAAATCGACCGATATGGGTGAGAAATCCGCCCCGACCTCGCTCTGTAACTGCCTCAAAGCATCGTTTCGACGGGCGAGCCCGACAACTTGAGCACCAGCTTCCAATAAGATCCGCGCAGCCTGACGGCCCAGACCTGAGCTGGCTCCCGTCACCAGCGCAGTTTTTCCGGTCAAATCAAATAGGGCACCCGACTCACTCATGAGATGACAGATCGAAAGTCTCGTTTGGGAAATATTTCGCCAAACGTACATCGGCAGCACGCGCGTGACCTTCCATGCCCTCCAGCCGAGAAATTCGTGCAGTTGCCTCAGCGACTGGCTTTGCACCCTCTCGGGTCGCTCTCTGCCAAGTCACAATTTTCATATACTTATGGACTGAAAGACCGCCTGTGTAACTTGCAGCCCGCGATGTTGGAAGCACATGGTTGGTTCCCGACGCCTTGTCCCCAAAGGAAACAGTGGTTTCTTCGCCTAGGAAAAGCGATCCATAGCAAGTTAACCGTTCAAGCCACCAGTCAAGATCCTCTGCCTGAACTGTCAGATGTTCCGGTGCATATTCATCAGAGGTGGCAGCCATTTCTTCGCGATCGGCACAGAGAATTACCTCTGCATAGTCCCTCCAAGCTGCGCGCGCATTATCCCTGTTCAATTCCGGCAAGTCTTCGATAAGTCCGGGAACCTGTCGCATGACCTCGTCTGCGAGTTTTCTGTCGTCTGTCACCAACCATACCGGTGAGTTATAGCCGTGCTCGGCCTGCGACACGAGATCAGTTGCGACGATGTGCGGGTCCGCCGACGCATCGGCGAGGATTAAACTATCGGTTGGCCCGGCAATCATGTCGATACCCACGCGCCCAAACAAAATACGCTTCGCTTCAGCAACAAACTGGTTCCCAGGTCCCACCAGAATGTTAGCCTCCGGCATACCAAACAGGCCAAAAGTCATCGAAGCCACAGCCTGCACGCCGCCCATCGCCATAATGGTATCGGCTCCGCAGAGATGCGCCGCATAAACGATCGCAGGTGCGACCCCAACTCCTGGCCGGGGCGGCGAGCAGGCCATGATATGTCGGCATCCAGCAACTTGAGCTGTGGTCACGGTCATAATTGCACTAGCGACGTGACTATACCGCCCACCCGGGATGTAACATCCAGCAGCATCAACAGGGATCGCCTTCTGGCCAGCCACGAGCCCCGGAACAACTTCAAGCTCAAAGTCGGTTACCGTTTGCTTTTGGGCCTCAGCAAATTTCTTAACATTTTCATGCGCAAAACGAATATCGGCTTTCAGTTTTTCGGGCACGAGCGCACAGGCCGCTTCGATCTCCTCTTTTGATAGGATGACATTGCCCTCATATCGATCAAACTTGGCCGCATATTCGAGTGCTTTTGCATCTCGGCCGGACTCGATATCGTCGAGAATCCCCTGAACCAACTCGTGCACATCAGTCGCATCTGAAGTTGAAGTTAGCGACGCTTTCTTAAGATACTCGCGTGTCAATGGCCCAAGCTCCTCAGTTCCAACCCGTTATTGACGCCTTTCTGAACAAAAGAATAAAATTTTTCGCCAGTAGCGCCGCCAAGGGTCACGATTCGCGTCAATTGTAAGCGCTTACACCAATGCAATGCAAGCCTTTACATTTTCGCACTGAAGGACCAACTTAAAGCCTGTTGGTACAATCAAAATGACTAGAAATATGAAGCCAAGAACGCCCGCAACACTTATTGATGTAGCCAAAGCTGCCAGCGTATCCACGGCGACGGTGTCGCGCTGCATCAATTCGCCTGAGAAGGTCGTAGCCTCAACGCGCGAAAAAGTGTCGGCGGCAATCACTGAATTAGGTTATATGCCAAATTTCGGTGCGCGGGCGATGGCCGTCCGTAAGACCAATACCATCGGCGCAATTATCCCGACCATGGAAAACGCCATCTTCGCGCGAGGCTTGCAGGCGTTTCAGGAAGAATTGCGAAATCAAGGCTTTACGCTACTTGTTGCGAGCTCTGCCTATGACCTCGACGTCGAGGAAGAGCAAATTCGTTCCCTCATTGCGCGGGGCGCAGACGGACTCCTGCTCATCGGTCATGACCGAAACCAAAGGATACTGTCCTTCATCAAACAGAACCAA
Source organism: Pelagovum sp. HNIBRBA483 (assembly GCF_040931995.1). NCBI lineage: Bacteria > Pseudomonadati > Pseudomonadota > Alphaproteobacteria > Rhodobacterales > Paracoccaceae > Pelagovum > Pelagovum sp. HNIBRBA483. Next base: position 1,912,959 of record NZ_CP162412.1, read on the forward strand.
ATACCAGCCATCGCTGCTTGGACATACGAGAGCGGAACCACCCTGCCCTCCGTAGGCTTCGACAACAAAAAAGCGATGCAAGAAATGGCAAATCATGTCGTCGAACTAGGTCACAGCCAAATCGGAGTTATTTCCGCACAGACTTCAAACAACGATCGCGCGCGTCAGCGCCTTGCAGGGATTCGAGAGGTGTTCAATGCGCGAAACTTGGTTGAAGATCAGTTAACAGTCATTGAGACCGCCTACGGCATCGAAGAGGGTGGGCAAGCCTTTGAAAAAATCGTTAGACGGCAACCGCGTCCCACGGCGATAATTTGTGGCAACGACGTCATCGCGGTCGGCGCAATAAAGAGAGCAAGGGAGCTTGGGATCAGAGTTCCGGACGAAGTTTCCATCACCGGTTTCGATGACATAGAGCTCGGCCAAGTCACGTTTCCCACGCTAACAACCGTTCATGTACCTCACCGAGAGATGGGTATTGCCGCGGCTAAATCCCTTATCGCCTTGCTTTCAGACCCGAAGGCAACAAAATCAGTTAAATTAGAGACTTCCCTGATCATTCGGGAGTCTTTAGCCCGCGCGCCTGTCGAACACACTTAGTTAATCGAGATGGCTTCATTTAACGCAGGTAGGAATCTTTGTTCGTAATCAGAACCTATGAGAGGGCCTGCGAAACGGAACAAGACGGTTCCTTCGCCATCAACAATAAAAGTCTCAGGCGGCGCGGTGACGCCCCAATCAATCGAGGTCCGTCCTCTGGGATCAAACCCATGAGCAAAAAACGGATCACCTTCAGCATTCAGGTATTCCAATGCATCGTCCTGCTGATCGCGAAAGTTTACCCCTGCCACTCTCAACCCTTGGTCGGAAAGTTCCGTTAAAGTCGGATGTTCGGCCCTGCACGGCGGGCACCAACTCGCCCAAAAATTGACAATGGTGAGCTCACCGGATGCCAAATCACTGCGCTCAAGAATTGGCTTTCCAATCAACCCATCAGCAGGCAACGCAGGCGCCGTCTTTCCCACCAGCATCGAAGGGAGATCGTCTCCGTCTCCCCAGAACATACCTGCTACGAACAACCCGCCCACAGCTGCAAAAACAACGGGAGGAAGTAGCGCGAGAACTGGCAGCTTAACTCCCACCAGTTTCACCTTCGGCCTCTTTGAGTTCGCGCATTGAACGGACGGATTGCCGCCAACTCGCGTAGACCAACACCGCCAAGACAATCACTGTGACAGCATAGGCACTAAGTACTGGAACGGCGTATTCGCCTAGACTAGCCATTTGCTCTCCTTGCCCGAATTCTCAGCGCGTGGGAACGCCTGAAACGAATTTCAGAGCGTGTCCTCAGCAGCACCAGCCCAAGGAACAAGATCACGAACCCAGCAATGCTGAGAAGTAACGGGTGATAAAAAACATCCGCTACGTTCTCCTCCTTGTCGAGACTCAGCGATGCTCCTTGATGCAGTCCTTGGTTCCAAAAATTCACAGCATACCGGCTCAGCAGCGCGAAGACGGACCCTACAATGCACAGCACACTCGTCAGATCGGCTGCGGTATCCGGGTCTTCTATAGCGGACCATAACGCCACATAACCCAAGTAGAAAAAGAACAATATAAGAAACGAGGTCAGGCGCGGATCCCACGCCCAATACGTCCCCCACATAGGTTTGCCCCAGATCGCTCCCGTCAAAAGCGCAATGATCGTCATCGCGATCCCGACCGGCGCCGCAGCTTTGGCAGCGAGCGCGCTTACATGGTGCCTGCGTATCAGCCAAATAAGGGAGGCAACAAGCATCATGAGCCAGGCATTAATCGCCATTAATGCAGAGGGCACATGCAGATATATGATCTTAACCGTTGCACCTTGTCGGTAATCCTCCGGCGTAAAGAAGAACCCCCAGATCAATGCGGCGGTTAACAAGAATGCTGACAAAGCGAACAACCACGGCAACAAAGGAGTCGTGGTCGCCATGAATTTCTTCGGATTGGCATATTCCCAAACTGACATGTGTTTCATCTAACCTTTATCAACCACAGCAACAAGAAGTATCAGCGTAAATTGATTTTGAGCGTTTTTGCCGCTGCGAATGGAAGCAGAGCGATAGTTCCCGCAGTGATACCAGCGAGCATCAGAAGGGTTGTCTTTGGATCGCTCCCCATCATGACCCGCCGGACGGTTTCCGCACCAAAAATTAGGGTGGGCACATATAATGGCAGTACGAGAATTGAGAGCAGGAGCCCTCCCCTACGAACACCAACCGTCAGTGCCGCGCCAAATGAACCAATAAATGATAATGCAGGCGTTCCGATCAACAACGTCAATAACAGGTAGGTATAGGCCTCAGGCGGCAAATGCAGCAAGAACCCCAAGAACGGTGCAGCCACCGAAAGCGGCAGCCCAGTCGTAAACCAATGGGCAAGCGCCTTGGTCAGAGTGACACCCTCTAGGGGCAAGGGTGATGTTGCCAACAACAACAAGGAACCGTCCTCGAAATCGAGAGCGAAAATCCGATCAAGGGACAGCAACGCTGCGAGCAAGGCACCAATCCACAATACTCCTGCGCTGATCCGGCCCAACAGCTCTTTTTCGGGTCCAATGGCGAAGGGGACCAACACCACAACAATCAAGAAAAACGCCAGTCCGAGCCCAAAGCCACCTCCCGCCCGTACAGAGAGGCGTATATCTCGTATGAGAAGAGCAATCATAGAAAAGCCTCATCACCACCCACGAGCGGCGCCGCTTTCGATAGGTGATTTGCAAGATCAAGGCAGGCCATCTCCAAGCCTATATCAATGTGCGACACCACCAATGCAGAGCCGCCACTCTTAAAATGCTCGTCGGTAAGGAACTTCGCGAATAGCGCGACCGATTCCCGATCCAATGAAACGGTCGGCTCATCCAGCAACAGTATCTTTCGACGAAGTACAGCTAACCGCGCTAGGCCCACACGTCGGGTCTGCCCCGCAGAAAGCGTACCAGCATAACGGTTTCGCAGCGCCTCCAAATTAAAGGCAGCGTAGACCCAGGAAGGAACCTGACTTCCGTAGACGTTTGCCCAGAAAGTTAGGTTTTCTTCGACAGTCAACGCCGATTTAACGCCGTCCTTATGGGTCGCCAGAGCAATTTCACCCTCGTCGAAAGCAATCTCGCCTTCAGTCGGTTCCTGAAGTCCCGCGATCGTTCTCAAAAGGGTCGTTTTGCCAATACCGTTTGGGCCCGTTATCTTCAGAGCCTCGCCACCTTGGAGCTGGAAATTCACGCCTTCGAGAATTTTTATCCCGCCGCGATGGACTGACAAATCTGAAACGCGCAAATTCATTAACAGTTCGCCTGCTTACACAGGAAGCAGCGCCAGTCCGATCCGACGCCCTTCAGATAGCAAAATGTTGTAGGTTCGGCACGCCGTCGGTGACGCCATAGGCTCAATCCCGATATTTGCCCCTTCGACCGTGGTTCGGAAATCAACTGGCAAGGGTGAAAGGCTCTCGCCCGTACCAACCAGCAAAACATCTATCTGGCTTGCGGCAGCAACGATTTCCGAAATATCGGAAAAGCCGCCCCATTGCTTGACACCAGACGGCAGGACGAGCGCAGCACCAGCGACCACTTCTCCGCCGATGCGAAAGAAGCCGCTCCCATAGCCATCAACAGGCACCCCTGTATTAAAAACAACCTCATTCAATCTCATAGGCCGTTCTCCGCAGCATAGCCAACATCTGTCGGGAGCATCACAGGTACACGATCACGCATCGACGTTCGCAAACGTGGTACCGCCTTTACTGCCTGTATTGCCCCAGTCGCGCTTAACACCGAGCATCAATACCACATTTTTTGCGATATAAATGGAGGAGTAAGTACCGACGATAACCCCCCAAGTAATCGCAAAAACAAATCCTCTCAGGACATCACCTCCAAATACCAACAGTGCAATCAAGGCGAGGAGAGTCGTCCCAGATGTCATCAACGTGCGGCTCAGGGTTTCGTTGGCAGAGATGTTGAGCACATCTCTCAGTGATTTTTTCTTATGTTTGATGAGATTTTCACGAGCCCGATCAAACACCACCACCGTATCGTTGATTGAATAGCCCACGATTGTCAGCAGCGCGGCAATGATTGCAAGGTCAAACCGGATTTGGAACAAAGAGAAAATTCCGATCGTCAGGAGAACGTCATGAACGAGTGCGGCGACCGCCCCAATCGCAAACTGCCACTCGAAGCGCAGCCAAATATAAATAACAATTGCAAACAGCGCACCTGTAACCGCTAGAATTGCCTTAGTAATAAGTTCTCCTGAAACCGTCGGCCCAACACTTTCCACCGACGGGAAAGTGATCATAGGATCAATTGATTTGAGAGCTCGTTCGACCAATTCAATGGTAGCGCCCCCTACACTCTCCTCGCCTTCCTGAGCCTGAATCACCACCATCGCCACATGCTGATCCTCGTCAAAGCTTGGATCATAAACCTCCGTTATTGATACATCACCAAGGCCAAGTTCAGCCAACGCTTCTCGATAAGCGCCCACATCAACCGGAATCTCCGAGTCAGTCCGGATCGTCGTTCCTCCGCTGAAATCGATACCGTAATTCAACCCGAGGACCAAAAAGCAAGCAATGCCTGCCATCACCGCAACGATTGAACCACCGAAGGTAACGCGCGCCCATCTAAAGAAGTCAAAGTTGGTTTGGCTCGGAACGAGTCGTAAGCGCATCGTACTAGACCTCAATTGTTTTGGGGCGTTTGCGACGGAACCAGATCACAACGAACAAGCGTGTGACAAAAATCGCAGTGAATACAGACGTAAGGATTCCGATGCCCAATGTAATCGCGAACCCTCTGACTGGCCCCGACCCTACCATGAAAAGAATGGTCGCAGTTATAAAAGTAGTGACGTTCGCATCGAGGATCGCGGAAAGCGCGCGCTCATATCCCAATTCTATCGCTCTCGCTGGTCCCTTTGCGGTCCGGAGCTCTTCACGGATTCGCTCGAACACAAGTACGTTGGCGTCGACAGCCATGCCGATCGTCAGGACGATACCAGCGATCCCCGGCAATGTAAGCGTCGCGCCCAACACAGAAAGCGTTCCAAAGATCAAAGCTACGTTTATGAGAAGAGCCAAATTTGCCATCAGACCAAAGACGCCGTAGCTCAAGAACATAAACAGAAGAACGCCCGCCATACCGATGAGTGCGGCTATTTTCCCCGCGTCAATACTGTCCTGACCAAGTTCAGGTCCAATCGTGCGCTCCTCCAAAAAGGTCAGTTCCGCAGGAAGTGCCCCTGCGCGCAGCAACACTGCCAGATTGGTTGACTCTTCCACGGTGAAGTTGCCGGTAATGATCCCCGATCCACCCGGAATGTGGCTTTGAATGGTCGGCGCACTAATGACCTCACCGTCGAGCACAATTGCGAAAGGGGCGCCGATATTATCGGCGGTGTAATCACCAAATGCCCTTGCCCCTTTGGGATTGAAACGGAAGTTTACGGCGGGCCGACCGTTCTGATCGAACGCCGGCTGAGCATCGACCAGTTCTTCACCCGTTACTACCGGCACCCTTTCCAGCACATAAAACGTGCCTTCACGGTCCAGGGAGGGAAGTATTTCTTCGCTCGCACTGGATCCCTCGTCGAGCGAACTGGCAAGCCTGACAACTGGCTGGAAGGTCAGCTGCGCCGTCGTGCCGATAATGTCCTTTACTTCTTGGGCGGAACCGACCCCCGGAACCTGCACCAAAATCCGGTCTTGACCTTGCCTTTGAATGCTAGGCTCTCTGGTCCCCACTTCATCAATCCTGCGCCGGACAATCTCCAGCGCTTGCTTGATCGTGCGATCAGCAGTTGCGGCCTTTTCAGGCTCTGACAACGACACAGTTATAACCTGTCCCGACGCGGAAACGACCAAGTCAGAAGCCGCAGCACCTGTTAAAGAGGTTACAGGTCGAGCAAGCCCCCTGACGAGCTCCAGCGCGCGTTCAACACCATCCGCATTTGATACATTGAAGCGGAGTAGGTCGTCGGGCGCATTCTCATCGCGTGTAACAAAACCGACAGTATCGCGCTCCGTCAGAATGGTTTGCCGAACTTCCTGCCAGAGTGCATCCATGCGTGCGACATAGACATCCTCGACTTCGACCCTTGCAAGAAGATGGGCCCCTCCGCGCAGATCAAGCCCAAGATTTATCAAGCTAGAAGGCAGGATTTCGGGCCAAAGGGCCGCCTCCCCCTCAACTCCCTCCCGCTCGATGCCGCGCTCAATTTCTATACGCGCATCGTTGGATTTTTCGACGCGCTCATAAAAGAGGTTTGGCAACGCAAAAAGCAACCCGACGAGACAAATTGCGCCAATAAGCAGTTGCCGGAACGCTGATATCTGGAGCATCGGGCTTCTTTCGTTTGGTGTTATTTCGCAGGTTCGGTTTTGCTAACTACCGATGCAATCGTCGAACGCACAACTCGGATCGAAACACCCGACGCGATCTCGACCTCAATCTCGTTGTCATCCTTTACCTTCATCACCTTACCGATGATCCCACCTTGAGTAACAACCTGATCACCACGCCGAAGGGCCTCGACCATCTGCTGGTGTTCTTTAATTTTCTTCTGCTGGGGACGGATCAAGAAGAAGTACATAATCGCAAAAATGGCCGCGATAAATGGCAGTTGTGCAAGCGCCGAAGAGTCCATTCCTTATCCCTCATGTAACTGGAACGCGCTATCGCGGGGCGATTGAACGCGAAATTCGCGGCACGTTAATTCGCTGGATGGGGAATGGCAACTCAAAGACTGAGAGTTTTCGATCAAGTATCCGCGCGTCAGACTACAACTTCAAAAGCGTTTCGCGTATCACAATCCAGCGACTCAATAGAATGGACCAAGCCCATGCATGACATCAGAGCAATCCGCGAAAATCCTGCAGCATTTGATGCGGCATTGTCTCGGCGTGGCTTGCCTCCGATGTCTTCCGAGATTCTCTCGATTGACGAGACTCGCCGCGCAAAAATTCTCGCTGCGGAAACGGCGCAGGCTGAGGCAAACAAGGCCGCTCAGGAAATTGGTGCAGCTAAGGCGCGCGGCGACGAGGAAGAATTTGCGAGATTACGAAACGCGGTCGCGGATCGGAAATCGGACATCGCACGCCTGAACGATGAAGCAAAAAAACAAGATGCACGCTTGCAAGAGTTGCTTCTGGGTATACCCAATATGCCTTACGAAGACGTTCCGTTTGGTGAGGACGAGGAGCAGAACGTCGAAATTCGCAAATGGGGAACACCGAAAACTTTCGATTTCACTCCGCTCGAGCATTTTGACATCGCCGCAGTAAAGGGCGGGATGAACTTTGACCTCGGCGCCAAGCTTTCGGGCAGCCGCTTTGTTGTGCTCTCTGGTTCGGTCGCTCGGCTCCATAGGGCACTGGCCCAATTCATGATCGACTTCCATATCGACGTACACGGCCTTGTTGAGGCCAACACACCGGTTCTTGTCAAAGAAGAAATGATGGTTGGCACTGGTCAGCTTCCAAAGTTTGGCGATGACAGTTACCAAACGACGAATGGTTGGTGGCTCATTCCGACGGCTGAAGTGACGCTTACCAATACTGTTAACGGCGAGGTAATTAACGAATCTGACCTTCCAAAGCGCTACGTTGCGCATACACAATGTTTCCGCTCCGAGGCGGGCAGCGCAGGCCGGGATACAACTGGAATGCTGCGTCAACACCAATTCGAGAAGGTCGAAATGGTTTCAATTACGCATCCGGATGCTTCGGAAGAAGAACACCTCCGCATGACAAATTGTGCGCAAGCAATTCTTGAAGCACTCGAATTGCCCTATCGGACGGTTATTCTCTGCACAGGAGACATGGGCGCGGGTGCGCGCCGCACGCATGATATTGAGGTCTGGCTGCCCGGACAGAACACTTATCGGGAAGTTTCTTCAGTTTCCACATGCGGAGACTACCAAGCACGCCGCATGGATGCCCGCTTCAAACCAACAGACGGGGGCAAACCGCAATTCGTGCACACATTGAATGGTTCCGGCTTAGCCGTTGGTCGTGCGCTGATAGCCGTTCTCGAAAATGGCCAACAAGAAGACGGATCTGTTTTGATCCCTTCTGCGCTTCAACCTTATGTAGGTGGGAAAACAAGGCTGCTTGCGAATGGGCGCCTTGCATAGTGCTTGCTGAAAAGGCGACCTAACGGTCGCCTTTTCCGATATGCTTCTTGAGGCGTGAAGGTTGCTTCTTCTTGCGGTCTTTGTAGGGGTTCTTATCGCCCTGATCCCGCAAATACAGCCTTATAGGTGTGCCGGGCATATCGAACCCCTCCCGCAACCCGTTGACCAAATAACGCGAATAGCTGCTTGGCACGACGTCCGGATGCGATGTCATCACAACAAAAGCCGGCGGCCTTGTCTTCACTTGTGTCATATAACGCATCTTGATCCGTCGTCCCTGCGGGGCAGGAGGCGGATGTTGCTCGAGCATTCCAACAAGCCATCGGTTAAGCGCGGCAGTTGGCACCCGTCGGTTCCACACTCCATAAGCCCGCATGATTGCATCGTGTAGGCGCTCCAGTCCGCGTCCGGTTTTGGCCGAAACTGTAACAAGCGGTGCGCCCCTTAATTGAGGAAGGAGGCGCTCGAAGTCAGCCCGCAGCTGCTTAAGTTTTTCCTGCTTTTCATCCTCGATGTCCCACTTGTTGACAGCGACAACAACGGCACGTCCTTCCCGCTCTGCAAGGTCCGCGATCCTGAGATCCTGTTGTTCGAACGGGATCTCTACATCGAGTAGTACAACAACCACTTCAGCAAATTTTACGGCACGCAAACCATCCGAGACTGAAAGTTTCTCCAGCTTGTCTTGGATCTTTGCCCTTTTCCGCATGCCAGCAGTATCAAAGATCCGCATTGGAGTCTCATTCCAATCCGTCCGCACTGAAATCGCATCGCGTGTGATCCCGGCTTCGGGGCCGGTCAGCAACCTTTCCTGGCCCAGGATCTTGTTGATCAATGTTGACTTGCCAGCATTTGGCCGCCCGACGATCGCGATTTGTAGCGGCTTATCGGCAGTCGGTGCGCTGACTGTGTCATCAAACTCATCGTCGTCGCTGACATCGACATCAAGCTCGGGCAGCGTTTCCTCGATTTTCTTCTCCGCTGCTTCGGCAAATGGCATGAGTTCTTCAAGTAGCTCGCCCATCCCCTCTCCATGCTCGGCGGAAAGGCGGATCGGTTCCCCAAGCCCAAGGCTAAAAGCCTCCAGTAGACCGGACTCGCCCGCACGTCCCTCGGCCTTGTTCGCCGCGAGAATGACATGCGCGCCCTTTTTCCTAAGGATATCCGCGAATATTTCATCGGCAGGGGTCACACCTACTCTCGCGTCGATCATGAACAAACAGACATCTGCCATATCGACGGCCTGCTCTGTCAATCTTCGCATCCGGCCCTGAAGGCTATCATCCGTTGCGCTTTCAAGGCCCGCTGAGTCCATCACCGTAAACCGCAGTGGCCCTAGGCGCGCATCTCCTTCTCTTAGGTCGCGTGTAACACCCGGTTGATCATCGACAAGTGCAAGTTTCCGCCCGACGAGGCGATTAAAAAGGGTCGATTTTCCCACATTTGGGCGCCCGACAATGACCAACGTAAACGACATAGCTTTCCGATCCACTATTCAAGAACGCGCGTCTATACCAAACGAAAGTCAACGGAAAGCGGCGAGTTGTCCTTCAGTGGTCACCACGAACAGAGTACCGCCAACGACGATTGGTCGACTAGCAGCGCCACTCGGCAAAGCCACTTGCGAAACCAGCACACCGTCAACAGGGTTGTAAGATCTCAGGAAGCCGTCGGACGATGCGACAATAAGGCGACCGCCTGCCAATACAGGGCCATAATGAGCGGTAATCTCGCGATCACGCCCCCAGCCAAGCCTGCTTCCATTGTCACGTCCGTCCGGCAAATCAACGGCCCATATCGCCTCACCATTACGCGCATCCAATCGTATCAGTTGGGACAGATCATTGACCGCGAATAAATCATCACCGGCCGGCCAGATCGGGCCTGTGGCGCCATGGAGCGCGGTCCAAACGCGCTCGCCCGTCTCTAAATCGAGCGCAGCAATCCGCCCTGAAAAATTACCCACATAAACTTTATCGCCAACGATCACCGGATCGCCTGAAATTTCAGAGACTGTCGAGGCCGCACTTCCCAAGCGCTGCCCTCTCACGACTGACGACCATCTCTCTAGCCCTCCGCGTGGGAAAACAGCAGAGATCTCGCCTGATGCAAAGGGGATGACCGCAATGCGTTGATTGGCTGCGACGCTCGCCCCGAACCCAAAACTCGATCTGGACGGAGTTGCATCCGCACTCCATTCAATGCGCCCTGAGCCGACATTGACAGCCCAAGCCGTGCTCTCCCGATCGACGACGAAGGCGAGGTCGCCCAAAACTGTCGGTGCACTAAGACCCGTCGCATTCAGGTCTTGTCGCCAATCAATAGTTCCTGCCATCAAATCCAGAGCGATCATCTCTCCAAACCCGGTTGTGGCCAAAAGTTTACCACCACCGATAGCAAGCCCACCTCCCGATGTGACGCTGTTATCCCCCGCCAGATCGGAGAGCTCAGTCTGCCACCGCAAGGTACCGTCATTGGAAACTGACGATACGGTCCCAAGAGAGTCCATAACGTAGATCACGCCGTTGGAGGCGACAGGGTCAGCAGAAATACGCGCACGTCTGGTGTTCCCCTGCCCTACATCAGCGACAAATACTTGGGAAAGTTCATCAGCTAATGCGAGATGTCCGCCCGCATGATCCGGCGAAAGATTTTTGTGCGTCCAATCGTCGTTGGAATTCGCCGCTCCCAAACGTACAGCCTGAACGCGGTTTTGGAACTCAGTCGTCTCGCCAGAAATCCCGGCCCGATGATCAAGCCTGTCACCTTCCAGAATAATTTCCTTTTCACCACATGCGGCAATAAGAAACAGTCCAGACAAGACAAGGTGATAAGCTTTCAACATCTAAGTCCCCACATGTAATAGGTGAAACAGATCTCTGCTGATTTCGTCCCGAAAGATCACAGATCTCCGCCCAGGGCCACAATCATCTGTTGCGAACGTTCACGCAAGCTTTGTGTCACAGCAGCGTCTTCGAGCACTCGTTTGAGCGTCGCAATCGCCGCTTCATCGTCGCCCATTTCCACCTGAGCAAGCGCCAATTGTTCTTTGGCAAGAAGTGCAAATGGCCTCCCGGGGGCAGTCAACGGAATAAGCTTCTCTGCACGATCTTCTGCTGAAGCGATACCTTCCGACACCATCACCTGCTTCAGGAGCGCCAATTCCTTGTAAAGTTCGGATGTTCCCTCTTCGTCGATGATCCCCTGAAGCAGCTCGATTGCCAAGTCGGCATCGCCTGTCTCACGCGCTGCGGATGACGCAAGCATTGAGGTGACCAAATTCGCGGGGAGTCGCTGAAGCTCTGCGAGAACATCCTCGGGGTTATCCATCGAGAGCGCATCGATAATAGCGTCACCATTAGCCTGCGCCGAAGCGCGTTCTTGCGAACGATTGTATTCGGTCCAAGCCGCCGCACCGACTAAGATAAGTACCGCCAAAACCGCAATCCAGCCGTACCGCCGGATATATCCGAACAACTGATCGCGCCGCACTTCTTCGTTTACTTCATCTATGAAGCTTTCGTTGTTACTCACCTCAATACCCTTCCAAGGATCGTGCGTTTGCCCCAATTAGCCGCATCAACGCGCATTTGCCAAGAGCCAGCCGCGCCGACAAGTGATGCGGCAATGCAGCAAACGTCAAAAAAAATGATCTGAACTGATCAGTTTAGCGTAATCTATGAACAAACGGCTTGCTCATCGTCGTAGAGAGCATATCTCCAAGGCCGCAAAGGTACACGAAGGACCAGTAAATGAGGATCTTCCCGATCATTTCCGCGATTGTTGCAGCGATCGCTCTATATTTCATCGTCATTGAGCGGGACATGCTCTTTGACTTCGTGTCCCAACAAAACAGCGCAGCGTCTACGGATGAAACCGCAGATTCCGGTGATACTGCAGTTTCGTCGAGCGATGCGACACCAACTGAGATACAAGTGTCACCCGAAAACTTGGTGAAAGTTGTCGCCAGAGACTCAGTCGCGCGCCCGCTCGAAAACGCCGTCATCGTAAGAGGTCGCACCGAAGCGGCGCGGCAGGTAGAACTGCGGGCAGAGACGAGCGGTAAAGTCATTTCAGAACCGCTTCGCAAAGGCTCCCGCGTTCAAGAAGGCGAGGTAATTTGCCGACTGGATCCGGGAACGCGTCAAGTCGCGCTCGCGGAGGCAGTGTCGAGGCTGGCGGAGGCCAAAGCTCGATTGCCTGAGGCGGAGGCACGGATTCCCGAAGCCGAAGCGCGTTTGCTGGAGGCTCAATCCCGCTTGGCCGAGGCGATGGCGCGCCGGAGCGAAGCAATCGCTCGGCTTGAAGAAGCCGATCTCAACGCACGCACAGCCCAAACCCTCGAGACCGAAGGGTTTGCGTCGAAAACCCGTGTAGCAAACGCCCTGGCAGCACTCGAATCCGCAAAGTCAGGGGTCAGCAGCGCAGAGAGCGCCTTGGAGGGTGTTGGTGCATCCATTGCCAGCGCTGAAGCTGGTGTAGCGTCAGCATCATCCGCCGTCGAGAGCGCCAAAGCAGGCATAGCATCGGCCGAAGCGTCCGTTGCTCGCGCACGGACCGAGCTTGAAAGATTGGAAATCGCCGCCCCGTTCTCGGGCATTTTGGAGACAGACGCCGCGGAGCTAGGTGCTTTGCTACAGCAAGGCTCACTGTGTGCGACTGTTATACAACTGGAGCCAATCAGGTTGGTGGGTTTCATCCCTGAAACCGACGTATCAAAAGTCAGCATTGGCGCACCTGCCGCAGCTCGGCTGGCTACGGGCGAGGAGGTTTTCGGCAATGTAAACTTCCTATCGCGCTCGGCAGACGAAGCAACCAGAACCTTCCGTGTCGAAGTTGAGGTCGCTAACGGTGAAGGCCGTATTCGTGATGGACAGACTGCTGAAATGCTGCTCGCCACAGCGGGGCAAACAGCACATCTTTTGGCACAATCGTCCCTCACACTTAACAATGAAGGGCTGCTAGGCGTGCGCGTCGTCGATGAAAATGATATCGTCCGGTTTACACCCGTCGATATTGTTCGCGACAGTAAGGAAGGCGTATGGGTGACCGGCCTTCCCGAAAGCGCGCGCATTATCACCATCGGCCAAGAATATGTAACAGATGGCGTACAGGTGGCTGTAACTCTTGAGGAGACAAAGTCGTGACCGGATTGGTTGATTGGGCGGCCTCCAGAGCCCGCATGATCCTCGCATTTATTGCGCTTTCACTGCTCGCTGGCGGCTACGCCTATGTTGGCCTGCCTAAAGAGGGCGAACCCGACATCGAAATCCCCGCTTTGTTTGTGTCTGTTCCATTTCCCGGGATTTCGGCCGCTGATGCGGAAACTCTTCTTGTGAAACCAATGGAAGCGGAACTTGCGGATCTCGACGGCCTCAAAAGCATGAGGTCGACAGCCTCGGAGGGCTATGCAGGTGTGGCGCTGGAGTTCGAATTCGGCTGGGACAAGACCCGCACAATGGCCGACGTCCGCGACGCCATGAACAGTGCCGAAGCACAATTCCCATCTGGCGCCGACAAATATTCCGTAAACGAAATCAACTTTTCGGAATTTCCCATTATCGTCGTCAATTTGACCGGCAGCCTCCCCGAACGGACCTTGATCCAAGTCGGCAAGGATATGCAAACCCGTTTGGAGAGCCTTGACGCTGTCCTCGAAGCGCAGCTCACGGGACAGCGGGATGAAATGCTTCTTGTGGAAATCGATCCACTGCGACTGGAAGCCTATAACGTCACTGCCGGTGATCTCATCAATGTAGTGACACAAAATAACCTGCTCATTGCAGCGGGTGAGGTGACCTCCGATCAAGGTACATTTGCCGTCAAGATCCCCTCTTCTTTTGATGAACCGCAAGACATCTACAGCTTGCCTATCAAAACGAACGGCGACCGTGTCGTCACTTTAGGGGATTTGGCCGAAATCCGTCTCGCTTTCGAAGACCGTGTTTCGACAGCGCGCTTCAACGGGGAAAATACCGTGGCGCTTCAAGTCGTGAAGCGAAAAGGGTTCAACCTCATTGATACCGCTACACTGGTAAAAGAAACCGTTGCCGAGATCGAAACTGGCTGGCCGGAAGAACTGCGGTCCGCCATCAGCGTTGGAACTTCCAACGACCAAAGCCGTAACGTTTCCTCGATGGTGAGCCAACTTGAAGGCTCCGTCCTTACGGCGATCGCTCTTGTCATGATCGTCGTGCTCGCCTCGCTCGGACCCCGACCAGCTCTTCTGGTTGGCTTCGCGATTCCAACATCATTCTTGCTGACTTTCGCACTTCTGGCGGTAACAGGAATTTCCATTTCCAATATCGTTATGTTCGGCCTCATTCTGGCCGTTGGCATGCTCGTAGATGGTGCAATCGTCGTCGTTGAATATGCCGACAAGCGGATCACTGAGGGATCCGGCCCGATGCACGCCTATGTGGAAGCCGCAAAGAGAATGTTCTGGCCGATTATCTCCTCGACGGCCACAACACTTTGCGCATTCTTGCCAATGCTCTTCTGGCCGGGAGTTCCGGGCGAGTTCATGGGAATGCTGCCAGTAACACTGATTTTCGTTCTATCCGCTGCATTGGTCGTTGCGCTTGTCTACCTTCCGGTCGTTGGCGGCGTATCGGGTAGGGTCAGTCGCGTGTTCACGCGTTCCTCAAACGCCCTTAGACACTCTACGCCTTGGATCGTCCGCGCCGCTTTGGTTGTTGCGTCAGGCATCGCAGTCTTTACCGGCGCTATGTTGACCCTCAACCCCGGCTACTTTTCGGGCGTAGCGCGCCAGACGAGTGGGCTCGTTGACTCCCTTCCCGGCATTATTTTGTTCCTCGTAGGATGTGTTTCCATTTCGATCACCATTGGCGCTGCACGTTTCGAACGGAAAGATCGCAAGGTTAATGCAGGTTACAAACGCTCCGTCTTCGGACATTGCATTCATTTTATCGCCGGCAATCCAATCATGCCGCTGGTTTCCATCGCAGCGGTTGGCTTCTTCATTGCTTGGGTCTTCGCGCTCTATTCCGACAACAACAAAGGTGTCGAATTCTTCGTCGAGACGGAACCGGAACAGGCCATCGTCTATGTGCAGGCGCGCGGAAATCTCTCGCTTGTTGAAAAAGACGCATTGGTCAAGCAAGCGGAAGAAATCGCCCTAACCGTCGAGGGGGTCCGCAGCGTATTCTCGTTCGCTGGTGCCGGTGGCCTCAATCAAAATACAGCTGGTGCAGGCGGACCGGGCGACGCTATCGGGCAGCTCCAACTGGAATTGGTGCCATGGGAAGAGCGCGCCGAATTTGCAGCGTCTAACCCCGATGTTTCAATTGCTGACCTTGGTGGCAATGCAGTCATAAAGACACTTCAGAACCGGCTGAACGAGATCCCAGGAATTGAGACAGAAATCCTGAATTTGGCGATGGGTCCAGCTTCGTCAAAGCCGGTTCACTTACGCTTGAAAGGCGACAACTGGTCGGAACTGATCAATTTGACGGCGCGTGTGCGCGAAAAATTTGACAGCATAGACGGCCTAACTCTTGTCGAAGACACCCGCCCCCTGCCCGGTATTGACTGGCAACTTGATGTCGATGTCGAAAAGGCAGGTCGGTTCGGGGCCGATGTGGCGACAGTCGGCGGCATGGTGCAGTTGGTGACCCGCGGGATCTTCCTCGACACCATGCGGGTCGACACATCTGACGAAGAAATCGAAATTCGGGTACGTCTCCCCGAAGAGTACCAAGTCTTGTCCACACTCGATACGCTAAGGGTCAGGACACCATCCGGCCTGATCCCATTGTCCAACTTCGTGACACGGACGCCCGTTCCCAAACTGGCGCAAATCGATCGCGTAGACCAAATGCGCTATTTTGATATCCAGGCGGGTGTCGAAATGGGACTTGTTAAAATCGTGGACAGCGCAACAGGAGAAGTTCGTCAAATTCTTGCTGAGACAGATCTTCAGTCGAACGAAGACCTGATGTCTGGGATAAATGACGGCAGCCTAAAGTCGATCGCTGTAAACGCCAACGAGCGGATCGAAGTGATTGAGGAATGGCTCTCAACCGAAGCCAACCTGCCTTCAACTGTGACATACAGTTGGGTTGGCGACCTCGCAGATCAGCAGGAAAGCACCGCCTTCCTAGCAACAGCCTTCGCAGGTGCGCTCGGCCTCATGTTCATCATTTTGCTGGCGCAATTTAACAGCTTCTACAACTCCGCTCTGGTGCTTCTGGCAGTTGTGATGTCAACTGCTGGTGTTCTGATCGGCATGGTTGTGATGGATCAGGCTTTTTCGATCATCATGACGGGCACCGGTATTGTCGCGCTGGCTGGTATCGTGGTTAACAACAACATCGTGTTGATCGATACCTATCAAGAATACGAGCAGTACATGCCCCGTATCGAGGCAATTACACGGACCGCAGAAAGCCGCATTCGGCCCGTTTTGCTCACCACGATTACAACGATGGCTGGTCTAACACCTATGATGTTCGGCTTGAGCTTGGACTTCTGGAACGGCGGATACACAATCGACAGCCCAACCGCTCTTTGGTGGAAGCAGCTCGCAACTGCGGTCGTATTCGGCCTCGGTATCGCGACAGTCCTGACCCTTATTTTCACCCCATCGATGCTGGCTCTACGAGTTTGGGTCACAACTTATGCACGATGGGCCGCTCGGCTGCTGGCAAAGCTGTCGTTTGGTCGCGGCAGCCAAGCCGCAAGAGACTGGGCAACGATGCGCGAAGCACGCGGTGTCAAATCACCCGAGATCATTTGGTCGGAAGACTCGACCAGTACGTTCGGCACGACCCAAACTCTGCGCGCCGCCGAATAAACCTTGGAGTCCGCCTAGCGATAGCCTAGGCGGTCCTGCATGAAGGCAAGCGCAACTTGAAGCCCGTCGGGAGCGATCCCGTGACCTGTGCCTTTCATGACATGTGCAAATACGTCTTCCCAACCCGCTTCTTGCAGACCTGTAGCCGCGGCAGGAAGTGCCTGAATCGGAACGACGTCATCCTGATCACCGTGGACCAGTAAAACCGGCGGACGCGACAGAACATCATCTTTCAGAAATTCCGGTTCAAGCAAACGCCCTGAAAAGGCACAAATCCCAGCAATTGCATCCTCACGGCGGGGTAGCACATGAAGTGCCATCATGGTTCCTTGCGAAAACCCCAGAACAAAAACCTGCTCAGGCAGCACATCTTCATCGACCATGACGCCATCAAGAAATGCGTCCAGATCATCTGCCGCACGATATAATCCTTGGCGGCTCTCCTCTTCACTTGATCCGTCAATCCATGGGATCGGGAACCACTGAAATCCGTAAGGGGCACCCGCACATGCCTCAGGGGCATCTGGTGCTAGAAACAAGGTATCTGGCAAATGTTCAGCCAATGGATCGGCCAGCGCCATCAAATCCGCGCCATTTGCGCCGTAACCGTGCAAAAAGATCACGACCGATCTCGCTTCACCTGATAAAGGTTCGCGGCGGAGCGCTTCCAGAACTCTACTCATCTCTTTACCTCGCCTTTGATCACGGCACCGTAGTAGGCCCATAGAAGCCGCGCGGCAACCGCCCTCCAAGGCGACCACTCTTCCGCCAGAGCACGCAACTCAGTCTTACGAGGCGGTTCGGAAAGGTCCCAAATCTCCTGCACCGCCTTCCGCAGAGCCAGATCTCCAGCAGGGAAGACATCCGCACGGCCCATTGCTGTCAAAAGGTACACCTCCGCCGTCCACCTGCCGATCCCCTCCAAAGAAACGAGAACAGAAATAGCGTCTTGGTCATTCAATTTATTCAACTGGGTAAAATCAACATCGCTCTCCACAAGCCGCCGCACATAATGTCTCTTGCGGTAGGACAAACCGGTCTGAATCAAGTCTTCATCGGTTGCCGACAACAACGCTTCTTTTGTGATCAGGCCCTGTGCGACAAGTTTCCGCCAGATGCTCTCAGCTGAAGCGCGACTGATATGCTGAAACACGATTGCTTTGACAAGCGCCTGAAAACCCGCCTCAATTCGCCGCAATGGCGGCATTCCAAGTTGGGTAAAAAGCTCTCCAAAGCGAGGCTCAAGGCGAGCCAACTCTTCCAGTCCTTTATGTAAGTCATTTTGGGTGTTGATTACCTTATGACTGCCTTGATGTGACATGGTCATTTGTAATGTTGCTCCACCCAAGCAATGACCTGACTGTATGAGCTCACAGATTCAATTTCATTTGGCTGATTTGGGCGAGAAATTAGTAACACCTCTACCCCCAACTCCCTGGCAGCTATCAATTTACTCGCCCCGTCGACTCCACCCGAGTCCTTAGCCACCAAAATATCGATACCATTTTCCCGGAGAACCCTGCGCTCCTCATCGAGAGAGTAAGGCGGTCGCGCGGTCAGAATATACCAGTTCGCGAACGGAAATGGTTTTTGAGGGTGTTCAATTTGACGAGCGAATACCTTGCAGCCTCGCAACTCACCAAAATCAGAAAAGGTTTTGCGTCCCGTAGCGATAAAGACCGAAGTTCCCTCTCGACACGCCAGCGCAGCATCGCGGATCGTATCAAAGTACCGCCAATTGTCATGAGTTTCCGGTGACCATCTGCCACGTTCAAATCTCACGAAAGGCAACGCCAATGCCTGACAGATTGCATATGTTCGTTCTGTAATCTTAGAGGCAAAAGGATGCGTAGCATCGACAACCATGCCGATATTGTTCCTTTGAAGAAACTCCACAAATCCGGCCTCGCCTCCGAAGCCCCCCGAAACGGTCGGGATCGGCAGCTTTGCCGGATCATCTGTTTCACCTGCTAGTGATGCAATCGCAGGAATTTTCAAAGTATGAAACTGTTGGGCGATTTGGCGGGCGTCTCGCGTTCCCGCGAGTAACAGAACCGTCATCCCTCCACCTTGGCGCGCACATTACCAGATCGATCGATCACGACTATGTTTAACTTTTCAGGAGGAAAATAACCTTCGAATTGGGAGAGAGTGTTTCGCTTGGCGGCTTCAGCGACCCTCAAAGCCATTTTCTCCCCTACGCGCTCATATGCATCCAATGCACTGTTCGCTCCATCTATTCGATCATCGCCAATCAGTTCGCTCAGTTTTTTAAAGTCAATTTGGCTTCGGGAAGAGTGCAGATCCATCGCTCCGAGTGCAAGCTTGCTCATCTTCCCTATCCCACCACCGATCGTCAGCTGCGGAACAGGATGTCGTCGCAGGTACTTGAGCATTCCCCCAACAAAATCGCCCATATCAAGCATAGCATGATCTGGCAGCGAGTAGAGATTCTGTACGACCTTTTCACTCGTCGCGCCGGTCGTTCCCGCAACATGCATGAGGCCATCAGCGCGCGCGACGTCAATTCCCCTGTGAATAGAGGCAATCCAAGCGGAGCAAGAAAACGGTCTAACAATTCCGGTTGTGCCTAGGACCGACAATCCATCCACAATGCCCAGCCTCGGGTTCCAAGTTTTTTTTGCAATTTCGCGTCCACCAGGGATTGAGATCTCGACTCGAAAATCTGGACTTATTCCATAGTCGACAGAGATTTCCGAAATCACTTCGTCCATCATTTGCCGTGGGACAGGATTGATCGCGGGTTGCCCCACGTCGAGAGGAAGACCTTTCCGCGTCACCCTGCCAACGCCCTCGCCAGCAGCAAATTGCACCCCACCGTCTGAAGACCGCACACGCGCAACAATCAAAAGGCCATGCGTGACATCCGGATCATCACCTGCATCCTTGATGACACCGGCTTCAGCCCAACCATCTCCGGAAGCATGATGCGTGATGTCAAAGACAGGCATTTCTCCTCTTGGCAGTCGGATTGACACGGTGGAAACTGGCTTACCCGTCAACAGCTCAAGCAACGCTGCCTTTGTCGCAGCGGTCGCACAGGCCCCCGTCGTCCACCCACGGCGCAGATTATTAGATGAAGTATCGCTCACAGCCGAACTATAGAAACCCCGTTAAATGCCGCCAATCCACTTTTCTTTGTCGTATGCAATCTTTATCAGCGGCAAGACACAAGGCATAACGTCCCCATGAGCAACTCTTTTGATTTTCCGACAATGGATTGGCCAATTCTTGAGCCTGGCTGGGTGTGGTTATGCGGTGCGGGTCCAGGGGATCCCGGCCTGCTAACAATACACGCGCTAAATGGCCTTCGGCAGGCCGACGTGGTTATTTTTGACGCATTGGTGCAAGAAGAAATTCTTAAATGGGCACCGCAAGCAAAGCACATTTATGCGGGCAAAAGAGGCGGTAAACCATCTGCAAAACAGCGTGACATCTCCCTTCACCTCGTTGATTTAGCCAATCAAGGCAAGCGCGTGTTGCGCCTCAAAGGCGGAGATCCGTTCGTCTTCGGGCGCGGTGGGGAGGAAGCGCAAACGCTTGTACAACATGGTATCCCAATTAGAATTATCCCCGGAATATCGGCTGGTATCGGCGGCTTGGCATATGCTGGCATCCCAGTGACACACCGAGACGTAAACCAATCCGTTACATTTGTGACCGGCCATGATCAAACCGGCGAAACGCCTGATTCTCTCAACTGGGCAGCAATTTCGAGAGGGAGCCAAGTCATCGTCATTTACATGGGAATGAAGCACATCTCCCAGATTCAAGCAGCGCTGATCAAGGCAGGCAGATCGCTCTCTGAGCCGGTAGCCGTGGTATCGAACGCAACCACGGAAAAACAATCGGTACTCGAAACCACGCTAGGCGCTGTCGTCGCGGACATCGAGGCTGAGGGGTTTGAGCCTCCAGCGATTATTTGCGTCGGTCGTTCTGTACAAATGCGACAAGTTCTAGACTGGCAAAGTCAGGGCCGAGGAGAAGCCCCGCGCAACTTGGATCCGTTGGGCAGAGGACGCCCTGCCGAGGCATCCTGAACGTGTTGGGCCGAGGTGTCATCATAGCTGCACCGTCTTCGGGAAGCGGCAAGACCACGATTACCCTCGGCCTCTTAAGAGCGCTTAAACAACGCGGGCGGAGCGTTTCAGCTGCCAAATCCGGTCCTGATTATATCGATCCGCAGTTTCACGAAGCGGCTTTGGGAGCAACATCCCTCAACCTGGATGCCTGGGCTATGGCTCCTGATACGCTACGAATTCGCGCAGCCGAGCATGCCTCCGGAAGCCTGCTCATTATTGAAGCTGCGATGGGGCTGTTTGATGGCGCCCCGCCCGACGGTCGCGGATCAGCAGCCGACCTCGCAAAGGCTCTGGGACTTCCGGTTCTTCTCGTAGTCAATGCAGCAAGTATGGCCCACTCCATCGCTCCGCTTGTAAAAGGGTTCGCCAACTTTGATCCCGAGGTGCGGATAGGCGGAATTATCTTAAACAACGTCGGCTCTCCCCGTCATGAGCGCATCTTGAGAACGGCACTCTCGAACCAACCGATCCCGGTCGCCGGTTGCGTATACCGATCCACTACTTTGTCTCTCCCGTCGCGGCATCTCGGCCTCGTACAGGCATTGGAACATGAAGATATCGACGGCTTCAGCAACACAGCCGCAAGGCAGATTGAAGAGTCCGTTGACATCGATGCCGTCGAGCAAATTGCGGCTCCACTTCACAAGCCTGGCACCCGTTCCGATAAAACTCCTCAAAAAAGTTATGACAGCATCGCCGTCGCTAAGGACAAAGCCTTCGCTTTTGTCTACCCTCATCTCATAAAAAACTGGCAGGAAACCGGAACTGAAATTCGTTTCTTTTCACCTCTGGCCGACGATCCTGTCCCCGACGCCGATCAAGTTTACCTTCCGGGGGGGTATCCGGAACTCTTTGCTGAAACGATAGCGTCCGCATCTACATTCCTAACGTCTCTACGACGTACTGCCCTCACTACTAAAATATACGGAGAGTGCGGCGGCTACATGGTATTGGGGCATACCTTAACCTCAGCCGATGGTCGCGATCATCGAATGGCAGGCCTGCTCGACCTCCACACAAGTTTCGCGCAACGAAAGCTGCACCTCGGTTATCGCACCCTGAAAAGGTTCGGGAACAAAGATACAGCACAGATCGCCGCGCACGAATTTCATTTTGCCACGACCGTACAGTCGACTGGCACACCATTATTTCAGGCTTGGGATGCGGAAGGGGCCCCCCTACCAGACATGGGCCTCTGCGACGGAAATGTGAGCGGCTCCTTTGCCCACATAATCAACCCAACGATTTGAGTAACAATCAAACATTGCGATCTTTTTATAATTATCTACAGATGGGCTCATGACCGCTTTTTCAACTACCGACGCAAAGCGAAATGTCCTGATCCTTGTAATCGCACAGGCGACACTAGGCTCACAGTTGCCGATGATTTTTGTGATCGGCGGCCTTGCGGGGAGCATGCTGGCGTCAAACCCCTGCTGGGCGACCCTTCCTATCTCGATGGTGATTTTCGGCTCGATGACAACCGCACCTTGGCTATCCCCACTAATGCAGCGGAGGGGCCGTCAATTTGGTTTTACAATTGGCACATTCGCGGGTGCGGCAGGTGCTATGGTTTCAGCTATCGGTCTCTATCAGGGTTCTTTCCTGATATTCCTAACAGGCAGTTACCTCTCCGGCATATATATGTCTGCACAGGGCTTTTTCAGATTTGCAGCCGCGGACTCCGCGTCTGAGGCATTCCGCCCTCGCGCCATTTCCTATGTTTTGGCAGGTGGACTGATCTCGGCGATATTGGGCCCCCAGCTCAATAAATTGGTCCAAGATACCTTTGTCGTTCCATTTCTAGGCAGCTATGTGGTCATCGTCGTCATAAACCTTTTGGGGCTTTTTCTGTTCTTCGGATTGAAATCAGGAACGCAATCGCCTGACGAAACGACCAAAGCAGTGGTGCGCCCCTCGCGCACTCGCCGCGAATTGTTGACCGATCCAAAAATCAAAGTCGCAATAATTGTCGCCATGGTAAGCTACGCGTTGATGAATCTTGTCATGACCGCAACGCCCCTCGCCGTCGTTGGTTGCGGATACACCACGAACAATGCCAACGATATCGTGACCGCTCATGTACTTGCGATGTTCCTCCCCTCGTTCGTAACCGGACACCTGATCAACCGGTTCGGCACCTACAAAATAATGGCCGCAGGCTTGATCATTCTGTCCGGCGCAGGTGTCGTTGGGATCATGGGTGTGGAGCTTGAGAACTTCTTTTTAGCTCTCGCACTCCTTGGGGTTGGATGGAACTTTGGATTCATTGGAGCGACAACCCTTCTATCCTCGGCGCATAACGACCAAGAAAAAGGCGCGGTTCAGGGCATGAATGACCTAATCGTGTTTGGTTGCGTTACGCTCGCCAGCCTTGCATCGGGCGGGCTTATGAATTGCGCCGGAAGCACACCGGAAACAGGTTGGACCGCCGTCAACATTGCGATGCTGCCTTTACTGACTCTGGCGGGTGCAGCTCTGATCTGGCTGGCAATGCTCGCCAAATCTGCAAGCCCCGTGAAGGGCAAAGTGATTAAGTGAATAGCAGTCGAAAGCGTTTTTGAAACTCTGAAAACTCCAGACCACCTGTATTCACAGCATCAGGATTTCGCACAACCTTTTCAAGGGTCGGCCGAGCCAACCAGCCAAAACGATGCACCAGCCGAAGGGCCGAACCCTTGCGCGCTGGTATCGCCGCAAGTTCAGCCAAAGCCTTTTGAGCCAAATCGCGAATGACTGGCACATCACTTTCGTGGAATAGGCGCTTTCCGCTCGCTTCAAGGCGCGGAACTGCGCGTAGAAAGTTTGCCAAACCGGCCCACTTACCCAGCGTCTGGGCAAACGAAAGGTCAGCGGCGTTGCAGGAAAGAGCTTGCGCAGCCGCCACGAAGAGACCGCCAGAAGTCTGCTCAAGGTAGCGTTCGAAGTGAACCATATCCTCAAAAGGTTCCATGTAGATGTCCCAGCGCCGAGCGGCGATCATCTGATCGAGGCACTCTGTATCGATCTCACTTTCGCGCACAACGAGCGCAAGTGGTACTGTTACCTCATGATTTCGGATCAGCCCGCCAGCGCCAATTTCCGCGATGGCGTCGCGCCACCATTGCAGGCGCATTTCCGCGATCATCGGCTCCTTGGTCATCCAGGGCGCTCTGGAAACTTCAACATTGAAAGCAAAGAGCGGCATCAACCTCGCCCGCATCTCGGGCGCAAGTGACATCAGCACACGAAACCTCTCAGTATCTCCGCTTTCAACGAGCCTAGCGCACCCGTCGATGTTCAAGGCTGGGCCCCATCCCGCAAGAGTTTCCAATTGATTGCATCAACGAGCGCGTCAAATGAAGCATCGACGATATTTGCCGAAACCCCAACCGTCGCCCAGCGGCGCCCCTTGCCATCCTCGCTGTCGATAATAACCCGCGTAACGGCCTCGGTGCCGCCGTTAGTGATGCGTACCTTGAAGTCCACAAGCCGCATATCTGCGATATACTCTTGAAACCGCCCCAAGTCTTTACCCAACGCCATGCTCAAAGCGTTAACTGGGCCACTATCGCCCAGCGCGCCCCCATGCTCGTTCTCATAGAAAGACGTTGTTTTCTCGGCCCCCATCTGAACAGTCACCACTGCTTCGGAAACGGTCACAATTTCACCACGGGCATTCCTGCGACGCTCAGAGATGACCCTGTAGCGCTCAACTTCGAAGAAATGCGGCATCGTGCCCAACTCTTCACGCGCCAGCAATTCGAACGAGGCTTGAGCCGTATCATAAGAATACCCGCGGGCTTCTTGCTCTTTGATCCGCTCAAGAATTCTGGAGAGCGCCGGATCACCACGCTCAACTTCCAATCCAGCGTCTTTCAAACGCATCAGCAGATTTGACTGTCCAGCCTGATTGGACATCGGGACAATGCGGCTATTGCCGACAAGAGCTGGATCGATGTGCTCATATGTTGTCGGATCTTTCGCAATCGCGCTTGCATGCAAGCCAGCCTTGTGCGCGAACGCGGACGCTCCGACATAAGGCGCCTGCTTTGCAGGTAGACGGTTCAAAATATCGTCCAGCATACGGCTCAACCGCCTCAAACCTCTCAGCTCGTCACTTGTAACCCCTGTTTCATAACGGGACTTGTATGGTTCTTTGAGCAGCAGCGTCGGGATTATCGTTGTCAAATTCGCATTTCCACAACGCTCGCCTAGGCCGTTTAGAGTACCCTGAATTTGCCGTGCGCCAGCATCTACAGCAGCGAGACTGTTAGCAACGGCGTGATCCGTGTCATTATGCGTATGAATTCCGAGACGTTCGCCGGGAATCCCAGCGCCGACAACGGCACTAACAATATCATAAACCTCGGACGGGAGCGTGCCGCCATTTGTATCGCAAAGAACGATCCACCGCGCACCGGCGTCAAACGCAGCTCGGATCGCCTTCAACGCATAATCAGGGTTTGCCTTATAACCGTCGAAAAAATGTTCCGCGTCAAAATGCGCTTCTCTGCCTTCAGCGGTTACATGAACTATTGACGCTCGGATGTTTTCTAAATTTTCATCCAGAGTAATGCCCAGCGCTGTTTCTACATGAAAATCATGGGTCTTGCCGACTAGACATACGGCATCTGTTTTCGCGTTCAGAACCGCAGCCAACACATCATCATTTTGAACCGAGCGTCCTGCTCGCTTGGTCATGCCGAAAGCAGTCAACACCGCTTTTGTTTTTGGGGCGTTGTCAAAAAAGTCGCTATCTGTCGGGTTTGCACCTGGCCATCCACCTTCTATGTAATCGACACCAAGCCTATCGAGCGCCTCAGAAATGCGAATTTTCTCAGCCGTCGAAAACTGAACGCCTTGTGTCTGCTGCCCATCCCGCAGCGTCGTATCATAAAGATACAGCCTCTCTTTTGGCATCAAACTTCCTCCAGCTTTCCCGCATCAAAATCGCTGCCGGGAACGAGTTCGACCCCTGATTTTGACATTCGCACCTCAACACCCGCGTCAAGCAATCTAGCTTTCAGCCGATCAACTTCTGAAAAATCCTTGGTCATCATGGCGGCCTTTCGAGCAGCTGTCAGACGCTCGGCGTGACGTGACAGATCCACATCCGGTGAAACTGCCCACTCCGGTTTATGGTCACCCACCAACCCGAGTAGGGTCAGTGACGATGCAAGATCGGCAAATCTCCCTGCGCTCACAAATTCATGCAACAAAGACAGCACACGCGGTGTATTCAAATCCTCGCCAAGCGCATTAAGGATTTCGGCAGGGACAGGTCCGGAGGTGTCATTTGCGTCCACTTTTGCGTACCATTTCCGGAGCGTTTTATCGGCTTCCTGCGCTTTCTCAGCGGTCCAGTCCATCGGTTTCCGATAATGCGTGCTCAGCATCACAAATCGAATAACCTCGCCCGGGACACCTGAATCGAGAAGATCGCGGACGGTAAAGAAGTTGCCGAGGGACTTGGACATTTTCTTGCCCTCGACCTGCAACATCTCGTTATGCATCCAGAAACGTGCAAAATCTCCACCGGGATGAGCGCATTTTGACTGCGCTATTTCATTCTCATGATGCGGAAATTGAAGATCATTGCCGCCTCCGTGAATATCAAAGCTTTCCCCAAGCAACTCATATGACATCGCAGAGCATTCGATGTGCCAGCCTGGCCGCCCACGGCCCCACGGGCTGTCCCATCCCGGAACATCTTTGTCAGATGGCTTCCACAGAACAAAATCCATCGGGTTTCGTTTATACGGTGCCACCTCGACGCGGGCGCCGGCAATCATGTCGTCGACACTGCGCCCTGACAGCGCTCCATATTCAGAGAAACTTTCTACAGAAAAAAGGACGTGACCGTCGGCCACATATGCGTGCCCTTTTTCCACGAGATCAGCGATCATATCCACCATCGCGCCAATCCACTCGGTCGCCCTCGGCATATGCGTCGGTTCGAGAACCCCGACAGCAGCCATATCTTCCATGTACCAAGCAATCGTCGTGTCAGTAATGTCTCGGATCGAAAGCCCCGTCGCTGCCGCGCGCGCATTGATCTTGTCATCCACGTCTGTGAAGTTACGCACATAAGTGACCTGACCCGCGCCGAAAACTTCGGTAAGAAACCGATAAAGAATATCAAACACGATTGCCGGGCGGGCATTGCCAAGATGAGCGCGTTCATAAACCGTTGGCCCGCAGACATACATCCGCACGTTTTTTGGGTTGATCGGTACGAATTCCTCCCGCGAGCGGGTTTTGGAATTGTATAATCGGATCATAGTCATAGACTTCTCCCAAAGACGGTCTTCGCCCGCGGGCATAACAATTTACATTTCAGAGGAAAACGTCAAAGAGCAGCCCGCGCAACAAATGTTAGCGCGCGCAAATGCAGCCGATAATGATGCACATTTTTTCTCTCATGAAGGTTAAGTAGCATTTGCTGCTCAGTTGGTCTAGCACCACTATTCCATGAATTGCACGCAAGCAGTGATCCATAGGATTGACAGCTACTTGTTCATTCCATCTCTCTAAGTTGATGAAACCATCAAAACAAATTTCAAACTTGACACCTTCCGGCTCTGACGGATGGGAAATTGTCTATGAAAGTTGGAAACTCGCCGCCGCGGGGGAGAAGATCATCTCCTTAGCGGTAGGTGAACACGACATTCCGACGTCCAAGCCAATCCTCGACAACATGTTCACCAGCGCCCAAGCTGGAAATACAGGCTACACCCCTGTCGGCGGCGTTCCTGCGCTCCGGGAAGCAATTGCCGACAAGATAACAAAAACGACTGGCGTCAAGACAGCGGCGGAAAACATCCTCGTCACGCCGGGCGGACAGTTCGCACTGTTTATTGCCCACATGATAGCGCTGGACCCAGGGGATCGCGCCCTTTTTCTTTCCCCATACTACGCAACCTACCCCGGCACGATCCGCTCAGTCGGTGGCGCGCCAATAGAGATCGATCCAAAACCAAATTCTGGTTTCCAGCCCAACCTCGCGGAAATCGCGCAAAAAGCCAAAACCGCTCGTAGCCTGCTGATCAATACGCCGAACAATCCCTGTGGCGCAGTATACGCACCAGACACTATGGAAAGCATTCGGGATATCTGCCGCGCACACGATCTTTGGCTGATCTCCGACGAAGTTTACGAGGCCATGATTTGGAACGGGCATCACACCTCGGCTTGGCACGATGCCGGAAACTCGGCGCAATCGATGGTTGTCGGCTCGTTTTCCAAAAATTTCGCGATGACTGGTAGCCGGGTAGGATGGTTATGCGGCCCACCGGACGTGATTGCCCTTGCCGAGAACCTCGCCACTCACACGACCTACGGCACCCCGGGATACATTCAGCAAGGCGCTTTGCGTGCGCTCGCGCTCGGAAAGGCGTTGGAGAAAGAAGTCACAGCCCCATTTGAGCGCAGGCGGAACATGGCGCTCGAACTCTTATCCGCACATCCCGACGTCGATTTCTTGTCGCCTGATGGGGGCATGTATTTGATGCTCGACATTCGCAAGTCAGGGCTCTCCAGCATAGAGTTCGCGCACCGCCTGCTTCATGAGCACAAGATCGTTATCATGCCCGGAGACAGCTTTGGCAAGGCCGCCCGCGGATATGTGAGGATCGCGTTCACCGCCAGCGATGAACAGTTTGCATTTGGGTTTCATACGATCGTCAAGTTCCTAGAAGACCTCGCAAGTGCATAATGTGACGCCTCACGGCCCAAAAACGACCTTTGGTCGCTTTCAGGCCAGATCATTTGTTGATCACAGATTGATATCGTGTGGAGACACAACGCACATTGAGGCGAAAAGATCATGGTTGGTGGCGCGAAACTGCATCTCGTGATGCTTACGATCGGAGCCCGCAGAGGCCGTGCCGCGCGTGGCCGTCCGCACTGATTGCTTGACCCCTACGCAGCAATCCCCAATCACCCCCGTTTACGGAAATTCAGATGACCCAATCTCAAGCCAAGGGACGCAGCTCCGGCCGTTCCGGCGGTCGCGCAGCCCGCACAGCACTTCGCGCAGCCCCACTCGCGGAAAACCTGCGCCCGGTGCGCGCCGGAATGAGCGGCGGTTTTTACAAACCTCTTTCAGAGAACGATATTCAGCGCATTCATCGAGCGGCCCTTCAGGCACTCAGCGAAATTGGTCTTTCAGGCGCGCCACAAAGCGGCATTGAAGTGATGACAGCCAACGGCGCAGAACTCGGCTCTGATGGTCGCCTCAGATTCTCGGAGACGCTGGTCGAGGACATGCTCGCAAAAGCCGCCAGAGGGATCACTCTCTACGGTCGCGACAGCCGAAACGATTTGCAGCTCTCAGGCACCCGTGTGCACTACGGAACCGCCGGTGCGGCGGTTCATGTGGTCGATGTCGATGGCCGGAATTACCGCGAGTCCCTACTGCAAGATATCCATGACGCAGCAAGAATCGTTGAGACGCTGGATAACATCCATTTCCTGCAACGCCCCATGGTCGCCCGAGACATTACGGACCCGCTTGAGATGGATCTCAACACAATCTATGCTTGCTGCTCCGGCACCAAGAAGCATGTCGGCACTTCGTTTACAGACGTGAACTCGGTGCCGTCGGCGTTTGAGATGCTGCATATGATGGCCGGTGGAGAGGATAAATGGCGCGAGCGTCCCTTCGTTTCCAATTCGAATTGCTTTGTCGTCCCGCCAATGAAATTCGCCACCGAAGCATGCCAAGTCATGGAAATGTGCATCGAAGGCGGTATGCCCGTCCTACTTCTCTCCGCTGGTCAAGCCGGTGCCACCGCCCCTGCCCCGATTGCCGGCGCGATCGTGCAAGCTGTGGCGGAGTGTCTGGCCGGCGTTGTTTATGTAAATAGCATCAAGCCGGGTCATCCCGCGATCTTTGGCACTTGGCCGTTTGTATCGGATCTTCGAACCGGCGCTATGTCGGGCGGTTCGGGCGAACAAGCCCTCCTAACCGCCGGTTGCGCGCAAATGCATCAATTCTACGGCTTACCTGGCGGCGCAGCCGCAGGAATCGCGGATGCCAAACTGCCAGATATGCAGGCCGGTTGGGAGCAAATGTGTTCCAATGTAATGGCAGGGCTTTCCGGGCTGAATATGGTCTATGAGGCGGCAGGTATGCACGCCTCGCTTCTCGGTTTCTGTCTGGAGAGCCTAATACTCGGCGATGACCTGATCGGACAGGCCCAGCGCTGCGTCAGAGGCATCGAGGTCTCGGACGAAACGCTCGCTCTCGAAACGATGAAATCGGTATGTCTCGGCGGACCAGGTCACTACTTGGGATCAGACCAGACTTTGGCACTGATGCAGACCGAATATATCTACCCTGTCTCGGCGGACCGTTCCTCTCCAAAAGAATGGGAAGAGCGAGGCCGCCCCGATCTTTTGGCGATGACGACCAGCCGGAAAAACAAGATCCTTTCAGAACCGGCCAGCGCACGTTTTGATGACCTGACGGACTCAGAAATTCGAAAGAAGTTTCCAATCCACCTGAGCTAATTCAGTGCATCGCGCCAAAGCGGTCCAGCCTGGCTAGCCGTCAACGAGGGCACCGGGCTGGATATTGCCAAGGTTCCCAAAGAGCTGCTGAATCAAGCCAACATCGCTCAGTCCCGTATCCGTTACACGGCGCGAAAGCGCCACAACACGGCCTTCCTCCAACCCGAACTCTTCTACATTCGACACCACATCCAACGAGTTGAAAGATATCGCAACGACGCGCCGTTCTATTTCGTTGGGTGCAAAAGGCCCAACCCGCTCAAAGCGACTTGCAACGTAATATATGGTATCATCGCCAAGTGTGCCCAAGGTAGTGGGCGAGCCGAGCTTTTCCTCAACCGAGCTGCGCGTATCCCGACCAAGAACAATGGAGTCTATTTCACTATCGAGAGGAACATATCCATGGTTGCTTACCATGGGTGAGCAGGCCGTAAGTCCAAGCGTTAAAACCGATGCGAAAGCAGCAGATCTCATCAATCCATATTTGGATCTCATGTTTGTTGGCATTTGCTACCCCTTGTAATGCGGCTTCGGCCCTCATATCCCCGATACATCAAGCATAGAGGCACACGCAAGAATGGAAGAAAGATCAGGCGCCCAACCAACCACAAAACTCATTCGCTTCAAAGAGCTGAGAAGCGATGAGAGAAACGATTTCTCTTTCTCGCCAAACGCAGAGGAACGGCAAAAGATCGCAGATTTTTTGAACCTTCTTGGGTTGAAAAAGGCAACGCTAAGCGGTTCGATAAACCCTATCGGCAAAACGGACTGGGAACTGAAAGCTAAGATTGGTGCAACGGTTTCCCAGCCATGCGTCATCACCCTTGAGCCGGTTACGACCAGAATCGATGAAACCGTCAGGCGATTGTACCTCAAGGACCTCCCCGTCCCCGAAGGCGACGAAGTCGAAATGCCCGAAAACGATGAGGAAGAACAGCTTCCTAGCACGCTCGACCTCGAAGATCTGTTTGTTGAGGCCTTGTCACTTTCGCTCCCCACCTTCCCGCGGAAAGAGAGCGCCGAATTGGATGAAACTCAATTCACCCGACCGGGATTGAAAGCCATGACTGACGAAGACACACGGCCTTTCGCCGGATTGTCCGCCTTGCGCGAAAAACTCGAGAAAAAATCGAACTCCGACTGAGATCACCACATAATAGGGCTTGCGAAACGAAGAAATCGCAGTATGTTCCCGACCTCCTCCGACCAAGCGGATTCATATACGAAACTGATGCGACTAGCACTCGACATGGAGCATCTAATGTCATATGAGCCGCCATCACGTCGAGAAACGAAATCTGGGCCATGTGTGCCCCCGAAATATTGAAGGTTGAGACATGGCCGTCCAACAGAACAAAGTATCAAGATCGCGCCGCAACATGCGTCGGGCCCACGACTCCCTCACGGCAGCTAACCCGAACGAATGTTCTTCTTGCGGCGAACTGAAGCGCCCGCATCACGTTTGCCCTTCCTGTGGTCACTACGCTGATCGCGAAGTGATCGCACAGGCTGACGAGATCGATCTGGACGAAGACGCAGCGTAAGCTGCGTTTGCGGCGGCTCCCGATGACCATCTCCCGGACCGGCGCTGAAGCTACCCCTCAGGGGAAGGCGAAAACCGTTCTGTCCGTGGATGCAATGGGTGGCGACAAAGGGCCTGCAACGCTCGTTGCGGGCCTCTCTCGTTTTTTGTCTGACGTTTCTGACGCGCGCGCGATTCTTCACGGTCCAAAAGCTGAACTCGAGAAACTTGTCGAGCGCTATAAGCTGGCTGATCGGGTTACTGTCCGGGACGCGGTAGATGTCGTACAGATGGCTGACAAACCCAGCCACGTCCTCCGGCACGGCAAACAAACATCCATGTGGTCGGCCGTTGACGCCGTGCGCAACGGAGAAGCTGATGTCTGCGTGAGCTGCGGCAACACAGGCGCATTAATGGCGATTTCCATGATGCGTCTGCGCAAGGCAGAAGGCGTGAAACGCCCAGCAATAGCCTGCCTGTGGCCTTCCCGAAATCCTTCGGGGTTTAATGTTGTGCTTGATGTCGGTGCCGATATCCGCGCTGATCAAGATGACCTCCTGACCTATGCAATGATGGGATCATCATACGCACGCAATGGAATGGGTATCGAAAGGCCACGGGTTGGTCTCCTGAATGTTGGCGTAGAAGAGCACAAGGGCCGCGCCGAACTCAAAATCGCCAACGACCTGATCGAACGAGCCGCTCCGCGCGGAGACTTCGACTACCTCGGCTTCGTCGAAGGGGGCGATATTCCCTCGCAGAAAGTAGATGTCATCGTAACCGACGGTTTTACAGGCAACGTCGCGTTGAAAACGGGCGAAGGTACAGCCACACTCATTTCGGGCCTTCTTCGAGAAGCCTTCATGAAGACCCCACTGTCTCGAATTGCCGCGCTTCTCGCAATGACGTCACTGGGTCGCTTGCGCAAAAGAATTGATCCGCGCGGCGTGAATGGTGGCGTGTTTCTCGGCCTGAATAAGACAGTGGTCAAAAGCCACGGGTCCGCCGACTCTACCGGCGTTGCGGCTGCGCTTTCGCTTGCGCACCGTCTCGCCACCCTTGGCTTTTCAGACAAGCTTGCGGCACGGGTTGCATCTGCCGCGGCTCTTGCCCAAGATAACCAAACAAAAGGGGACGAAACCCCCATGGGTGAGGGCACAGAAAGCCAATGACTATTCGCGCCGTGGTAAAGGGCGTCGGGCATTACCTACCCGAACGCGTCGTGCCGAATTCTGAATTCGAAAAGACGCTAGATACCTCGAACGAATGGATCATTTCCAGATCGGGGATCGAGCGCCGGCATTTTGCAGCGGAAAACGAAACCACTTCCGAACTTGCAGCGCACGCAGCGCGTGCAGCCCTCTCGGCAGCGGGTGTGGAGCCAAACTCGGTCGATGCGATTATTGTCGCAACCTCAACCGCAGATAATACCTTTCCTTCTGCCGCCACGATGGTTCAAAACCTGATCGGAAACACCAAAGGCTTTGCATTCGATGTACAAGCGGTTTGTGCGGGTTTCGTCTTCGCTCTCAGTAATGCGAATGCACTCATCGTGTCTGGCCAAGCCCGCTCGGTCCTTGTCATCGGCGCTGAAACTTTCAGTAGGATCATGGATTGGACCGATCGCTCCACATGTGTTCTCTTCGGGGACGGTGCAGGTGCGCTCCTCCTCGCAGCGGAAGAAGGCCAGGGTACCAATGCCGATCGAGGCATCCTGTCCACAGACCTGAATTCCGATGGCCGCTATAAAGACATTCTCTATGTTGACGGCGGCGTTGCAACGCAGAACACCGGCGTTCTCAAGATGGAAGGCCGTGAAGTCTTCAGGCATGCAGTGGAAAAATTGGCTGCCACCGCCCACACAGCGCTGAGCAAAGCGAATCTTGGCGCCGATGACGTGGACTGGGTGGTCCCTCACCAGGCAAATATCCGCATTATTCAATCGACAGCGAAAAAGCTTGGCGTCGGCATGGATCGTGTTGTCGTCACTGTTCAAGATCACGGCAATACATCTGCGGCCTCCATCCCACTTGCGCTTTCTGTTGGGGTCGAACGCGGACAGATCAAGCCGGGCGATCTCATTGTAACAGAAGCAATTGGCGGTGGACTCGCATGGGGTTCAGTCGTCCTGCGTTGGTAGGCATTGAGTTTGAAATATTGACTCTCAATTTACCCCTCGCCTAAGGTTGCAACGCATAAGCGAGGGAGTCCCATGTCAGAAAAGACGTTGACCAGAATGGATCTGGCCGAAGCAGTCCATGCCGAAGTGGGATTATCCCGGAACGAAAGCGCCGATCTTGTGGAAAGTGTTCTCGGGCACATCTCGGATGCACTCGTTAGCGGCGAGTCTGTCAAAATTTCCTCATTCGGTACATTTGCCGTGCGGCAAAAAACTGCGCGCGTTGGACGCAATCCTAAAACGGGCGAGGAAGTCCCCATTCACCCACGCCGTGTGCTGAGCTTCCGCCCTTCACACCTTCTCAAGGATCGGGTTGCCACCGGCAACCGGAGCTAGGACATTTGGGGATGCAAAAGTCCCGCGATGCATTTCGAACAATCAGCGAAGTCGCCGACTGGTTAGACACGCCTGCGCATGTGCTTCGTTTCTGGGAGAGTAAGTTCTCTCAAATCCGCCCACTTAAACGTGCTGGCGGTCGGCGTTATTATCGGCCTGAGGACATGGAACTTCTGTCAGGTATAAAGTTTCTGCTCCACGAGCAGGGCATGACGATCAAAGGCGCCCAAAAACTACTCAGAGAGAACGGCATCAAGCATGTTGCCAGCCTTGGAAGAACGCTCAATCTCGCCAATGAAAGCGCGCCAGCAGACCCAAATACCGAGGTAATGGAACCAAGCGCAGCTGCACCGGCGGAGCCGCGCGCGAGCACCCCCATCGTCACTGAAAATGGGAACTCCGTTGACGCTGATACTCTCCTTGGCACACCTGACAGAGAAGAAATTTCCAACGTAGTCCAAATGGAAACTTCAGCGCCCCTTCAACCCACAGAACAGGTGCGCAGTGACACCCTGCCCCACGCTTCACAATGGCAGGAAAAGGCGCAGGAGATTCTATCCGGGGTCGACGATGCCGCCGCACATGTTCAAGAGCCGATAAGCGCCGGGGCTTTGGCTTTTCTCGCGAACCAGTCAAGGTCACGCCTTACATTAAGGAAGCATCGCATTGCGCCCCTCTACAGCCGACTGTCCTCCATCAAGAAACGCATCAGCGACGGCGTCTAGATGTTGAAATGCCGGATGATGATGAGCCAGTTTGTAAAATGCGGTACTTTCAGCCTTGCTCTCGCCACTCAAATCAGTATTTACACCCGCAGTCGGGCTATAGCGCAGCCTGGTAGCGCGTCCGTCTGGGGGACGGAAGGTCGCAGGTTCAAGTCCTGCTAGCCCGACCAAAAAATCGCCCGCCCGCTCCATGCGGTGCGGGCGTTTTTGTAAAGCCAAGGGGATCGCAGATGACAGGTGTTCTACCAAGCCAACACATCAAGGAAATGATCTCATCCGGGGTCATATCTGGCACACCTGCGGTCATTCCCGAACAAATTCAGCCCGCCAGTTTGGACCTTCGCCTCGGCAAGATTGCCTACCGCGTCAGGGCCTCATTTTTGGCTGGAGAAGATGCAAGTGTATCCGAACGGATCGCAGAGTTTGAAATGCATCGCGTCGACCTAGAGGGCGGCGCCGTCTTGGAAAAAGGTTGCGTTTACGTCGTTCCATTGATGGAAGAACTTGACCTGCCCAATCACATTCAAGCTGTTGCAAACGCGAAAAGCTCGACTGGTCGGCTGGACCTTCTGACCAGAACCATCACAGACGGCGGAGTCGAGTTTGACCGAATTGCGCCGGGCTACAAAGGCCCCCTCTACGCGGAAATCTGCCCGCGCTCCTTCAGCGTCCTGGTGCGCCCGGGCATGCGCTTGAACCAGATACGATTCAGAGACGGTCAGACCGTGCTTTCAGATAGCGAACTGCAAGAACTGCATTCCGAAGTCCCGCTAGTCGATTGTGCGCCTATCATCAACGAAGGCTTGGGCTTTTCCGTCGATCTATCCCCTAAAAACGGAACGCTCGTCGGCTACAGGGCGAAGCCTCATACCGGCGTAATCGACCTTGATCTGATCGACCACTATGACCCTGCCGAATTCTGGGAACCTGTCTATTTAAAGGAAGGGCGCGTCATTCTCGACCCGGGCGCGTTTTACATTCTTGTCAGCCGTGAAGCGGTCACCATACCTCCTGAATTCGCAGCCGAAATGGCCCCCTACCTTGCAATGGTCGGTGAATTCCGCGTCCACTACGCTGGCTTTTTCGACCCAGGATTTGGCCACCATTCCGCAGGAGGCGCTGGCTCCCGTGGCGTCCTAGAAGTGCGTTGCCACGAAGCACCCTTCGTGCTCGAGCATGGCCAAACCGTCGGACGTCTTGTCTACGAACGCATGTCGGACGTGCCGGAACAGCTTTACGGACGCGAGATCGCGTCGAACTACCAAGGGCAAGGCCTCAAGCTTTCCAAACACTTCAAGACTGCGGAAACTGCATTCTAATCTTCGAACAGTTCGCTTTGGTGATCAATTTCAGCGACTTCGTCATCTTCGGTGGACGTGCTAGTTGGCGACGGTCTGCTTTCCAGCAGCCCTGCGGCGCGCAGTTCCTTCAAACCAGGTAGGTCGCGGGCACTTTCCAGTCCGAAATGATCAAGAAACCCCTGTGTCACAACGAAAGTAACCGGGCGCCCAGGGGTCATTTTCCGCCGCCCGAATTTTATCCAGTCCATTTCGAGTAGTTGATCTACCGTTCCACGGCTTACTGAAACGCCCCTGATTTCCTCAATCTCGGCGCGGGTCACAGGTTGATGATAGGCGATGATTGCAAGAGTTTCGATGGCAGCACGACTTAACTTTCGCGTTTCAACCGTTTCCTTTTGCATCAAAAAACCAAGATCCGCAGCTGTTCTGAACGCCCATGAATCACCAATCTTCATCAAGGAAATGCCGCGACCCTCGTATCGTTTCCGCAAATGAACAAGCGCCTCGGCAGGGTCGCAACCGTGGGGCATACGGCTTTCTATTTCCCGAACCGTTATCGGCTCTGCAGTGGCAAATAGAATTGCTTCCACCATGCGCTCTTGTTCACCCATTGGCGGGGCCTCGAAAAGGCTATCTCTCTCCGGCGAACTCTCGTCAGACATCTCGATCTTTCTTTCTTCGGATTTGAATTGGCGCAAAGATTTCTCCCTGTCGAATTTCGATCTTCCCTTCTTTGGCCAGTTCCAAAGACGCGGCGAAATTCGCTGCGGTGGCCGATCTCCGCCGCCTTGGCTCGGCGCCCCATCCATCCGGAAGATAGGTCGAAATATCGGTCCAATCTCCCGCAAAGCCAATCAGCTTTCGCATCCTGTCCAGCGCCTGTTCCATCGTCATTATCGCATCACGATCCATGACATATGGCCGGAATTCATCCTTCGTGCGGATACGCGCATACCCTTGCATCAGATCCAGCAACGTGGCGGTGTAAGTCACGCGCTTTACGCGGGCAACGTCCTCGGTAATTCCCCTTGAGAAAAAGTCCCGCCCAAGCTGATCTCGCGCGAGGAGTTTCGCTGCGGCTTCACGCATGGCCTGTAACCGTTCCAATTGAAACGCCAGATGCGCCGCAAGTTCTTCACCGCTCGGCCCCTCTTCGGTCGGATCGGGAGGAAGCAGAAGGCGTGATTTGAGGAATGCCAACCAAGCAGCCATAACCAGATAATCTGCGGCCAGTTCCAGTCGCAATTGCTTGGCACGTTCCACGAAAGCAAGATATTGTTCCGCCAAGGCCAATATCGAAATTTGACGGAGATCGACCTTTTGCGTGCGGCTGAGTGTCAAAAGAAGATCAAGCGGGCCTTCAAACGCCCCCACATCAACAATGAGTGACTCCGCAGCGAGGCGCTCGGTGACACTCATTTGATCTTCTGCGAATTCTTCAGCCAAATATGCCTCTGTCTTCCGGTCGAACACCCCACCGCCACAGATTTAGCGCGGACGCATGATCGTCCGCAGCTTCTAATCGAATGTCAATGAAGCAAAGCGCTACCGGACAGATACCGGTGTACACTCCACGTTTTGCGTTAGGAAGGTCGAGCACAACCGCCGCGCCTCATCAGCGCCAGAGAACCCCATAGCACGCAGCCTGTAGAACGAGACACCACCGCTTGTCGCCTCAAGGATTACACGCGTTTTTCCGTCAAGATATGCCGGGAAGAGCTGGCTCAATCGCTGCCATTCATGTGCGGCTATTTCGGTGGTGCTAAATGCCCCAAGCTGAATCAGATTTGTACCAACCGGCAATGCCCCTTGATGCACCAGCGATTGAGGAACGTCAGATATCGCAACTGGAGAAGAAACTAGATCTCCACTCACCTCCAATGAAGCCAAGAGCGTTTCGGGTCGCGCGCGCGGCCTTATCGTCCGGTTAAGCCCAGGGACCGATGCAGGGAGTATGTCAGAAGGTGTAGCCTGATCCATCGAAACGGCTGAACCCGCCTCCGCTGAACTGTCCAAAGTGATTTTCTCTACCAACGCAAGGATTTGAGCGTCATCAACATTGGCGTTCAAAACTGCGGCGTCCTGGTCGGACTCAGTCAATGACACCGATTGAATGTCCGTCAAATCACCTTCGAACGTTTCGCTCTCTGATGAAAACAAAACTGCCTCAATGGGCTCATCAGGCACCAAAGCCAATTCCGGCGCAACTAGATCACCAGGCTCAATGATCTCCCCCTGAGGGGCCAGGAGAAGCGCATCAGGAGCCGGCGCCGCTTCCCCCTGCGCCGAGATATGGTTCACCGCAAGACCAGTATTTTCCGAAACGTCGCCACCGGGATTTGTCGGCATGATCCGCAGCGGACCTTCCGCAGCTTTGACTACCGGAATTCCCGAAACATCCCGTACCACCAACTCATAGCCCCAAAACCCAAGGCCGACGATCAGCGCAAAGGACGCCGCTGCCGCAGAAAGGTTCATCAAAGATGTCGTACGAATCGCACTGGGGGCGACAAAATCCGCCTCGTAGTTAACGCTTGCCATACCTGCCTCATACACCCGCACTTATGCGGGGATTTTTTGCCTCATGCTCAGGCCGGCACCGTGCGTTTACCGCATCTCTGTAACCGGCTTGACTCCCAGAATAGCAAGACCGCCCGAAATAACAACGGCTACGGAACGAATCAGCGCAATTTTTGACTGGGACGATGCAATATCATCAACCTGCAAGAAACGCAGCGAAGCGTCATCATTGCCTCTATTCCACAAGCCATGGAACTCGGAGGCCAATTCATAAAGGTAGAATGCAATCCGGTGCGGCTCATGGCCTTTTGCCGCAATCTCCACAAGCCTCGGCCACTCGGCCAACTTCTTGGCCACGGCCAATTCAGCATCATGTGCCAGCTTTGAGAGGTCCGCCGCACTGAGATCGGTATCGGATACAGGAATACCCTCTTCCCTCGCCTTTCGGAGAACCGAACAAACCCGCGCGTGGGCATACTGCACATAGAAGACCGGATTATCCTTGGACTGCTCGAGCACTTTGTCGAAATCGAAATCCAGCGGTGCGTCATTCTTACGGGTAAGCATATGGAACCGCGTTACATCAGGGCCAACTTGATCGACGACGTCACGCAAAGTGACGAAATTCCCTGCCCGCTTTGACATTTTGAACGGCTCGCCATTCTTCCAAAGCTTCACGAGCTGGCACAATTTTATATCCAAAGGAACCCTGGCATCGGAAAGCGCGCTCACTGCGGCCTTCATGCGTTTCACATAGCCACCGTGGTCCGCACCAAACACATCGATCAGTTGGTCAAAGCCGCGTGTGACTTTATCGTAGTGATACGCAATATCTGGAGCGAAATAGGTCCAACTACCATCCGATTTCATCACGGCACGATCAACGTCGTCTCCATGCTCGGTCGATTTAAAAAGCGTCTGCTCGCGCGGCTCCCAATCCTCAGGCACCTTCCCCTTCGGAGGCTCAAGTACGCCCTTGTAAATCAGACCCTTTTCCTCCAACGCGGTGAGAGCACTTTCGATACGCCCGGTTCCATAGAGCGATTTCTCCGAGAAGAATGTGTCCATCTTGACGCCCAGCGAATTCAGGTCGTCGCGGATCAGATCCATCATAGCTTCGGTCGCGAATTCCCTTACCTCAACGAGCCAGACACTCTCAGGTTGCCCGACAAAAGCGTCCCCAACTTTTTCTTTCAGGGCTTCCCCAACGGGCACGAGGTAGTCTCCGGGATAGGTTCCGTCTTCAAACGCAACATCCTGCCCATGCGCCTCGAGGTATCTCAGATATACAGAGCGCGCCAAGACATCGACCTGCGCGCCACCATCGTTGATGTAATATTCGCGCGTCACGTCATAGCCAGCAAAATCGAGAAGGCTCGCCAAAGCATCCCCGAATACTGCACCCCTTGTATGGCCGACATGGAGTGGCCCTGTTGGGTTTGCGCTCACATATTCGACGTTAACCTTCTGGCCACTTCCCAGCATCGACCGACCATAATCCTTGTTCGTCAAAACATCTTTGACCAACGCCTGCCAAACCTGATCATTCAGCCGCAGATTCAAAAATCCCGGGCCGGCAACGTCAGCTGTGTCCACACGATCATTAGCCCGCAATTTCGCAGCCAGATCCTCTGCGATATCGCGCGGCTTCTTGCCAGCTGGCTTTGCAAGAACCATCGCAGCATTGGTCGCCATGTCGCCATGCAGCGGGTCGCGCGGCGGCTCCACCGCAATTGCCGAAAAGTCGAGCCCTGATGGCAAGGCACCATCAGCGACAAGACTTTCGAGGCTTTCAATTACCAACCGTCTGATTTCTGCGAATAGGTTCATCATCTTTTCTTTCTGGCGTTTCTGTCCGTTTAGCACGGCATTCCAAGAGGTCAACGACGCCCAAACGCCTCCCGCCCCGTGAAATTTGATTCAATTGGTGACCCGCGTGCGCTCGATGATATCCGAGCCGGTCAGTCTCGCATGTTCTTGGATCGCAAAGCGGTCCGTCATGCCGCTGATATAGTCGGCAACGAGACGCGCCAGTTGTTCTTCGGAACGCACCTCCGAGACATCCTTTCGCCATTGCTTGGGCAGGTTTTCAGGGTGCGCCATAAAAAGCGGGAAAAGCTCCTTTACAGCGGCTGTCACATGTCGCCGCATCTCAACGACGCCTGGCGCACGATACATCCGATGGAAAAGGAAATTTCGTATGACTTTCAGATCGCCCCAAAGCGCAGGTGTGAAGCGTACAACCATTCGTCCCGCTCCACGAACATCAGCAACACTCTGAGGATCCAGCTCTTTCAGATTCCGCCCAGCGACCTGAATGACGTCCTCGACCAAAATTCCAAAGAACCTCCGCAGGGCCTCATGGCGCCGACGATAAATATTCAGTCCGGGGTATTTACGGTCAACCTCGGCAAAGCACTCTCTCAGCACCGGAAGCTCAGCTAATTCCCCCGTGGAAAACAATTCCGCACGAAGGCCATCATGAAGGTCATGATTATTATAGGCGATATCGTCTGCCAATGCGGCGACCTGTGCCTCCGCGCTAGCGTGAGTGCCCAATTCAAGATCATGTTTCTCGTTATATGCCGCGAGTGCATAGGGATATGGCTCAGCAACAGGTCCATTGTGTTTGGCAATGCCTTCAAGCGTCTCCCAAGTCAGGTTCAACCCATCCCACTCAGCATAGTGTCGCTCAAGCGAAGTGACGATGTGGATCGCCTGCGCGTTGTGATCAAAGCCCCCATATGGCTGCATCAACGCATCCAAAGCATCCTCGCCCGTATGTCCGAAGGGCGGATGCCCCAAATCATGCGCGAGGGCGACCGCTTCGGTGAGTTCAACATTCAAACCGAGTGCCGCCGATATCGTTCGCGCGACTTGCGCAACCTCAATCGAGTGCGTGAGCCGCGTCCGGAAATAGTCGCCTTCATGTTCAACAAAAACTTGGGTTTTATGCTTGAGACGTCGAAAAGCGCTCGAATGGATAATCCGATCACGATCCCGCTGGAACGGAGAGCGAAATGCGCTCTCCTCTTCCGCATAAAGTCGTCCGCGCGAAGTTTTCGGATCCGTTGCATACTTGGCCAGCATCAGCTCTCCGTTACTTGCTTTGACTTGTTGTTGAAAGACAGGGCCTCTATATTCTAAGCAGACGCAAACCGATAGGTCGGAATATGCTAAATCTGCCACCAAAAGTTACTGAGCGCGCATTTGCCAGACTTGCTGAAATAGGAGCCTCCGCCGATGGAAAGGCTCTCCGCATTGCGGTTGAAGGCGGCGGTTGCTCGGGCTTTCAATACGATATCGTGCTGGACGCACCGACAGATGATGACATTGTTCTGGAGAGCGGCAATGGAGAAAAAGTTGTCGTGGACAGCGTTTCCCTACCATTTCTCGCTTCTGCTACCATTGATTTCTCTGACGAGCTGATCGGCGCGAGGTTCGTGATCGACAACCCGAACGCAACATCTTCCTGTGGCTGCGGGACGAGTTTTTCTATGTAATCGGTTAGGGATCAAACCGGAAAAGCACCCCAAGGTCGGCCACATTCGTTCCCGTAGGTCCGGTAATCAGCAAATCACCCGCATGCCACAGTGCCTCATAGCTGTCGTTGCACCGAAGAAGGCTGTGAATATCCTGTCCGGACATCTGGATCCGTGTGAGCGTCCCACCATCCACCAGCGCTCCGGCTGCATCAGTAGGGCCATCCCGCCCGTCGGTTCCAGCTTGTAGGCAAACCCAATTCCCGCTCCAGCCGCGCCGCTGTGCTTCCAAGGCGATCCATAAAGCCATCTCCTGATTGCGGCCGCCTTTCCCGTTTCCTC
Source organism: Pelagovum sp. HNIBRBA483 (assembly GCF_040931995.1). Taxonomy (NCBI): domain Bacteria; kingdom Pseudomonadati; phylum Pseudomonadota; class Alphaproteobacteria; order Rhodobacterales; family Paracoccaceae; genus Pelagovum; species Pelagovum sp. HNIBRBA483. The sequence goes on from NZ_CP162412.1 coordinate 1,955,956, forward strand.
GAAGTTTGACTGTGGTTTCACCGCCCCAAAGCGTAATGCCCCGCTCAGCTTGATCGCAAACATAGCGCGCCGCATCTTCGACATCGCCTTCAATTGGCGTAGAGATACGAACAGCATTCCCCCCTGCGGCCTCAAGCATGGCCTCGACGCTCTTGCCATTCGACCCGATCAACTGGTTTACAGCGACAGGAACAGGATCCGGATCTGGTGCGGTTTCCAGGTAGCGCCGCACAGATTCAGGGACCCTTTCCCAAAGATCGAAACTTTCGAGAAGTTTTCTGGCCCCCAACGGGTTCGAAATAGGCGGCACGGTAGGGCCGCTCGCGATGACCGAGAGATCATCCCCGATAACATCGGACAGAATCAAGGCGGTCACCTTGGCTGGCGATGCAAGGCGCACCAATCCGCCACCTTTCAAACGTGATATTTGTTGCCGGATCAGATTCATCTGTCCGATATCAGCGCCAGAAGCGAGAAGAAGGCGGTTCACCTCAGCCTTTTCAGCAAGCGTCACCCCCGCCACCGGCGCGGGTAAAAGTGCCGATCCGCCGCCCGACACCAAGACGAGAACCTCCTGTTCGTCACTGACATGCTCAAGTGCTTCAATTACCGTGTGCGCAGCATATTCGCCTTTCGCATCAGGCACAGGATGACCAGCAGGCAGAATCGTCGCACCGTCAAGTGCCTCAGCGTTTTCGTAATTGGTCACAACAATGGTTTGCACACCTGGATGCACCGAAAGCGCCGCCTCCGCCATGCGGCGTGCTGCCTTTCCAATTGCGATAATCAAGCTCGGTTGAACCGCTCGCCTTTCCAGCTCGGTGATAACCGCTTGATATGGGTCAGCGGCAGCGACGCCGGCCATAAAGAGTCTGCGCGCCTCCGTGCGCGCCTGATCAATATCCATTCGCTCCCCCCTTGTAGGCCTGCGATCACCGTAGTGATAAGCCCTCCCTATCCAAGCGAAAACCCCTTTCCACCCCTTCAGATATTTGACGCGCATCCTTCAAAAATATAGAACAAAAAGAGAACATGGAGATTCTATTGAAAAGCGCACCACCGCCCCTCAAAACAAAGCTGGACACTCTGCGCACCCGCTCACGGCGGCTGGAAACACCTACGCAATCACAACCTGCAACCTTGATAGAGGTCTTTTCCAGCGCCCCGACAGACGGCGCCGCAACCGGCTTTACCCTTGCCAGCCTCGGCCACATCACAAAACCGGTCCTCTGGATACAAGACCACCTAAGCAGGCGCGAATGCGGTCAGCCTTATTTTCACGGCCTTCCATATAAAGACAACGACATTCTATATTTGGAAATATCACGCCCAAAAGATGCGCTATGCGCCGCCGAAGAAGGCCTGAGATGCCACTCTCTCGGTGCTGTCATCACGGAAATCTGGGGCAATCCCAACGTTGTTGACTTCACAGCAACCAAACGTCTCGCCTTACGCGCCGAAGCATCAAGAGTTCCGATCTGGTTCTTGCGACATGCAGCCGAGGCAGACCTCAGCGCGGCCCGCGAGCGTTGGCGCTTATCCTCTCTCCCAAGTCACCGCCACCCATATGACATGCGCGCCCCGGGCGCTGAAATCTGGAAGGCACACTTATTTCGGGCGCGCTGGCGTCCGACAGGAGAATGGGTCGCCAGTGTAGAGCAAGGCCGCCTGCACCTCCAACACGCCACCGAACACAACACACATCAGCTTGCGATCAATGCTCTGTAAAAACTGAAACCATAGGAGAACCAAAAGTGAAGCGCGAGGACCAGCTGCCGGATCTCGCCCAGCGCCTAAGCCGCCAAACCGCACCACACTCCATTAAAGAACGCAGAATACTCGCCGTTCACCTCCCGGAATTTGCGATCGAAAGGTGGCAGATATGGTGCGCAAGACACGCAAGCACTCTGCCTGAAGAGTTGCCCGTCGCGTTGGCCGTCGATACCGCCCATGGCCCCGTCGTCCACGCGACAAATCGTGCGGCGGCAATAGCGGGTGTTCGTCGCCATGCGCGCATTGTCGATATGCGCGCACTCTGCCCCGAGCTGAAGGTCGAATATGCCGATACCCTTGGCGATGAAAAACTATTGGAAAACCTAACATTCTGGAGCCGTCAATGGGGGCCGTGGAGCGTTGCAGACGCACCCGATGGCCTCTTTTGCGACACCTCAGGCGTGGCACACCTACATGGCGGAGAGGACAGGCTCCTCAGGAATGTCGAAGAACGCTTTTCCAAAATCGGCTTCCAAACCCAGCTCGCCTTAGCACCAACACCCGGCGCGGCATGGGCCTTGGCACATTACGGCCCAGTCCGCAGCACCGCCACTTCCGCCAACCTTATGCGGATGCTGGCCCCTCTCCCCGTCGCGGCACTACGCCTATCGCCCAAAACGGTCACGACGCTTCAACGCCTCGGGCTGAAAACGATTGGAGCGCTGGCGGATGTACCGCGCATTGCGCTCGCGCGGCGGTTTCGCGATCATGCCGATCCTTCAGACACGCCGCTGCACCGCCTCGATCTCACCCTTGGGAGGCAGGCAGATCCACTCAACGCACAAGCCGATCCGATACGTTTCGTTACCACGGAAAATCTCACAGAGCCGGTACTGGACCCCGCGCCCTACCTTCCCGATCTTTGCGAAAAGTTATGTGTACAACTGGCGCGATCTCAGCATGGGGTACGGCGCCTGCGCTTATCCGCATACCGCACGGACGGCATGGTCGCGACCAGCTTCTTGACCACGGCACAACCCAGCAACAATCCCGAACACCTGCACAGCCTTCTCCTTGGCAAGCTTGACCACATAGATCCAGGTTTTGGCTTTGATGTTCTCACGCTAACCGCCGAGAGCACTGAAAATCTCGACATCGTGCAAACACGTCTGGATGGAAATCCCGATGACGGCACCGAACTCGCCCGATTAATTGACCGCCTTGCCGCCCGTTTCGGCCCAAACAAACTTCAGCGCGTTGCCCTGTCCGGCAGTCACATTCCCGAGCGCGCCGCCAATTGGCACCCAGCACCACAGCAATATGCTTCCCCCCTTCCCTCGACACAGCGCCGCCCGATACGCATTTTCGCCCCGCCAGAAGAAATTCGTGTGCTTTACGCAGTGCCGGAAGGTCCGCCAGCAAAATTCATCTGGCGCCGCGTGACGCATCGCGTCATCCGTTTTGCAGGGCCGGAAAGGGTCGCCCCTGAATGGTGGCATGACCGTCCCGGAACCCGCTTGCGTGATTATTACCATATCGAAACCGAAACAGGCCGCCGCCTTTGGATTTATCGCAATGGACTGCATGGCGATGGGCGTGGCGGTGAACCATCGTGGTTTTTGCATGGTGTTTTCGCATGACCCAAAGAAAAAAACCAATAATCACCAATACCGCATGCGTTTTTCTAACCATCTGCATTTGTGCGGCAGGAGCATTGTGAATGCCGGAAAACCTCACTCACAAACCGCGCACATCCTTACCGGAAGGTTATAAATCCGCACCCAACGCGCGTGCTCCATTTGTCGAACTTGGGCTGGCAAGCTGTTTCTCCTTCCTGCGTGGCGCTTCCGAAGCCGATGAATTGACCCATACAGCAAATGAACTCGGATATGACGCGCTGGGAATTGCCGATCTCAACAGCTTCGCGGGGGTTGTCCGCTTTCACACCGCCGCACAAAACCTCTCTCTCCGGCCGATCATCGGCACACGGATAAAGCTGATATCCGGAGAGGTATTTCTGGCCTACCCGACCAATCGCGATGCCTATGGCCGCCTGTCCCACCTGATCTCGAAAGGGCGCCGATACCGGCCAGACGGCAGCTGGCAATCAAAAGGGGAATGCGATCTCACGCTTGATTTGCTCGCAGCACATTCCGAAGGCAGTATCCTGATCCTCATCCCCGAGGTATCCCTCACAGGTCTGGAGCGCACCCTGCCCAGCCTCTGCGCCGCCCTGCCACAACTGGCATACATTGCCGCGTGCTGGCACTATCAAGGCAATGATCGCGCCCGCATAAACAGGTTGGATCAGCTAGCCACACAAAACGGGCTTTCAATCCTCGCGACAAATGACGTTCTCTATCATGCACCGGACCGACGCCCTTTACAGGATGTGATGACGTGTATCCGCGAAAAGGCGCACCTCGCAGATGCGGGGCGCCTCCTTCTCCCCAATGCGGAACGTCATCTTAAAGCACCCGCAGAAATGCAAAGGCTCTTCGCGGAATGGCCGCACGCGATCAGGGCAACCCGCATCGTTGCGGATCAATGTCGCTTTGACCTCCGCGAACTCGCCTATGAATACCCCCGTGAAGTGGTGCCGGAAGGCATGACACCGCAAACCCGCCTTGAACAGCTCACATGGTCCGGCGCCGAAACCCGCTACCCTGACGGCATCCCTACGGAGACACAAAATACCCTGAAAAAAGAGCTTTCCATGATCAAAAAGCTCAATATCGCCCAATATTTCCTTACAATTCACGATATCATCCGCTTTGCGCGAGAGGATTGCACCCCACCAATCCTTTGTCAGGGTCGTGGTTCTGCCGCAAACTCGGCCGTCTGTTACGTCTTGGGCATTACATCCGTCGACCCTGCAAAACATCAGCTGTTGTTCGAACGCTTCATCAGCGAAGAACGCAAAGAACCCCCGGACATTGATGTCGATTTCGAACATGAGCGCCGCGAAGAGGTCATCCAACACATTTACCAGAAATACGGACGGGATCGCGCTGGCCTTTGCGCAACCGTGATCCATTATCGCCCACGCTCCGCCATCCGCGAAGTGGGCAAGGTGATGGGTCTGTCGGAGGATGTCACAAGCGCGCTGGCCAAAACAGTCTGGGGTAGTTGGGAAAGCGACCTCGACAACGACCAAGCCAAAGAAGCCGGCGTCAATCTGCATGATCCACACCTCCGCAAGGTTCTCCATATCGCCCGCCAACTTATCGGCATGCCGCGCCATCTCGGGCAGCATGTCGGCGGCTTCATCCTGACCGAACGCCGCCTGAGCGAAACTGTCCCCATCGGCAACGGCGCGATGGCCGATCGTTCCTTCATCGAATGGGACAAGGACGATATCGACGCCCTCGGCATTTTGAAGGTCGATATCCTCGCCTTGGGAATGCTCACCTGCATCCGCAAATGTTTCGATCTGATCGACGCCCATTATGGTCGCCGGTACACACTCGCCAGCGTGCCTCAAGACGACGCCCGCGTTTACGAAATGCTCTGCCGCGGCGACAGTATCGGCGTGTTCCAAGTGGAAAGCCGCGCGCAGATCAATATGCTTCCCCGTCTCAGGCCGCGCGAATTCTACGATCTGGTCATCGAAGTCGCCATTGTACGCCCCGGCCCCATTCAGGGGGATATGGTGCATCCATACCTCCGCCGCCGAAACGGAGAAGAGGCCGTCGAATACCCATCGCCCACTCCGCCTAATGACCCAGCAGAGCTTAAAAACATTCTCAGCCGCACACTCGGCGTTCCGATCTTTCAGGAACAAGCGATGAAAATCGCGATTGATGCAGCGCAATTCTCCCCCGCAGAAGCCAATGAATTACGCAAGGCAATGGCGACCTTTCGCTCCAAAGGCACAATTGGCCGCCTAGAGGAAAAAATGGTCACACGCATGACAGCACGCGGTTACGAGGAGGATTTCGCCACACGATGCTTCAATCAGATCAAAGGTTTCGGAGAATACGGCTTCCCCGAAAGCCATGCCGCAAGCTTTGCACATCTGGTCTACGTTTCCAGTTGGCTCAAATGTCACTACCCCGCGGCCTTCACATGCGCCCTTCTCAACTCCCAACCGATGGGCTTTTATGCCCCCGCGCAACTGGTCCGCGATGCACGCGAACACGGCGTCCAGGTCCGGCCTATAGATGTCAATTTCTCGCAATGGGACAGCACACTCGAACCGGCTTCCCTGCGCAGTGACCACGGTACCGAACCGCATGGACCGGAAACGTTACCACCCCCACCCACCTACGCATTACGCCTCGGCTTTCGCCAAATTACCGGGTTCCGCAAAGAGAGCGCAGACAAACTGCTTTCCACCCGCACATCCCCCTTTCCGGACGTGGAAACACTGCACCGACAAAGCCGCCTGAGTGCCGCCCCCATCCGCAAACTCGCCGAAGCGGATGCCATGCGCTCCATGTTCATCGACCGCCGCCAAGCTCTATGGGAGGCCCGCGCCCTCAAGGACGCCCCCGCCCTGCCACTCTTTAATGAAACCGCCGATGAAGGAGCGGAAATTCCCGTACCCCTGCCCGAAATGCCGGTCTGCGAACAGGTGGTCAACGATTACCAAACCATGCGCCTCTCCCTAAAAGCGCATCCCATGACGTTTTTCCGATCAAGCCTCCACGAACAAAACGCCACCACCTGCGCAAACTTACAGAACAGTCGAAACGGACAACAAATCACACTTGCAGGCTTGGTCCTGATCCGCCAGCGACCCGGCAGCGCAAAGGGTGTTTGCTTCATAACCATCGAGGATGAAACCGGTGTCGCCAATATTGTCGTCTGGCCGCAAACGATGAAGGCCTACCGCAGCGTCGTCATGCAGGCGCGACTGCTTCTTGTACAAGGGCGCATCCAAAGGGATGTCGACATTATTCACGTCATCGCCGACCGCCTGGAAGACCGGTCCGACCGCCTTCTTGCCCTCTCGAAAGATCGCGAGTTGCAAAGTACGCCCGCAGCCGCGTCTCACGGCCACCCACGAAACAACAGGATCATCCCCCATAGCCGTGACTTCCACTAAACTTGGCGTCACGGCCCACCAACGAGGGCAAGATCCCAACAGCGCTCACGACAAAATATCGCGCTCAACACTCGCCGTGTTTCTCAACCCGTGCTACAAAATGAGAAAAGAGCACAAGACATGACAAAATCAGAGAAACCTTACAGCCGCATTCAAAAGCAAAATCGCGAGAAAATCCTCGATGCGGCTCTCGTCGTCTTCTCACAATTCGGCTTTCGCGGCGCGACACTCGATCAAATCGCCACGGCGGCAGGCCTGTCAAAGCCCAATATTATTTACTATTTCAACGGCAAAGAAGATATCCACCGCACTCTGTTGGAACATCTACTAGACGCATGGCTCGCCCCGCTCCGCGCACTAGACCCAAACGGCGACCCCCGCGAGGAAATCCTCAAATATGTCCGGCGCAAATTGCAAATGAGCCGCGAAATGCCGCGTGAAAGTCGCCTTTTCGCCAACGAAGTCCTGCAAGGCGCGCCACGACTGGGCGAAATCCTCGGCAGCGATCTCAAGGAACTCGTTGATGAAAAGGCATCGGTGATCGCGCAGTGGTCATCCGAAGGCAAGATCGCAAACATAGATCCGTACCACCTGATATTCTCGATCTGGGCTCTCACCCAACACTATGCGGATTTCGACACCCAAGTTCGCACAATCTTGGAAAATCAGGATCCTTTTCCGGGAGCAACGGATTTCTTAGAACACGTCTACACGAGTATTCTGAGAGCCTAGACGGCCACACATAGGAGTTCCCTCCTACGCCTAATTCGTCTCGACCATTCTAGCGGCGCCACAAATTTATAACCGCAACAAGAATTCACCTACACCATTACATTAGTGGAAACCCTCCATTGATTTGCACTTAGGTTTTGATCTCATACTAAACGCCATTTATCGAAGGCGAGGTGTATGTTTGATAGTGTAAATCAAGCAGAAATTGCAGTACAGAGCATCGAGAAAATTCTGCTCAGCAATAGCCTTTGCGATGCTTGGGAAAGCCTAAGACGACCCCTTGAAAGCTTCGGCCTGAACAGGATCATTTATTGTCAAACAAGCGCCCAACTCGGACAAGGCACGACCAGCGAGGCTGAATGCCTGATTTTCACAAATCACGATAAAGATTACTCAGACTTCTTCATTGACTCATTCCGTTATCAATATTCCCCATTCTTTATTTGGAGCGTCAGAAATCCAGGCTTTATCAGTTGGGAAGTACTTACCAGCTACAAACTCCCCTCAAGCATGGAAAAAGCAGCGAAGAAAATTTCAAAGAGATTCTCAGAGTTCGATATTAGAGCCGGATATGCGGTAAGCTTTCCAAACACCACTCAAGGCAGAAAATCTGCAGCGTCTATATGCGGCAAACCCGAAGTTACGCAATCTGAGCTGGACGATATTTGGGAGAAGAATAGATTATTGATCGAAACACTCTTGTTAGCATTTGACAGCAAGGTCGCAACACTACCACATCCTGAGAACAAAATAAGTTTAACGAAGCGCCAGAAGCAAGTGCTCTCATGGGTCGCCCAGGGAAAAACCAATCAGGATATATCTGATATTATGAATATTTCCACCAGTACAGTAGAAAAGCATTTGAGTGCAGCACGAGACGCCATGAATGCAACAACCACAACGCAAGCGGCAACCAAACTCGCGCTACTCAATAATTTAATATTAGAATAAAGCCATTCTATTCAGTTATTTTTGAGCTACAGTTCTTCCGCTGTCACTTTATCGAACATAAACCCACCCAATTCGCAAAAGAGTTCTCGATCCAGCCTGACCAGTTTCTTGCGCCGGTTTGCAGGATCAGGTTCAACCACGATGACACCAGCATCTTTCAAACGATTGATAAAACGGCCAAAAGCCTCCCTATGCGGCCGGCCATTCCGGATCATCATCCAAAGCTCATCTATTCCGAGACTGCTATCATCATAGACGTACAAATAAAGCAGAACCTCAAAGCCGTATGCCCGCTCATTGAATGGGTGGCATAATTTTAAAAAATCGTTGAAACTATCAAGTAATATTCTGTCAGCCGACGGTATTCTAAACCTGTCCTCTACGAGATCACTCCTAAAACCAGGCATTTAGAACCGTCCCACAACTTCTTTTCTTTAAGGTACCTGAAACGTTATAGCAAATAACTAGCGGAAAACCGGAGAAAATGGCTGAAATATACGATATATCATTATCTTTATTCCGTATTTTCTTTCCGCATGGACGACCGATATTGCAGGTAGCTCCTCGTTTGGTCACTTCATGAAAAAAACACTCATCTTCCTCGTCGCGCATTCATACATCGCTGTGATCGGGTATCTCATGTTCACGGCAATGGCTGCACTGGCCGACACTCAGCCTCAAGATACCGACGAAAACTTGAACCTAGCAGAATTCGCTGCCTTCGTTAGCAAATACTCACCGGCTGTTGGTACCGGTCAGGCAGTTCAAGTTCTTCGGAACGATCACTACAGCTGCCGATCTCTTTACTTTAATGCGTATATTTGCAACCAATCTGGCAGAGTCGGAGATATCACCCTCCTGCCCGGCAAATCCGGCGTCGGAACAATATACGTTATCGATTGCTCATATTTTAGGTTGTGCTCGATGCCTGACGAGGACGTCATTGCGCACACGAAAAGGATTATCGAACCCAAAAACGACCGCCCTGCCTCTATCTTTCAGGTGCCACCAAGGTCGTTAGCATTGCCAGAACTCGGGGCGCGTGTAGCTTATTTTAACTTTGCCGCACGGATTTACCCAATCAACTCAAACTAGACTTAACTTTTCCACATTCCGCCGATACGGAGAGGCAAATATAGGCACCGCAACCATTCTGTCGTACCAATCCAATATGCGGCGAAAATGGCTCTGATCATACGCGTGATGCCGATTCAGCACCGGAGAGACGCTTTCATCCGCCGGTTCATAGACATTTCCCTACGAGAGATACATCGCGGCGATTCCATGTCGACTGGTGTTCAAATACTTTCAGCAGCCTAACAAACCAAGGATGCGACAGCTTTTCCTGGCACTGAAGAACAATAGAAATCTGACCTAAGGCTTTGACAAAATAAGATATTTTTGAAAATGGTGCCCCCACACGGACTCGAACCGCGGACCTACTGATTACAAATCAGTTGCTCTACCAGCTGAGCTATAGGGGCACTGACCGCCGTTTAATCGTTCATTCTTCCGGACGCAAGCCTCAACGATTGGCTCTTGCAAGGAAGATTACCGCCACGAGCCCGACCCCCGTAATCATCAAAGATGCTGTCGATGCTTCGGCAATTTTCTCCAACGACGCTTTTTCATGAACGAGCGTGGCCAGGGTATTATAGTTGAATGGGCGCAAAAGCAGCGTCGCAGGAAGCTCTTTCACCGCATCTACGAAAACCAACAACAGCGCGGAGCCGACCGAGGCGCTCATAAGCGGAAGATAAACGCGCCTCAATGCACCGCCCGCCCCTTGCCCGAGCGATCTGGCGGCCATCGGCAAACTCGGTGAAATGCGCCCAAAGGCGGCATCAACCGTTCCCTGCGCAATCGCAAAGAACCGCACGACATAAGCCAATACCAAAGCCGCCGCCGTTCCGGTAAAGAGCAACCCCGGATCCCACCCGGAAAGCGCGAGAATGCCATCCGCGAACCAGTTATCGAAGGCGGCAAGCGGCACCAAGATTCCCAGCCCCAGAACAGCCCCGGGCGCGGCATAGCCAATCGCTGTGACAGGCATCAGCATGGACGGCAGTTTCCGGCGCGAAATTCTCACCCCGTAGACCATAAATACGCCGCCGATGACGGTCAAAAGCGCCGCTACCCCGCCGACGAACACCGTATGCCAAAGCGCTCGCAACAGTCCGGGGCGGGCCCAGTCTGCCGCATCAAGCGAGTGCGAGATCAACACCGATACCGGCAACAAAAAGCCCATAAAAAACGGCAAGAAACAGGCAATAGCCGCCGCCGCCGCCCGCATTCCCTGCAAAGGCGTGCGCACAACCGGCCTAAAGCCGCGGGCCGAGCTGGAGAACTGGCTTCGCCGCCTACTCAGTTTCTCCAATGTGACCAAGATCACGATAAGCGCGAGAACACAGGTCGCAATCTGGGCCGCACCACCTAGGTTGCCCGCCTGTAACCAAACCGAGAAGATCCCCGTCGTCAGTGTTTGAACCGCAAAAAAATCGACCGTCCCAAAGTCATTGACAGTTTCCATCATCACGACTGCAACGCCCGCCATGATCGCAGGTCTTGCAAGCGGTAGGCCCACGCGAATGAACCGTCCAAGCGGCCCTGCCCCAAGCGCACGCGCGACCTCAAATGGAGCGCCGCTCTGCTCGCGAAACGCTGCTCTCGCGAGGATATAAACATACGGAAAAAGCGCACCACTCAGGACAACAACAGCCGCGCCTCGCGACCGGATCGGGGGGAACCAATAGTCCCGCGAACTTTCCCAGCCGAAAAGGCCGCGCAGTCCTGTCTGAACTGGGCCTGCGTACTCTAAAAAGTCAACGAGAGCGAAAGCGCCGACATAGGCTGGGACTGCTAAAGGTAACAACAACGCCCACTCCAGCCAACGGCGCATCGGAAAATCATACATAACAATCAACCAAGCCGCGCCTGCTCCGACCGATGCCGTTATCGCCCCCACGCTGAACATCAAGATCAGCGAATTAGCGGCGTAGCGAGGCAGCGTGGTCGCCAAGAGATGCGGCCAGATGTTCTCGCTTGGAAAAAATGCAAAGTAGAAAACCGCAGCAATCGGCAATAGAACCAATATCGCGATGACGGCAGCGCCGATTGACCACGGATCTGCGCGTTTGACAGAGCGGCCTTTCGCTAAAAACTGACTCGTTTTATCAGACATATCGAGCGGTTACCGAAATCCGGTTTCGCTGTCCAGAAATGTCCTTATATTGAGAACAAACAACAGACAGGCAAAGACCATGCAAATCGCCTTCCACATTGGCGCCAATTGCACCGACGATGACCAGCTCATCAAGTCGATCCGTAAAAACGCAGCCGCGCTCGAGATGGAAGGTATCCATGTCCCGCCAATAGGGCGGTATCGCAGAATTATCCGTGAAACCGTTCAGAACCTCGACAGCCCGCAACCCCATATCGACGTTCGCGAAAAACTCCTCGACGCGATCATCGATAACCCGCATCACACTGAGCGCCTCGTTCTGTCGAACAGCGCATTCCTATGCGTCTCTAACAGAATATTTGAAGGGGCTAGTTTCTACCAACTCGCCGACGAAAAGATTGAAGCCATCAGCAGGATATTCGCCAACGACGAATTGGAGCTGTATTTAGCCATCCGGAATCCTGCCAGCTTTGTCCCCGCGGCTTACATGGAATCCAAGAAAGCCACCTTCGGCGCATACATGCACGGCATGAACCCGAATGACATTAGATGGTCCGAGCTGATCACGCGTATCCAAGCGCTGGCACCCAATGCCACCCTAACCGTTTGGGCCAATGAAGATACACCTCTTATTTGGGCTGAGTTGATGAGAGAGCTGTCCGGGGTTGACCCTCTCACCCGCATCACAGGCGGGTTTGATCTGCTCGCAACCATCATGTCAAAGGCTGGGATGCAACGCTTTACCAGTTACCTGAAGAGCCATCCCCCCCAGAGCGAAGCCCAAAAAAGGCGCGTGATTTCCGCCTTCCTCGACAAATTCGCTCTTGAGGAAGAAATCGATCAAGAGATCTCGATCCCAGAATGGACCGAAGCGCTCGTCGACAAACTCACGGAGACGTACGAAGACGATCTCGTCACGATTCAACAAATGCCGAATGTGCGATTCATCGCGCCCTAGGTTGCCTCACATCCCAAGCGCGGCCTTGTACATATCCAAAACAGCTTCTTCTTCTGCGATGTCATTGGCGTCCCGCTTGCGCAGCGCAATCAGCTTACGCATAACTTTAGTGTCGTAGCCGCGGCCTTTTGCTTCAGCCATCACTTCTTTTTGGGCGTCAGCGATATCTTTCTTTTCGATTTCCAAGCCCTCATAGCGCTCGACAAATTGCCGCAATTCCTGTGCAGCTACCGAAGATTGTGCGTCGGTTACGTCATCGCTCATGTTTTTTCTCCTACCCCGATATTGGTTCGCTCTGCGTCCTATTCGCTGCCGTTCAAACGCACAAGCCCACCCTTGTCAAAGCCACAATCCATCGCTACGCCAGCTGCAACAAAATCGAAGGAAATTGGCATGGAATGGCTCGTCTACATCGGCGCTCTTATCTCGGCGATCGGCCTGTTCGGAATTGTATGGACAATCACAAAGGTCGCCTCAGCCCGCCGCGCGAAACTCGAAGACGCAGAACTGCGCGCCCGCCTTTCACGCATTCTTCCAATCAACATCGGAGCACTGCTTTTTTCCATCATCGGCCTTATGATGGTCGTGGTAGGTGTTCTATTGGGCTGACGGCTCAGTCGATATCGCAGAAAACCTCGTAAAGCCGCTCCAGAATTGGATGAACCCGTTGGTCTGCAATTCGATAGCGGATCACCCTGCCCTCACGCGTCGCGGATACGAGCCCTTCAGCCCGCATCTTCGCAAGCTGACCCGAAACATACGACTGACTGGCACCGAGCGCTTCCTCTATGTCTCCGACACACTGCTCCCCCGGCAAGAGGGCACACATTATTCTGAGCCGTGCAGGATTTGCGAGCACCTTGAGCAGTTCAGCGGCCTCATCAGCGGCTGCATCCATGGCGTTTGCTTTTTCTATCATGTCCATCGGATTCACCATTCACATACATACCTGATTTTTTATATTTTAATATTGAAATATATAAGCACACGATCTAACTAGTTCCAGTAACAATTCATCTTGCGGTTCGCGTCAACTGTGAACTGCCAGAGGTGAAGGGTTTACCTTGTAAAACCACCCCTGGTTGATCGAGGTCGCAATAGAAACTGTAGCGAAACGGACACGCGCAATGCAGCAAGAATGGATACTCGGCCTCATAGGAGGCGGAATTATTGGCTTAGGAGGAGCAATATATCTCCTTTCGAACGGTAGGATCATGGGCGCCTCGGGCATCATAGGCGGCGTCGTAGATGGTTCGGCAGGGAATCAACGCAATGAACGGCTCGCATTTATTGTAGGGCTGTTCCTCGTACCAACCATCATCGCTTTGTGGGTTGGCGGCTTTGACACCCATGTCACTGATAACCTTGTGGTGCTTGTCGCTGCGGGCCTCTTGGTCGGTATCGGGACCAGATTCGCGAATGGTTGCACCTCTGGTCACGGTGTTTGCGGCATTTCGCGCCTCTCTCTGCGCGGGATTGTTGCAACAGTTTTCTACATCGGGGCCGGTGGTTTGTCTGTCGTCCTCTTCCGCCATCTTTTGGGAGTGATCTGATGCGAAATTTCATGGCATTCATCGCCGGCAGCACTTTCGGCACCGGACTGCTGATTTCTGGAATGACCGATACGACCAAGGTTCAAGGTTGGCTCGATATTTTTGGCGCATGGGACCCGACGCTCGCATTCGTAATGTCAGGCGCAATCATTCCGATGGCTATAGCATGGCGCCTTGCAGCTGGCCGAACACCGCTTCTAGGCGGGCTTTTCCCTCCTCGCCCAGAACCCCGTCTCGGCCGCAACCTGATCATTGGTTCAACGCTATTTGGCGTAGGCTGGGGCTTGGCCGGTCTTTGCCCGGGCCCGTCAATCGCCGCGCTCGGCTTCAGCGGCATCGGCGGAATCACATTCGTGGTGAGCATGTTGCTCGGGATGTGGCTGGCACCTTTTATCCGGGCGCAAATCGATCAACTGAGCCCAGTCTCTGCCTAATCATTGGCCTCGCCTGTTCTGCAGGCGAGGCTCTTCATTATCGATACGCGGGTTTCAACACCCGTTTCGGGTTGAAAGCAGGGCCTCCCCCAAACGGTCGATCCGAACGGCCCGTTGCCTTTCATCAGCCCCCAAAACCCCACTAAAAACCGCAGCACCACCCGCCGAAACCATGTCGACCGACGGCGAATGCGCAGACTGTTCCAGCGGGATCACCTGCCCCTTCGACATTTGCTCGACGATTCCCAAAGCGACCGTCGCGCGCAAATTTACCGATAAACGCAGAGCAATATCGCCCGACCGTGCAGCAAGGCTGTGTGGCGTTAGTAAACCGCTCTCAACCTCGGCGGACTGACGAGGCACCGCTGATTTCCGCGCGAAGGTAATCACATCCTGGGGCTGGTCCTCTGCAAACAGGATCGAAAGTCGCAACCAAGAATAGTGGCCAGCGGAGAGTAAGTCCCGAGCAACATCCTTGTCACCAAGCCCAGAGCCGCATTGGCAGCTTGAGAGCAAAGTCCGCGCTCCGTCTCCCTCCGGAAGATCTCTACAAATTTCCTTGAGCAAGCCCTCCATGAACAGCCCTATAAGCGCAAAGTCTATCCCTGTCGGCGCACGAGCGAGTTGTTCTGCGCTGTTTGGAACACCGCACCCCTCGCGACGCAGAGCGCCAAGTACATATGCACGCACTCCGCGGCTCATTGCGACGAAACCGTCACAATCATCCAATGTCTCAGATTCCGAAAAACGACAGATCAGGTCGCGCTCTCCCATCGCATCAAAAATCTGATCGAGCGCCATCTCACCAACCTCCACCTCAATTTCAAGCGGAACGCAGGACAGCGCATCGCGCGCGGCCCTGCGAACTGAACGCGCAATAAGGTATGCAGCGGAGTCGTCGCCTCTCGGCGCCTGTTCGTGCCTGCGTAGAATGTTTCGTATCAAGCCGTCCGGCATGCCCGCCCCTTCTCATTCTGGGGCAAATCTCAGCCAAAAACGTAAAGAATTCCCTAGGCTTCCAGTGAATAGGGAACGGTAATTCGGAACGCGGCACCACCTTGGCCAGGCAGATAGGCCACGCTGCCGCCAAGACGTTGCATGATCTCCAAGCAGATCGCCAACCCCAAGCCCGCGCCCCCTGCCTTTCGATGATCAGTCAATCGGGAAAATTTCTCGAAAATCATATTCTGGTTCTCGACAGAAATTCCCGACCCATTATCAACGAAGTCAATCACGATGGCATGCGCCGTTTTCTTTGCGCTGATCGCCAGCGTGGGTCTTTCCGCATCACAATATTTGGCAGCATTCGAGATGAGATTGATAAAGACCTGCGAAAGGCGATCAGGATCGGTTTTCAAAGCAATATTCTCACTTTGAACGTCCCTCGTTATCCTCAGCCTTTCATCTTCCGCCCGGAAACCGGCTGATGACACCGCGCGGTCAATCAACTGCTCAAGCGAAACCTCCTGCACATTCAAGACTACCTTCCCGTTCTCAAGAATGCTAAGGTCGAGCAGATCATCCAGCAAACGGGTCAACCGCATTGTCTCGTCGTGAATGATGCCGGCGTATCTCAGGCGTTGCTCCTCATCGGCATCCACATCCTGCAAAATCTCCGAAAAGGACCGGATCGACGTCATCGGCGTCCGCAATTCGTGGCTGATCTGGCTTAAGAAAGCATCTTTTTGCACGGACAAAGCTGTTAGTTTTTCATTCGCCTGCCGCAATTGCCGCGCCGTCCGCTCCTGCTCTTGGGATTTTTCCTCCAAACGGTTGGAATATTCCATTATCTGCGCTGCTTCGTCAGCAACCGCCATAAGGTCTTCTACAGAAACCGTCGCCCCGGGCAGCAATTGGCCGATCATCGCATGCGCCGTCGCAGCCCCGACCGAGCCGGCAAGAACGCGCTCCAGTTGCTGAATAAATTCCGGCGTCACATCCGGCAGATAGCCGGTCTTTCCTTGCTGGGCGGCGGCATTTTGAAAAACGTTTTGCGCCTCGGCCGCCCCCAATAATCGTTGCGACATGATAAGCAAATCATCAGCGGCCGCGGCACTCGGCGTCCAGTTCTGTGAACCAGCGGTATTTTCAAACACATTTACAAATTGCGCACCCTGCAATCGTTCCAATGGCGTGGGGAAGCTGAAGACCGACCCCAAAATGAACGTGAGCGCGTTCAAACTTACGGACCAGAAAACGCCGTGCAAGAGCGGGTCCTGACCAGCCATGCCGAAGAGTGCCTGCGGGCGCAGCCAGTCCAGCCCGAACGGCCCCGAAACCATGACGCTTTGCGACAGAAACGCATCCACACCGAAGCTCGGCAAGAACAAAGTCCATGCCCAGACAATCAACCCGACCGTCAGACCAGCAGATGCGCCCACCCGTGTGGCCCCGCGCCAAAAGAGTGCGCCAATGATTGCGGGCAAGACTTGTATTGCGCCGGTGAAAGAGATCAAACCAATGGCAGTCAATGCAGTACCGCCGCCTGAGCTTCGGAAGTACAAATAGCCCAGCGCCAATACCGCAATGATCGAAAAGCGGCGCGCACCTATCACGACCGAACGCACATCACCCGAAACCAATGCCCCTTCCCGCTGGCTCGATAGCCAGATCGGCACAACGATATGGTTGGACACCATCGTCGCCAACGCAATCGTCGCGACGATCACCATCGACGTGGCGGAGGAAAATCCTCCCAGAAATGAGAATGCGGCAAGCCCTTCCTTCGACTCCGAAAGCGGCAGCGTGAGAACGAATAGGTCAGGGTTGCTGCCTTCGGGCAATCGGTCTAGGCCAACAACCGCGATTGGCAGAACGAACAGGCTCATCGCCAGCAAATATAAAGGGAAGGCCCAACTCGCTGTCGCAAGATGGCTTTCGCTCTCGTTCTCGACGACCATCACTTGAAACATTCGCGGCAAACAGACGAATGCAGCGGCAGAGACAAAGATCAATCCTGCCCAGCGCCCTCCCGACTGCTGCCATTCGGAGATAGGGGAGGCGTCAATCATCGCGAGTGTTTCACGCACTCCGCCCGACAGACCCCAGACAACGAAGGTGCCAACAGCCACAAGGGCGCACAGCTTCACAATCGCTTCAAGCGCAATGGCGGTAACGATCCCGTGGTGCTTCTCGTTGGCATCGAGGTTTCGGGTGCCAAACAAAATGGTAAATATTGCAAGCCCTATAGACACCCAAAGGGCCGAGCGGTTCACTTCCGCAGCGCCCCACGGCTTACCAGAATTCTCTGAAAACACTGCCAGTGACTGAACAACCGATTGTAACTGAAGCGCAATGTATGGGGTGGCTGCAATAATCGCGATGATTGTCACCAGAACCCCTAATGGCGTCGATTTCCCAAAACGCGATGAGATCAGGTCAGCGATCGACGTCACGCGCTGCGCGCGCCCAACCCAAACAAGTTTTCTCAAGAACCACCACCACCCCACCATCACAAGCGTGGGGCCCAGATAAATGGTGGCGAACTCCAGCCCGTTGCGCGCAGCATTCCCAACCGCGCCGTAAAACGTCCAAGCCGTACAATAAATCGAAAGCGACAATGTGTAGACCGCCGGAGAGCCAAGCCAGCCTGCCCTCCCGCTTTTCGCGCGACTGTCGGCGATAAAGGCAACCAAAAATAGGAACCCAGCATATAGAAACGCGATAACGAGGAGGAGGTTAAAGGACATCACCGTCCTTTTTCCCATTATCGGGGCCGTTTTCGCTCTCTTGCGTTGGCTTTCCTAAAAGAGCCGCAATCACAACCAAAACAAACCAAACGGCAAAGACAAACGTCATCGCATCGGCTGTTCCGCGTGTTGTTTCCGTGTCCTGTAACCAAAACAAAGGGATCATGAACAGAACAAGCCCTGCGACGGGCAGGACACGCGAGGCGTCACGCAAACGACGCCGCTGATAGGACTTCCGGGCAAGAAAAATCGGCGCCTTCTTGTCAGCCATCAGTCAACAAGGCCGCGAATGTTTTCCAAGACCTCTGCATTGGAAAAGGGCTTACTCATGAATTTTGTCGCCCCTAACTCCTCTGCAAGTTCTCGATCTCGGGCTTGCCCCCTCGCCGTCAGCATCAATACAGGAATTTCGGCGACATCTTGATCGGCACGCAAATCCCGCAAGATATCGTAGCCGCTCTTCCCAGGCAGCATGACATCCAAGATGATCACGTCCGGCGGTGTCGCTTTGATCCGGCCGTTTGCAGTTTGGCCGTCACTATGCGTGTGCACAGTCCAACCGTCGCGCGACAGGATGAAGCTGATCGCCTCTATTATGTTCGGTTCATCCTCGATGACCAAAACCCGTTTCGCCATCCCGAAGCCCCTCCCCTGGCACCGACATGAAACATATTCCTCGACTATTATGAGAAACGATCGCCGAGTCAAAGCGATGTCGACGTTACACGCGCAGCAGTTGTGACGAGCAGCGACGGCTCCCGCCGCATCAAGCAGCCTTGCAGCACACAAAATCGGCACCCCGGTCCGACTTCTGTTTCAACAGCGCCCTCAGGTGCATCTGTTGGCAGCACGACCAGATATCCACGGAGCGCCTGCGTCGCTGCATCTACGAACACGCCGCCCGTCGCCTCATACAAGATCTTCTCGCGCCCAACGAAACAGATGATTTGGCGCAGCAGCACTCCGGGCTGTGCTTGCGCCGCAAATACGGGCCATTTCGGGCAAAGCTCCGCAGCAGCCGTCAGACCAAGTCCCAAGGAGTCATCCGCGCGAGCTATTTGCCCCGCGCTGTCAAACTCGAAATAACTGTAGTCACTGGCAGCATCTTTCTCGATACGTTTCCACAAAGCGTAGCGCCGCAAAACAAGTGGAATCGACCTGCCCGAGCGCGCGATCAACTCATGCAGGTCGCCGCCCGCCTCCTCCGCGCTCGACTGCACCTCTTGATAGGGCCATAACCGCTCGTCGTTCCTGAGCCCCTCAATCATACGCTCAAGCCGAAAACGTGCCGCCTCCCCAACGGCGAAAGTAACACCGTCATCTTCTTCGGCGGCGCGCTCTTCGCAGGAAAGGCTTTGCACACCAACAGTGTCCAGAGCCAATGAGAGTGCTCGTTCAGCTTCCTCGACAGGCGACAGTAATACATCCGGATCATCGCCCTGCTTTTCCAGAAACGAAACAAGCGCGCGGCTCTGCTCGGCCAAGCGAAGACTATCTTGATAGACGTTCTTATGAAATCGCTCTGTCCATTCCCGATCGAGCTCCCCCCCTTCGACAAGAATTGACGCCGTTGACCTGATGGAGGTCACCGCCGTGATCACCTCATGGAGCGCCTCGGCAAGTTTTGGATCGTGAGACAGACGGTCGCCAAGCAATTTGACCCTGCCCTCAAGCGACTCGATTGCCGCTTGGAGCGAAAGCACCATTTGTGCCCACCCAGGGAATTGGCTGGCAAACGCCTCTGTTCGCCCTGCATCCAACGTGTCCAGATCGTGGCTTTGTGCAATCTCGGCAAGCTTCCCCAACAGAGTCGCCTCACCTCCATCGGCGAGATGACTCGGATCGAGATCAAGCGCGCGGGCTATTCGGTTAAGCACCCGCCCGCCGATTTTGCGGCGATTATGTTCGATGAGATTTAGGTAAGACGGTGAAATGCCCGCCTCGTGGGCCAATTCCGTCTGCCGCATTCCACGACTGATGCGCCAGTCACGGATACGATTTCCGGTAAGCAAACCAACCATTTCCACCCCCTGTTGCCGCTCGGAGCGCAAGTCGGCGCCAGCGATTTTGTAAATTAATTTACACAAAATCTGCGTGAGGTGTCTACATTTTTTACAAAATAATCGTTCTTAAAAAAGGCTTTGTTGCGAACTTTTCGAACCCGCGCTGATAATAGGTCAGCATTGAAAAATGCGCGTCGGACGGGTGAGGAGGCCCGCACGACAAATCATCAAAGGGAGGATATCTATGTCCAAAACGAACTTCTCGCGCCGCGGCGTCCTGAAGACCGGCGCCATTGGTGGTGCTGGCCTCGCGCTTCCGACGATCTTCACTTCGTCTGCCTCGGCTTTCACAAACGAGCCCACTGGCTCGAGTGTGAAATTCGGCTTCAACGTACCGCAGACCGGCCCCTATGCCGAAGAAGGCCTCGACGAACTGCGCGCACAGGAACTCGCTGTCGAACACCTGAACGGTGAAGGTGACGGCGGCATGCTCAACACTTTCAGCTCGAAAGCACTTGGCGGTGACGGCATCCTCGGCAAGAAAGTCGAATTTGTCACCGGCGACACGCAGACAAAGTCTGACGTTGCCCGTGCTTCTGCGCAGTCGATGATCCAGAAAGACGGCGTGATCATGATCAACGGCGGCTCGTCCTCGGGCGTTGCAATCGCTGTTCAGGGCCTCTGCCAAGAAGCTGGCATCATTTTCATGGCCGGTCTGACCCACTCGAACGACACCACCGGCAAGGACAAAAAAGCCAACGGCTTCCGCCACTTCTTCAACGGCTACATGTCCGGTGCCGCACTTGGTCCGGTGCTTCAGAACGAGTACGGCAGCGAGCGCCGTGCCTATCACCTGACTGCCGACTACACTTGGGGCTGGACCCAGCAGGAATCGATGGCAGCCGCCACCGAAGCGCTCGGCTGGGAAACCGTGAATAACGTCCTGACGCCGGTTGGCGCAGGCGACTTCTCGTCCTACATCGCTCCGGTTCTGAATTCCGGCGCCGATACGCTGATCCTCAACCACTACGGTGGGGACATGGTGAACTCGCTGACTCAGGCAGTGCAGTTCGGTCTGCGCGACAAGCAGGTCAACGGCAAAGACTTCACGATCATCGTTCCGCTTTACTCTGAACTGATGGCCGCAGGTGCTGGCGACAACATCCAAGGCGTGTTCGGCTCCATGAACTGGAACTGGCAGCTGCAGGACGAAGGCACCAAAGCCTTTGTGAAGTCCTTCGGTGAGAAGTATGGCCGTCCGCCATCTGGCTCGGCTCACACCTGCTATGTACAGACACTGCTCTATGCAGATGCTGTGACCCGTGCAGGTTCCTTCGCACCTTGTGCGGTTGCCGAAGCGCTCGAAGGCTTCGAGTTCGACGGTCTTGGCAACGGCCCGACCCTCTACCGCGCCGACGACCACCAGTGCTTCAAAGACGTTTTGGTCATGAAGGGTGCGGAAAACCCGACGAACCAGTACGACACTCTGGAAATCGTCGAAGTTACGCCAGTTGAGCAGGTCACCTATGACCCCGATCACCCGATGTTCGCCGGTGGCGATCTCGGTGAATGCAACAACGGCGCATAATCCGTCTAGCAAAAAGGACCGGTCGCCCTGCGTGACCGGTCCATCTCGAAAAGCGGCTGCTTACGGCTGCTTTCACTTCCAGCCATTCCTAAGTCAGGGCGGGACCAATGGACGCAATCATCCTTCAAATTCTCAACGGGCTCGATAAGGGCTCGGCCTATGCGCTGATTGCGCTCGGCCTCACTCTCATTTTCGGCACCCTCGGCGTTGTTAACTTTGCGCACGGCGCCTTGTTTATGGCCGGCGCCTTCTGCACGGTGACCATGCAGCGGATACTCAATCTGTCTCAAACCGTGGTCGACGAAACGCAGACAGACTTTTTGGGCAACCCACTCAAGGTCGAAGTCCCCTACGTCCAATCATGGTTCGGCAACGAATTTGGCGCTGCCCTGCAAGACTGGTCCGTTCTCCTCGCAATCTTCCTGACTGTGCCAGTGATGTTCTTCCTCGGTTGGGCAATGGAACGCGGTCTGATCAAGCATTTCTACAAGCGCCCACACGCAGACCAGATCCTCGTCACTTTTGGACTTGCCATTGTGATTGGTGAAATCATCAAGGCGTTTTTTGGTGCAAACCCAATTCAGACACCGATGCCGAGCGCGTTCGTCGGCACTGTCGATCTTGGCGCATGGCTCGGTTTTGACTCTGGGACGATCCTCTATCCAACATGGCGCTTGGTCTATTTCTTCTTCTCCGCCGTCATCATCGCCGCGGTGTTCGCCTTCCTGCAATTCACAACTTTCGGCATGGTCGTCAGAGCGGGCATGGCTGATCGCGAGACCGTAGGTCTTCTCGGTATCGACATCGACAAGCGTTTTACACTGATGTTCGGCCTCGCCGCCTGCGTGGCTGGTTTGGCGGGTATGATGTACACGCCGATCCTGTCACCCCACTACAACCTCGGCATGGACTTCCTCGTGCTCAGCTTCGTGGTGGTGGTAGTGGGCGGCATGGGTTCCCTACCCGGCGCGGTTGCCGCAGGCTTCCTGCTCGGCATTCTGCAAAGCTTCGCATCCATGAACGAGGTTAAAGCCATCATCCCAGGTATCGACCAGATCATCATCTATCTCGTCGCCATTATCATTCTGCTGACACGTCCCCGTGGCCTTATGGGTCGCAAGGGCGTGATGGAGGACTAAGACCATGCTCGGATTGAATTCCAAAGATTTCAAGCTCTTCGCGATCGTTGTCGTGCTTGCGCTTGTCGCCCCGATCCTCCTCAACCCGTTCCCAGTCGAGAGCTCGCTGGGCCAGAGCTTCAACGCAGGTTATCCCGCACTCATGCAGCGGTTCATGATCTTCGGCCTGCTGGTAATTGGCTTCAATATTCTATTCGGCTTGACTGGCTACCTCTCCTTCGGCCACGCGGCCTTTCTGGGTGTCGGCTCGTTTGCGGCTGTTTGGATGTTCAAGCTCCTTAGCTATAACATCGTTCCAGCCATCATCCTGTCTGTGGTCGTCGCTGGGCTGTTCTCGGTAATCATCGGCTTCATCGCTCTACGGCGCTCCGGCATCTACTTCTCGATCCTGACCCTCGCCTTTGCGCAGATGATGTACTCGATTGCCTACTCGGACCTCATCGGCAAGTTCTTCGGAACCGTGATCACCAATGGTGAAACTGGCCTTCAGGTATACAATGACGACCCGCAAATCTTGATGGGTGCAGGCGATCCGAAAGTACCGCACCTCTTCGGGCTCGAAATGAACGCACAAAGTGTCATGAATGTCGGCGGGTGGCAGTTCACATTCCAGAACGGTTATTACCTCTCTGCAATCTTCATGATCCTTGGTTTCTATCTGGCGATCCGCATTTTCCGCTCGCCGATGGGTATGATGCTGCGCGCAATCAAGTCCAACCAAACCCGCATGCACTACACCGGCGTAAACACGAAGCCGTATATGCTAGCCGCTTTCGTCATCTCTGGCATGTACGCCGGCCTCGCGGGGGGGCTACTGGCTGCAATGGACCCGCTGACCGGCGCGGAACGTATGTTCTGGACGGCGTCAGGCGAGATCGTTGTTATGTCGATCCTGGGTGGTGTCGGTACTCTGATCGGACCTGTCGTCGGCGCTGGCGTCATCAAGTATCTTGAGAACATCGTCTCCAAGATCAACGATGGCATTCTGCACAACTGGTTCGCCTTCATGCCGGATTGGCTGGACAATCTGCTCGTGACAATCATTCACCCCTTCATCGGCAAAGGCTGGCACCTTACGTTAGGCCTGCTGTTCATGGCCGTGGTCATCTTCCTTCCAGGCGGCCTCGTTGAGGGCGGTCAAAGGATCGGCAAGCTGTTCCGTGGTCGTAAAAGCAAAGCCTCCGGAAGCGACAAAAGCGCCGCCGGTCAACCCAACACCCCCGCCGAATAAGGAGACTGACCTATGGGTATTCTAGAAGTCAAAGGCGTCAACAAGCGCTTCGGCGGGTTGCAGGCACTTGGTAACGTGAACCTTTCCGTCAAGGAAAACACCTGCCACGCAATCATCGGCCCCAACGGCGCAGGTAAGTCCACCCTACTGAACTGCCTCGTCGGGAAACTGATCCCAGATTCTGGATCGGTGATGTTCGATGGCCAGTCCGTTCTCGGGCGCAAACCATTCGAAATCAACCAGATGGGTATCAGCCGCGTTTTCCAGACCCCCGAAATTTTCGGAGATCTAACTGTCATAGAAAACGTCATGATCCCGTGCTTTGCAAAGCGCGACGGTGCCTTCCGTATGCATGCCTTTGAAAGCGTCGCACAAGAAGTGGAAATTCGCGAACAGGCCGAAGCGATCCTCGCCGACGTCAACATGCTCGAAAAGCTGAACATGCACGCGGCCAGTCTTTCTCGCGGTGATAAACGCCGCCTTGAGATGGCGATGTGCCTCGTCCAAGAGCCGCGCCTGCTGCTGCTCGACGAACCAACAGCAGGCATGGCGCGTGCCGACACCAACAACACGATCGATCTTCTAAAGGAGATCAAGGAAAAGCGCGACATCACGATGGCGATCATCGAGCATGACATGCATGTCGTGTTCTCGCTTGCCGACCGCATCACGGTTCTCGCGCAGGGTACGCCCCTCGTGGAAGAAACCCCTGACAACATCAAAGGCCATCCAAAGGTACGCGAAGCGTATCTGGGTGAAGCGCAGGTTTAAGGAGCGCAGATATGACGACCGAAACCGTGACAAATCAGCCAGATACCACACCGGGCTTTGACCCGAATGCCAATCACGCATCGACCCATCCCGCCTTTCTATCGGTATGGGATGTGCAGGCCTATTACGGGGAAAGCTACATCGTTCAAGGCGTCAGCTTTAACATCCACGAAGGCGAAATCCTGGCCCTTCTGGGTCGGAACGGCGCAGGCAAAACCTCGACACTGCGTACGATTGCGCGCCTCGATAATCCGGAAATCCGCCATGGCGAGATCTGGCTTGACCACAAACCACTGCATGAGATGAAATCCCATCAGGCAGCTGCCGCAGGCATTGCTCTGGTGCCGGAAGACCGCCGCATTATCCCAGGCCTTACTGTGGAGGAAAACCTGCAACTGGCGCAAATCGCGCCACCAAAAGGCTGGTCCTTGGAACGCATTTACGAGCTCTTCCCCCGCTTGGGCGAACGTCGCAAACAAGAGGGCGTTACCCTCTCCGGCGGTGAACAACAGATGCTCGCCATCGCACGCGCTTTGGCCAGAGACATCAAGGTTCTTCTCCTCGACGAGCCATATGAGGGGCTCGCACCTGTCATCGTCCAAGAAATCGCAAAGACGCTAAAAATTATTCGCGATCAGGGCATCACAACGATCATCGTCGAGCAAAACGCCGTCGCGGCGTTGAAACTTGCTGATCGTGCTGTCATCCTCGACACCGGAACCGTCGTTTTCGACGGTGACGCAAAAGAAGTTCTTGAAGACGAAGAGCTTCGCGCGAAATATCTCGCAATCTAAATTCCTGCGCCCGCACCCCGAGCGGGCGCACCCCATTCCAAGACCAAAGGGATTGCTATGACCACCAGCTCGACCTACCCCCCTTCTTCCGAAGTCGCCGCAAAAGCCCACATCGATGCGGCGAAATACGAAGAAATGTACGCCGCATCAATTAATGACCCAGAGGCCTTTTGGGGCGAGCACGGCAAGAGAATTGACTGGATCAAGCCCTACACCAAGGTCAAGAACACGAACTATGATTTTGGCTCTGTCTCGATCAACTGGTACGAAGACGGCACGCTAAACATCGCCGCAAATTGTATTGACCGCCACCTCGCCACCCGTGGCGATCAAACCGCCATCATTTGGGAACCTGACAGCCCCGACGACGAAGCCCTTCACATTACCTACAAGCAGTTGCATGAAGAGGTTTCCCGTTTCGGCAACGTGTTGCGCGATATGGGCGTAAACAAGGGCGACCGCGTTGTCCTTTATCTTCCGATGATCCCACAAGCAGCCTATGCAATGCTAGCCTGCGCACGCATTGGCGCGATTCATTCGGTGGTCTTTGCCGGCTTCTCGCCCGATGCCCTCGCCGCCCGCGTGAATGGCTGCGACGCAAAAGTCGTCATCACCGCAGACGAAGCCCCACGCGGCGGCCGCAATACACCTCTCAAGACCAATGCCGACAAAGCTTTCGCCAAGGTCGATGGCGATGCCAAGATGCTCGTGGTGCGCAGAACCGGCGGAGACGTCCCCATGCAGGAGGGTCGCGACTTCTGGCTCGATGAACTCGAAGCGAATGTCAGCGCTGATTGCCCACCCGAGGAGATGAACGCAGAAGATCCGCTGTTCATCCTCTACACATCAGGTTCCACCGGCCAGCCCAAAGGTGTCGTTCACACCAGCGGTGGCTATCTCGTGTTTGCCTCAATGACCCATGAATATGTCTTCGACTATCATGACGGCGATATCTACTGGTGCACCGCCGACGTGGGTTGGGTCACGGGTCACAGCTATATTGTCTACGGCCCACTCGCCAACGGCGCGACGACCCTTATGTTCGAAGGTGTCCCCACCTACCCTGACGCATCACGCTTCTGGCAGGTCTGCGAAAAGCATAAGGTAAACCAGTTCTATACCGCCCCCACGGCCATTCGCGCGCTGATGGGACAAGGTAACAGCTTCGTCGAGAAGTGCGACCTCTCGTCCTTGCGTATTCTGGGCACCGTGGGTGAGCCGATCAACCCGGAAGCATGGAACTGGTACAACGATGTCGTCGGTCATGGCCGTTGCCCCATCGTTGATACTTGGTGGCAAACCGAAACCGGCGGCCATCTCCTCACCCCGCTCCCCGGCGCAACCCCGCTCAAGCCGGGATCGGCAACGAAGCCGTTCTTTGGCATTCAGCCGGTCATTCTCGATCCGCAATCCGGCGCAGAGATTTCCAGCACCGAAGCCGAAGGCGTCCTCTGCATCAAAGACAGTTGGCCAAGCCAGATGCGCACCGTATGGGGCGATCACGAACGTTTTGAAAAGACGTACTTCTCTGACTATAAAGGCTACTATTTCACTGGCGACGGTTGCCGCCGCGATGCAGATGGAGACTACTGGATCACTGGCCGCGTCGATGACGTGATCAACGTCTCCGGTCACCGGATGGGCACAGCCGAGGTCGAAAGCGCACTTGTCGCACACAAGGCCGTCTCGGAGGCCGCGGTGGTCGGCTACCCGCACGAGATCAAAGGACAGGGCATCTACGCCTACGTTACCCTTATGGGCGGCGAAGAGCCTTCAGAGGCGCTGCGCAAAGAACTTGAAACATGGGTGCGCTCCGAAATTGGACCAATCGCCAAACCAGACCTCATCCAATGGGCTCCCGGTTTGCCAAAGACACGCTCGGGCAAGATCATGCGCCGCATTCTGCGCAAAATCGCTGAAAATGACTACGGCTCCCTTGGCGATACGTCCACGCTTGCGGATCCATCAGTCGTCGATGATTTGATCGAGAACCGCATGAACCGCGGCTAAGTCGGCCCAAATCTCCTCGATAGCACCGGGCATTGCCCGGTGCTTTTCGTTTCAAATAGCACTTTCAGCGGCACCGCTCAAAAATCCTGAAAGCGAATGCTTTCCACCCAATTCACCTTCGCGTATAACAAGCTGCTAGACGCGCCTCTCCAAACAGAGCCGCGCAATTTGGATAACGGGCAAAGCCGAGGACAACATGAGCACCAAAAAAAACCACGACGGCGATGTAGGTTTCATCAAAGCGCTCGCAGAGCTCCTGCGCGACAACGATCTGACAGAACTCGAAGTTCTGCGTGAATACAGCGAAAATGATAGCCTTAACGTTCGCGTCAGCCGTCAGACACAGGTTGTCTCGCAAGTTGCTGCCCCTGCTGCCGTTGCAGCACCCGTGCAAGCCGCGGCTCCGGCCGCCGCTGCAGCCCCCGCGCCCGAATCGGCCGATCCGGTCGATCACCCCGGCGCGGTGACATCGCCAATGGTCGGCACCGTTTACCTGGCGGCCGAGCCTGGCGCCGCACCGTTTGTTTCTGTTGGCAGCAAAGTCAACGAAGGCGACACGCTGCTGATCGTAGAAGCAATGAAAACGATGAACCAGATCCCTGCCCCGCGCGGCGGAACTGTGACGCGGCTCCTCATCGAAGACGGCGCTCCTGTCGAATTCGGTGCGCCCCTGATGATCATCGAATAAGGCCTTGGCAATGTTCGATAAAATCCTGATCGCCAACCGTGGAGAGATCGCTCTCCGTGTCGTCCGCGCCTGTCGCGAAATGGGTATCAAATCCGTTGCGGTCCATTCCACGGCTGATTCCGATGCGATGCATGTGCGTATGGCCGACGAGGCCGTCTGCATCGGGCCGCCCTCCTCCGCGCAAAGCTATCTCAGCTTTGCTGCGATCATTTCAGCTTGTGAGATCACAGGCGCGCAGGCCATCCACCCTGGCTACGGCTTTCTCTCCGAAAACGCAGCCTTTGTGCAAGCGCTCGAAGATCACGGCATATCCTTCATCGGCCCCACTGCGGAACATATCCGCATCATGGGCGACAAGATCACCGCAAAGGAAACAGCTGAAAAGCTTGGTATTCCGGTGGTTCCGGGCTCGGACGGCGGCGTGAAAGACATTGCCGATGCAAAGCGCGTCGGCAAGGAAATCGGTTACCCCGTGATCATCAAAGCCACGGCAGGTGGCGGCGGTCGCGGGATGAAAGTCGCCCGCAACGAAGCCGAGATGGAAACAGCCTTCTCGACCGCGCGGTCCGAGGGCAAGGCCGCGTTCGGCAATGATGAGGTCTATATCGAAAAGTACCTCACGACCCCGCGCCATATCGAAATTCAGGTCTTTGGCGACGGCAAAGGCAACGCGGTTCACCTTGGCGAACGTGATTGTTCATTGCAGCGGCGTCACCAAAAGGTGTTCGAGGAAGCCCCAGGCCCCTGCATCACCGAAGAGGAACGCCAGAAGATTGGTAAAATCTGCGCCGATGCTGTGGCAAAAATCAATTACATCGGCGCGGGCACGGTCGAGTTCCTCTACGAGAACGGCGAATTCTACTTCATCGAGATGAACACCCGCCTTCAGGTCGAACACCCGGTCACTGAGGGCGTCTTCGGTCAGGATCTCGTACGCGAACAAATCCGCGTCGCGGCTGGTTTGCCGATGTCGTTCACGCAGGATGATCTGGTTCTGTCCGGCCACGCAATCGAAGTCCGCATCAATGCCGAACGGTTACCGAACTTCTCGCCCTGCCCCGGTAAGATCACCCAATATCACGCTCCGGGTGGTCTCGGCGTCCGCATGGATTCCGCCCTTTATGATGGCTACTCTATCCCCCCCTACTACGACAGCTTGATCGGTAAGTTGATTGTACACGGGCGCGACCGACCAGAGGCATTAGCACGGCTCAAAAGGGCTTTGGGTGAATTGATTGTCGATGGCATCGACTCGACCATCCCGCTTTTCCACGCCTTGCTGGAGGAAGAAGCCGTCCAAACAGGTGAATACAACATTCACTGGCTCGAACATTGGCTTGAGCAAAATCTATCCGCCTAAAAGTCGGTTACACCACATTCAGGATCGTCGATGAAAGACGAACCGTTCGAAATAACAACGGAAATCTTGCTGAGGGCTTACACCCTCGGCATTTTTCCGATGTCCGAATCCCGCGACCAACATGAAATCTTCTGGGTCGATCCGAAACGGCGCGGCATTCTCCCAATCGAGAGGTTTCATATCTCGCGATCCCTCCGCCGCAAAATACTGAAAAACCCTTTCCGCATCACCTTCGATAAGGCTTTTACGCAAGTCATCTCCGGTTGCGCGGACCGTCAAGAGACGTGGATCAATACCAAAATAGCCAGCCTCTACGAAGGTCTGTTCGATCAGGGCCACGCACATTCAATCGAAGTCTGGAACGACGATAGGCTTGTCGGGGGCGTCTACGGCGTTGCAATCGGTGCAGCTTTCTTTGGCGAGAGCATGTTCTCGCGGCAGACCGATGCCTCGAAGATCGCCCTCGCCTACCTGACGCATCGACTATGGAAAGACGGATTCACTTTATTTGATACGCAGTTCATCACCGATCATCTGCTATCACTCGGCGCCGAGGAAATCTCCAAATCAGATTATCACAAACGGCTCGACGCTGCGGTGATCCGACACGCGCTATTCAGAGCAAACGCCCCGCTACCATCACCTTACGAAATCACGCAACCAAGAACCCAGACATCATAGCGCGGATGGTCCATTGCGTTCAGCGCGGGCGCAGAGGCAATCATCCACCCGCGGAAGACAGGCTCCTCGATAGACTGATAAGTAATCGTCAAACCGGCATAGGCGTTACCGGCTGGGTTATTTACCGGATAGCGGCAGTCGATCGAAGCAATTGAAATAAGCCCGACCCGTACCGCGCCACCGGAAGGCACATCAATATCCGTCACAGCACCGGTGATCTTATCAAGAACACGGACAAGAGCAGCGCCAGATGACTCCACGCGCTCGGAAAGTGGCAGCTCTTCAATTTCCTCGAATTCCGGCCCAACCAAGGGGAGCACCCCTTCGCCTTCCGCAGGCGCCAAAGGTGTCTCGATCACCTCCTGCGCCAATAGGCTTCCTGCAGCGCCAAACGCAAACCAGGTACCGACCACAATACCCCGCATCAAGCTCACTCTTCGCCCCCCCCTCCAGAGGCAAACCGCAGCAGCAATGTGACCAAGCTCACCGCGCCCTGAGTATCGAGGATTTCTGCGCCCTCGGCGTAATTATCGAACGAGCCGCCCGGCATGATTTCTATGAAGGTTCCGCCCAGCAGCCCTTCAGAGGCCACAACAGCGGTGCTGTCATCAGGGATCAAGACATCATCGCTGATCTGCAAAGCGGTCACCGCGCGGAACGTCTGCGGATCAAGGTTCAAGTCCGTAACGGTTCCAACTTTCACGCCTGCAAGCCGCACATCTGTTCCGACGCTCACCCCCTCGGCAGAACGGAATGCCGCATTGAGCATATAGCCCTCTGAACGGCCACCACTGCCAGTCGTTTGCATCGTGAAAATAAGAAACGCCGCTGCCACGATGACAACGGCCGTTCCAACCAGGGTTTCAACAATGTTTTCGCGCATGTCGCTCCCGCCTTATTCGGGCGTCCAGGCCTCGTAGTCGCTCCGGTCCGCCGGCCGTGCATTCCGAATGGAACCTGCGGGCGCATACGCCAGCGCCGTTCCAGTCAGGTTCTCCTGATGCGGCTTCTCCCACGCCTTATGCACCAATGGTTTATCACTCGGCGTTTCATCCCAAGTGCGGTGCAACCAACCATGCCAATCTGGGCTAATGCGGCTACCTTCGATCTCACCATTGTAGATGACCCAGCGCTTGCTGTCGTCGGCTGTGCGGTAATAGGTGTTGCCTTGGTCGTCTGCGCCGACCTTGACCCCTTTGCGCCATGTGAAAAACTGGGTGTTCAGGGTTTGACCGTCCCACCAAGTAAAGATGCGGCTTATCGCGCTCACAATGCCCATTTCATCGCTCCGTTGCTTGGCCCCCTCTTGCCTCAAACCAACGCGAAGGTCCAGAGGTAACCACTTTATTTACTTGGCGCGTCACCGCCCTGATCACGCTCACGAAAGCGTGCTGTTACTTCAATTTCGATCTTCATTTCAGGCTCCTGTAATCCTGCCACGAACATCGTCGCGGCAGGTCGTGCATTTTCGAAAGCCTTTGATGTTTCGGGCCAGCATTTCGGCCAATCTTGCGGATCAGGCAGTATGTAGCGCACCCGCACCACATCATCCATCGATGCCCCTGCCTCTGCCAAAGCGGCAGAGATGGTCGCCAATGCATTGCGGCACTGCATATTCACTTCATCGGGGATCGTCATCGTTGCGTAATCGTAGCCGGTTGTTCCCGCCACAAAAATCCAGTCACCGTCGATGACGGCCCGAGAGTAGCCAATCCGCGCCTCGAAAGGCGAGCCTGTCGAAATGTGGCGCCGGTCGCTCATCACATCCTCTCCCAAACAAAAAAGACCGGCTCAAATGAGCCGGCCTCCAAATTCGATTCTCGCGATCATCAGGCCCGCGCTTCGCTCTTCTCGGGCTCGTCGGCATAGATCATCAGCGGCTCAGCGTCGGGGCCAACGGCCTCTTCGTTCACGACAACCTCGGTCACATTTTCCATACCGGGCAGATCGAACATCGTATCAAGGAGAATGTCCTCCATGATCGACCGCAGGCCACGCGCGCCTGTCTTCCGCTCGATGGCCCGCCGCGCAATCGCGCGCAACGCATCATCGGTGAAGGTTAGCTTCGTATCCTCAATGACGAACAAACGCTGATACTGCTTCACCAGCGCGTTCTTCGGCTCGCTGAGGATGGTAACAAGCGCGTCTTCATCCAGGTCTTCCAGCGTCGCGATCACTGGCAGACGCCCCACGAACTCAGGGATCAACCCGAACTTTAGCAAATCTTCAGGTTCCAGATCATGGAACACCTCACCGACATTACGCTCGTCTACCTCGCGCACATCCGCGCCGAAGCCCATGGCAGAGCCTTTGCCCCGCTGAGAGATGATCTTGTCCAGCCCCGCAAATGCGCCACCACAGATGAACAGGATGTTGGTTGTATCAACCTGAAGGAATTCCTGCTGCGGATGCTTACGTCCGCCCTGCGGCGGCACGGAGGCAACCGTGCCTTCCATGATCTTCAAGAGCGCCTGCTGCACACCCTCACCCGATACATCACGGGTGATCGACGGGTTGTCCGACTTGCGGGTGATCTTGTCGACCTCGTCGATATAGACGATCCCGCGCTGCGCACGCTCTACATTGTACTCGCTGGCTTGAAGCAGCTTGAGAATGATGTTCTCAACGTCCTCACCCACATAGCCAGCTTCCGTCAGCGTGGTTGCATCGGCCATCGTGAACGGCACATCCAAAATCCGTGCAAGCGTCTGAGCCAAAAGCGTTTTGCCGCAGCCGGTAGGACCAACAAGAAGGATGTTGGATTTCGACAACTCAATGTCAGAAGTTTTGGCCGAATGGTTGAGCCGCTTGTAGTGGTTATGCACCGCAACCGCCAAAACGCGCTTCGCATGCACCTGTCCGATCACATAGTCATCTAGTACCGCACAAATCTCACGCGGGGTCGGCACCCCTTCCGAGGACTTCAGCCCAGAGGATTTCGTCTCCTCACGGATGATGTCCATGCACAGCTCTACACACTCATCGCAGATAAATACGGTCGGTCCCGCAATCAGCTTCCTCACCTCATGCTGGCTCTTGCCACAAAAGCTGCAATACAGGGTGTTTTTGCTGTCGCTGCCTGACGAATTCGCCATGTTTCCCCTTTCGGCACAGTGCCGTTTTACGTTCGGACCGTTCCCTAACAGTAAGACAGGCGCTTCAGGTCCACAACGCCAAAATGCCCGTCTTCTGCCACTCTATCGGGACCGTTATTCCCCAGCGTCGTCGCGCCGCGTCAGAATTTCGTCAATCAGGCCCCAGTCTTTTGCATCTTCGGGCGACATGAAATTGTCACGCTCCAGCGCCGCTTCGACCTTCTTCAGGGTCTGCCCGGTATGGGTGACGTAAATCTCATTCAGGCGCGTTTTCAGCTTCTGCGTCTCTTGCGCGTGGATCATGATATCTGTCGCCTGCCCCTGATAACCGCCCGAAGGCTGGTGCACCATGATGCGGCTGTTCGGCAGCGAGAAACGCATTCCAGGCTCGCCTGCGGTCAACAGCAGCGACCCCATTGACGCAGCCTGCCCCACACAAAGCGTCGAAACCTTGGGCCTGATGTATTGCATGGTATCATAGATCGAGAGCCCCGAAGTCACCACGCCGCCCGGGCTGTTGATATACATGCTGATCTCTTTCTTGGGGTTCTCGGCCTCAAGATGCAACAACTGCGCAACGATCAACTGGCTCATCCCGTCATGCACGGGGCCAGATACAAAAATGATCCGCTCCTTCAAAAGACGCGAGAAAATATCGTAGGCCCGCTCCCCGCGTGCAGTCTGCTCAACCACCATGGGAACAAGGTTCATATACGTTTCAATTGGATCTTTCATTCTGCCCGCCTCATTTTCGGATTTCTAAACAATAACCGGAGTATCTTGAGGGAATCTTAGTTTGGCGCTGCGGGGGCTTCAAGGCCCGTTCGTGTATCTCGGCGGGTTGAAGACAATTCCGCGAAGACTAGCTCCGCGACATGTCAGAACACACCCCATTCGCCCTGCCGTCATTTCTCGCAGCGCAAGACAAAATGCGCAGCTTCGCGCCCTTGGCAGGGCACGATTACGCGCGCTTGCGCAACTTCGATATACCCAATCATCCTCATGTTTCCGGCCTCTCACCCTACCTGCGCCATCGCATGATCACGGAGGCGGATGTCCTGAAGGAAACGCTGGCGCTTCACCCCCCTGCTCAGCAGAAGAAATTCGTCCAAGAGGTTGTCTGGCGCACCTATTGGAAGGGCTGGTTGGAAATGCGCCCTGCCGTCTGGACCCAGTACCAAACTGGCCTCCATGCCGCATTGAACCGTATCCAGACCGAATCTGCCTTGCGCCAGCAATGGCAGTCCGCCTGTGAGGGAACCACAGGAATTGACGGATTTGATCATTGGGCAAAAGAACTTCGCCAGACCGGCTATTTACACAATCACGCGCGAATGTGGTTCGCGTCGATTTGGATTTTCACGCTGCGCCTGCCGTGGGAGCTCGGCGCTGATTTCTTCCTGCGCCACCTGCTCGACGGTGACCCAGCTTCTAATACGCTGTCATGGCGCTGGGTTGGAGGCATTCAAACAGAAGGTAAGGCCTACCTCGCCAGCCGTAGCAATATTGCGCAATTCACCATTGGACGCTTTGCGCCAAACAGCCTTATCGAATCCGCACAGCCGCTTGCATTTACCCCGCACCCCGAGCCCGCTCCGCTCCCTGCCGCAACCAAACCCGCCGCTAACGCCCGCACGCTTTTTCTCATCACCGAGGAAGATTTATCGCCCGAATGGGTGTTGAACGGCGCTCCCGCGCCATATCTCATCGCCACATTGAATTCGACAAAAGCCCGCAGCCCATTGCACATCAGCAATGACCTTTCCGCATGGACGGATGCCGCCATGACCGATTGCCTCGCACGCCACGGCTGGTCAGGAGCGATCAAATTGCAAGGCGCCCCCGACTTGGCAGAAGTCGTGAAAGCACACAACATAGAACAGATCGTCACCAGTTACCTGCCGATAGGCCCCGCGCGCGACACACTTTCAGCAGCAAACCTCGACACTCCGTTGGTTCAGGTAATGCGCGCTTATGATCGGCGCTGGTGGCCTCACGCGACACATGGTTTCTTCAGGTTCCGCAAAATCATCCCTCAAATCCTCGAAAGTCTGGCATAGGGGCACGCCCGTCTTGTCGTGGCGTGGCGGCTGACATAGGAATGTCCACAATACTTGCAGGAGGTTCCATGCGCATTCTCATCACCAACGACGACGGCATCAACGCGCCCGGACTGGTCGTACTTGAGAAAATCGCGACAGAGTTGGCCGGCCCCGATGGCGAGGTTTGGGTCGTCGCGCCTGCATTCGAGCAGTCAGGTGTCGGCCACTGCATCAGCTACACGCACCCGATGATGATTGCGGAACTTGCTCCGCGCCGTTTTGCTGCCGAGGGCTCACCCGCCGATTGTGTTCTGGCCGCTCTTTACGATGTTATGGCGGATTGCCGCCCCGATCTTGTGCTTTCCGGCGTCAATCGCGGGAACAACGCCGCTGACAACGTGCTCTACTCCGGCACGGTCGGCGCGGTTATGGAGGCCGCCCTGCAAGGCCTCCCCGCAATTGCGCTTTCGCAGTACTACGGGCCCGCAAACGCCAAACTGGACGACCCTTTCGAAGCCGCATCCGTTCATGGCGTCGAAACAGTGCGCAAACTTCTCGATCACGGCCACTGGGACACCTCTGACTATCGCCTGTTCTACAATGTTAACTTCCCGCCGGTACCCGCCAATCAAGTCAAAGGCATCGCCCCGACCTATCAGGGCTTCCGTAAGGACAGCTACTTTGCAGCCGAGCCACACATGTCGCCGTCGGGGCGCAAGTTTCTTTGGATCAAAGGCGGCGCGCAACACGGCCCAACCGGCACAGGCTCCGATGCTCAGGCTAATCTAGACGGCTACATCTCCGTAACACCGATGCGCGCCGATTTGACAGACCATTCCACCCTCGCGGATCTGCGAAAGGCGCTCTCGTGACAGATGACGTAGGCGCCATCGCCGAGCGGAAAATGCAGTTCCTTTTCGCGCTCCGCAGCCGCGGCGTCACAGATGCCCGCGTACTGACCGCGATGGAGCGCATCGACCGCGCACATTTCGTCAAAGGCCTTTTCGCGGACAAGGTCTATACCGACGTGCCGCTTCCCATCGCGTCGGGGCAAACCATTAGCCAACCATCTGTCGTGGGGCTAATGACACAAGCGCTCGATGTTTCGCCTCGTGACAAGGTTCTCGAGGTCGGAACCGGTTCCGGTTACCAAGCAGCGATCCTTAGCGTACTTGCCCGCAGGGTCTACACGATCGATCGCTTCAAGCGCCTTGTCGCGGATGCCCGCGCGATCTTCGAGGAAGAGGGCTTGCACAACATCACCGCCATCACCGGCGACGGCAGCTTTGGCTATCCCGAACAGGCGCCGTTTGATCGCATTCTTGTGACAGCCGCCGCCGAAGATCCACCAAGCCCGCTCTTGGCGCAATTGCGCGTAGGCGGTATCATGGTGTTGCCTGTAGGCCAGTCTGACGCGGTACAAACCCTGATCCGCGCCACACGAACAGAGACAGGCTACGAGTACGAGGAACTACGCCAAGTAAGATTTGTCCCCTTAATTGAAGGACTTGGCGACTAGAGTTAATGCAGAATAATCCGGCGAAACGACCGGTATATATATTGAGGCCCTTGAATGTCCGCGACACGATTTCACCTGCGCTCGGCGTTACTTCTGAGCTCCGCGCTCTTTGTTGTCTCAGCCTGTTCTGAGCAGTTTGACCTTGATCTGCGCAACTTCGGCGGGAATACGCTCGCCGCTAACGACGTTGCCACAATGCCTTTGGAGCGCCCGACGCCGGACAGCCGCGGCCTCATCACCTATTCCACCTATCAGGTCGTGGTCACGCGCCCTGACGATACGATCACCGCGATTGCCCAGCGGCTTGGGATCGAAGCACAAAGCCTAGCGGAATATAACGGCATCGCTCCAAACGTCTTGCTCCGCGCTGGTGAGATCATCGCCCTCAATCAACCCGTCGCCACCGAAAATGCCACAACTGGTGCGGCCAACGGTGGATCAGGCACTTCCCGTGTCGATGTCACCACGCTCGCAGAGGATGCGATCAATCGCGCGGCGCCTTCCGCAACAGAGACGACCCTGCCGCCAGCCCCCGCGGCCACACCCGCCCAAACAGGGCCAGAACCAATTCAGCACCGCGTCAGGCGCGGTGAAACCGCCTTCGGCATCGCGCGGCGGTACAATATCCCCGTCCGCGTCCTCGCAGAATGGAACGGCCTCGACTCCGAACTTTCCGTGCGCGAGAACCAAACACTCCTCATCCCCGAAAGCGCCTCCGGAAGCGCGCCAACTACCCCCCAACCGGCGGCCGAAGAAGAGGCTGTGACGCTGCCCGGAACAGGTACTACCGCCCCCGAGCCGCCCTCGGCTGCCGACCCCCTCCCCGAGGACGACAGCACGACCACCGAACCAGCAGTTGCACTTGAGGCACCAGCACTGGCCGCGCCCGAGCCAGAAGAACAGGAAGCCGCTGATACGCCGTTCATCTATCCTGTGTCGGGTTCCATTATCCGTGACTACGCCAAGGGGCGGAACGAAGGCATTGATATCGGCGCAGCAGCTGGAACACCCGTCAAGGCAGCGGCCGATGGCGTCGTCGCCGCAATCACCCGCGACACAAACGGCGTCGCGATCCTCGTACTCCGCCATAGCGACGGACTTCTGACCGTCTACACGAACCTTGAAGAAATCACCGTCGCAAAGGATGACCGCCTAACACAAGGCGCAAGTCTGGGCGTTGTCCGCGACACCTCGCCAAGCTTCCTGCATTTTGAAATCCGGCGCGGACTGGAAAGCCTCGATCCCAAGGATTTCCTCCCCTGAGCTGCGTACCGGCGTGCGACTATCCCTTGATGCGTACGCCCCGCCTGCCCGCGAGATCGGTAAAATACTGCCACGCGACGCGCCCTGAGCGCGATCCGCGTGTTGCCTGCCATTCGATGGCCTCTGCACGCAGAACCTCATCAGGGATATCGATCCCGTAGGCATCACAATAGCCGCGTATCATTTCCAGATATTCGTCCTGACTACAGGGGTGAAAGCCCAGCCACAGCCCGAACCTGTCAGAAAGCGATACTTTTTCTTCAACCGCTTCGGCAGGATTAATGGCCGACGAGCGCTCGTTCTCAATCATGTCGCGCGGCATCAGGTGGCGCCGGTTTGATGTCGCGTACAACACGACATTCTCCGGTCGCCCCTCGATACCACCATCCAAAACCGCTTTGAGAGACTTGTAATGAGCATCATCATGCCCAAAAGACAGGTCATCGCAAAACAGCAGGAAACGTTCCTGCGCACCTCTCAACAGGTTAAGGCAGCGCCCGATGGATGGCAGATCCTCGCGTTGAATTTCGACGATCTTCAACTGCGGGGACTTTTCGTTAACAGCGCCATGTACTGCTTTGACAAGGCTTGATTTCCCCATCCCGCGCGCGCCCCACAGGAGCGCATTATTCGCAGGCATCCCCTTCGCAAACTGACGGGTATTCGCGAGCAGCGTGTCACGCGAGCGATCATTTCCCACCAGCAATGACAGCGAGATACGGGACACGTCCTTGACCGGCACAAGGCGGTCCGGCTCCGTGTGCCAGACAAACGCTGACGCCTGCCCGAAATCCGGCGCCGCTTCGGGCGGTGGGCTGATCCGTTCGAGTGCTTCCGCTATTCGCGTCAATGCGTCGGCGGGCCCGTCCAGTTTCATGGCTTCTCGTCCTCATCGAAGTCCTCATCAAAGAGGCTCTCACCCTCTCCGATAACTCCCTCGGCGCGCGCTGCTGCGTCCTTTTTCTTCTCCACGCGGCGCACCAGCTGGATCGAAATCTCATAGAGCCCGTAGACAACCACGAACAGGATCACTTGGCTAATGACATCAGGAGGCGTCGCCAAAGCGGCGAGCAATAGGATACCAACCACTGCATATTTGCGCATGTTTCTCAGGCCGCGAGAGCTGACCAGCCCTGCCTTTCCCATCAGGGTCAGCAGTACCGGCAGCTGAAAGCACAGCCCAAACGCCACGATAAACTTGATCGTCAGCGACAGATAGGCCTGTGCCGACCCTTGGAACGCTATCCCCGCAACGCCTGTTGCCCCGTCCGTCCCCTCCATGAGCGTGCCAGGCTGCTGGAAGCCTAGGAAGAAATCGAACGCCAGCGGTGTGATTGCGAAATAGGCAAACGACGCCCCAAGAAAGAACATGAACGGCGACGCCACGAGGAATGGCAAAAACGCATTCTTTTCAGTCCGGTACAGTCCGGGCGCCACGAAGCGCCACATCTGGTAACTAATCACAGGAAAGGACAGCACCAAACCGCCAAGCAACGAGATCGAAATCGCAACGAAGAAGCCCTCTTGCAGCGCAATAAGCACCAATCCACAGTCATCTTGTCCGCGCGCGGCAAGCGCATCACAAAGCGGCAAGGTCAGGAAATCAAAGATAGGGTTCCAAACCGCAAAACAAATCACCATCCCCACGATGAATGCCAGCAAGGATCTGATCAGTCGGTTGCGCAGCTCGGCAAGATGCTCGATCAACGGGGCCGCGCTATTCTCCATGTCATCACTCGCGCTCATGATTTGTCCTCGGTTTTATCCTCGGCCGGCTCAGCAGGCTCGGTGGATGCAGCGCTTTCCTGTTCCGCCTCGGCCGCAGCCTCTTTTTCCTTCCGCGCCGCAGCGGCTTTCGCACTGGCTTCCTTGAACTTCGCTGCAGATTCAGCGCGCTCTTTCGAAAGCGCTTCAGTCGCCCCGCCCGGCTTGAAGCTCGTCGTCGCGGCCTTCTTGAGGCTATCAGTACCGAATTTAGTCGGGTTCGCCGCCGCTTTAATGGTCTTGGAGATATCCTTCACACCAGCATCATCGGCCGCCGACTCCATTGCGCGGCTGAATTCGCGTGCCATACCACGCGCCTTTCCGCTGAGCTGCCCAAGCGTCCTGAACATTCCGGGGAGGTCTTTCGGACCAACAACAATCAGCGCAACGATGCCGATCAGCACCATTTCACTCCAGCCAAGACCAAACATCGGCGGCACCCTCCTCAGAGCAGACAATGAAAATCAGGCGAGGCGCTTTCAACGCTCCCGACCCGCCAAAGCTTACGCCTTGTCTTTTTCATCCTCGGGGGTGACGTCCTTGGCCGCAGCCGCTTGTTCTTCGATTTCTTGCTTGCCGTCATCAACACCCCTCTTGAAGGCGGTGATGCCCTTGCCAACCTCGCCCATCAGCGACGAGATCTTTCCACGACCGAAAAGAACCAGAACAACAACCGCGATCAGAAGAAGTCCCGGAAGACCGATATTGTTAAGCATGTTTTTCTCCCTGACATGGGCGCAGCGTCATGCACCCGAATAAGTTCACCTCACCCTATGGCGCGGCTCACGCGCACAAAAGCCTGAAAATGCTCCTCTGCCCCGGAAACACCGCTTGCAACGCAAGCCTGCTGACAGCAAATTGTCAGTTGCCCACAAATATAGAACCCTTGCGTGCAGGCCTATTCTACCTCGCATGCCATAGAAACTGACACATGAACAGAGATCGGAGACCGCCATCGCACGCAATGACCGCCTTTTCGAACTGATCCAGATTTTGCGCGACGGCCAGCTCCATCGCGCGGCGGATTTGGGGCGGCGGCTTGGCGTTTCGACCCGCACAATTTGGCGTGACATGGCAACTTTGAGCGGCTCCGGCATCCCGATTGAGGGTGAACGCGGCGTGGGTTACGTCCTGCGTGCGCCGGTGAGCCTGCCACCAATGGCACTCAACCGTGATGAATTTGAAGCGCTGCGCCTTGGAATGATCCTCGTCGCAACCAGTGAAGACACAACCCTCGCCGCTGCTGCGCGCAGCCTGCGTGGCAAGATCGGCGCAGTCACGCCACAGGGTATGCAAGACGACGGCGCCGATACTTTCGTCTATTCAAGTCCGGAAGCGGCGGCCTCGGCCCGCCACCTCGCTACTCTCCGCCGCGCCCTTCGTGAACACCTGTTTCTCGATCTAACCTTAACTGGGCAAGACGAGTCGATGCGTGTCCGACCGCTTCACCTTGAGTATTGGGGGCGCCTCTGGACCCTAACCTCGTGGTCTGAAAACGGCAATAAATTCATAAGTTTGCGCGTTGATCTTATCGCGAAAATCGCACTTTCAGGCGGCGCATTTCTACCCGAACCCGGCAAAACGCTCGACGACTTTCTCGAACACTTTACCGCCGCGCACTAGCCTCGCACCGGAAAGACGTGGCACCGATCCCGCCGGAACATCAGCCAAAGCGGCGTGCCTGGATCGGGCAAAAAGACAGACGGGACAGCGGCGCGCAGCGTAGAGCCGTCAAAGTCCATCTTGAAATCGACAATACTCTCAGACCCGAGATACCGCGCCCGCTCGACGATACCACGCGCGGCCGTGCCGTCTTTCGGCGTCGGATCTGGCCCACGCCCCCCACGATCAAAATCAATCCTCAAATGCTGCGGTCGGATCACGATCTCGACCGTCGTACCGTCCGGCACCCCCGGCGCAAGGAACTGCCCAAACGGCGTCTCCGTCAGCGCCCCTTCAACAACGCCGCGTATCAGGTTGATATCGCTAAAAAAAGCAGCTGCTTCGCGATCCGCTGGAGCGTTGTAGATATTATAGGGCGCCCCGCGCTGCACGATTTGACCATTGCGCATCAGCGCAATTTCATCAGCCATGCGCATGGCTTCCGCTGGTTCGTGCGTCACCAGCAGAACGGAGGTTCCTTCCCCCTTGAGCACCTGCAACGTTTCATCGCGAATGTCGTCGCGCAGACGATCATCTAGCC
Source organism: Pelagovum sp. HNIBRBA483 (assembly GCF_040931995.1). Classification (NCBI taxonomy): domain Bacteria; kingdom Pseudomonadati; phylum Pseudomonadota; class Alphaproteobacteria; order Rhodobacterales; family Paracoccaceae; genus Pelagovum; species Pelagovum sp. HNIBRBA483. The sequence goes on from NZ_CP162412.1 coordinate 1,998,368, forward strand.
CGCTGAACGGCTCGTCCATCAATAGAATTCGTGGCCGTGGCGCAAGCGCGCGCGCCAGAGCCACGCGCTGTTGCTCACCGCCAGACAATTGATGCGGATAAGCGTCGATATGGCGGGCCATGCCAACCTTTTCGAGCAATTCGCCCACACGCTCACGGTTGCTGCGTGCCGATCCGGTCAGCCCGAACGCCACATTCTCCGCAACGCTCAAGTGCGGAAACAGCGCAAAGTCCTGAAACATCAGGCCGATTTCGCGGCTCTCAGGGGGAACGCGCGTGATCGTGTCGCAGACAAGTTGCCCATCCACATAGATCTCACCACTGTCTTGCATCTCAACGCCCGCGATCATGCGCAAGGTCGTGGACTTACCGCAGCCCGACGGGCCAAGAAGGCAAATCACGCTCCCGGGCATGACCGAAAGCGACACATCATTCACCACCCGCAGCCCGTCATAGCTGCGGATGAGATTTTTCACTTCGAGGCGTGGTGTAGTATGCACAAATGTATCCGACGAATTAGCTCGGGTAAATTCTCCCTACCAACGCGGGGTGGGAGGCACAAGCGTCAGAGCGTCGCGTTTACGGCACCGCCATCCAATAGGATGTTCTGCCCCACGATAAACCCGGCATGCTGCGAACACAAGAAAGCGCATGTCGCGCCAAATTCCTCGGCCGTGCCATATCTGCGGGCCGGAATGGTCTGTTGGCGGTTTTCACGCGCCTGATCGATATCAATCCCCGTGTTTTCCGCGACCCCTTGATCAAGGCTCTTGGCGCGGTCCGTGGCGTGAATGCCCGGCAGCATGTTATTGATGATCACCCCATAAGGCGCAACCTGCCGCGATGTGCCCGCGACATAGCCGGTCAAACCGGCCCGCGCGGAATTCGACAGTCCAAGCTGCGGGATAGGTGATTTGACCGACTGGCTCGTGATGTTCACCACACGGCCCCAGCCCCGCTCCATCATCTGTGGAACGAGCGCTTTGATCATCGCAATAGGCGCCAGCATATTTGCGTCCAGCGCCTTGATGAAGTCCTCGCGATCCCAATCTGTCCACATACCCGGGGGCGGGCCACCCGCATTGTTCACAAGGATGTCGATATCACCGGCAGCGTCCAAAACTGCCGCACGCCCCTCTTCGGTCGTGATATCAGCGGCGACAGCCACCACAGTGACGCCATAGGTCGTGCGGATTTCTTCGGCAGTTTTCTGCAGCGCTTCCTCGCCCCGCGCGTTGATCACCAGATCGACACCCGCCTCGGCCAATGCCATCGCACACCCGCGCCCAAGTCCCTTGGACGCCGCGCAAACCAGCGCCCGTTTTCCTTTAATTCCCAAATCCATGCAAACCTCCCTCGCATCACCGTCAGAGCTAGGTTACAAAACTGACTATGGCAAGGGTCGGGCCATCACGACACCGCCGCCTCATCGTCCACCACGCCGCCACAGCCAATACCAAAGAAATGACAGATCCGGATCATACAGGCCCACAACTGCTGAACCTTTACCGCTCAGACGCCTTCGCAGTTACGGCGGGCGCGGCTGAGAGCGATCCGCTGGTCTTTGCAGACGAACTGATCATGGATGATATCTACGGCCTGGTCGACCCGTCCCTGCGCGGCGAAATCTCTGTTACAGTCGATGGCAAGGATGCTGGCTTTGCCATCACACCCCAATCGGCTTGGGGCGCGCCTGAGCACCGGCTCTATCTCGACAGCTGCATCACATTCATGACACCCGATGGCACAACACAAGAGGCCATCATTTTCGTCGAAGTCGGTGGCGGGATCGCGGTGGAAATCTACCTCCTGCCACTTGCTGAAATGCATGTAGATACCGATTACCGGCTGGTCGGCATCGACCGCACGACCGCAACGCGCCGCTTCGCCGAGGCCGCCTTCGTTTCCTTCGCCGCCGGCACCCGCATTACACTGGCATCAGGCGAAATGCGCGCTGTCGAGGATCTTGCCGTCGGCGACCGTGTTCTCACGCGCGACGATGGCCCCCGCGCAATCCGCTGGATCGGCCACACGACGTTCCGCGCGACCGGCACATTCGCGCCGGTCAGCATTGCCGCAGGTGTCCTGCACAATGACCGGGAGCTTCGCCTCAGCCCTGACCACCGCATTTTCGTCTACCAGCGCTCCGATAATCTCGGCGCAGGCAGGCCCGAGGTGTTGATCAAGGCTCGCAATCTCGTCAACGGGACCACCATCCAGCAGACAGAAGGCGGCTTTATCGACTATTACCAACTGCTCTTTGACGACCACCACATCATCTATGCCGAGGGGATCGCAGCGGAATCCCTGATGATCGACCCGCGCACCACCAAGGCCCTACCAGATGACATCCGCGAACGCCTCGCTGCTACGGGCGGCATTCACGAAAGACGTCGCCACCACGACTACGAAATCGCTGAATCGCTCGTTGGCAACGATGACATTGCCGAACTTCTGCGCCGCGCGTCGCAAAGCTGAAACCACGCCAATTGCCCTTTTCCAAACGCCCGCCTATAGGGACGTCATGACAAATCGCCCGACCCTTCCGCCCGAAATCGCCCGCCGCCGGACATTCGCGATCATCTCGCACCCCGACGCAGGCAAAACCACCCTTACCGAAAAGTTCCTGCTCTTCGGTGGGGCGATTCAAATGGCCGGTCAGGTCCGCGCGAAAGGCGAAGCACGGCGCACCCGTTCAGACTTCATGCAGATGGAAAAGGACCGCGGCATTTCCGTCTCGGCCTCAGCGATGTCCTTTGACTTTCGCAATTTGCGCTACAACCTCGTCGATACGCCCGGCCACTCGGACTTCTCCGAGGATACTTACCGGACCCTGACCGCAGTTGACGCAGCGGTCATGGTGATCGATGGTGCCAAAGGCGTCGAAAGCCAGACCCAGAAACTCTTCGAAGTCTGCCGCCTGCGCGATTTGCCGATCCTGACCTTCTGTAACAAGATGGACCGCGAAAGCCGCGATACCTTCGAAATCATCGACGAAATACAGGAAAACCTCGCGATCGACGTGACGCCTGCAAGCTGGCCGATCGGCATGGGCCGCGATTTCCTCGGCTGCTACGACCTGATCAATGACCGGCTGGAACTGATGGATCGCGCCGACCGCAACAAAGTCGCCGACTCGATCCAGATCAATGGCCTCGACGACCCCAAAATGGCTGAACACATCCCCGCAGCCCAGCTCGAAAAGCTGCGCGAGGAAGTCGAGATGGCGCGCGAGCTTCTACCCACCCTTGATCCCCAAGCGGTGCTCGATGGCTCCATGACGCCAATTTGGTTCGGCTCTGCGATCAACTCCTTCGGCGTCAAGGAGCTGATGGACGGCATCGGCGCCTATGCGCCTGAACCACAACCCCAAAAGGCCGAGCCGCGCGAAATTGCGCCAGAAGAAAAGAAGGTCGCAGGTTTCGTATTCAAGGTGCAGGCCAACATGGACCCGAAACATCGTGACCGCGTTGCTTTCGTGCGGCTCGCATCCGGTCACTTCACCCGTGGTCAAAAGCTTCTTCATGTCCGGTCGAAAAAGCCAATGGCCGTCACCAACCCCGTGCTGTTTCTCGCCTCCGATCGCGAACTGGCTGATGAAGCATGGGCTGGCGATATCATCGGCATCCCGAATCATGGTCAGCTGCGGATCGGCGATACATTGACAGAGGGCGAACAACTCAAAGTCAGCGGCATCCCCTCCTTTGCGCCTGAATTGCTGCAAAACTGTCGTGCAGGCGATCCAATGAAGGCAAAACACCTCGAAAAAGCACTGATGCAGTTCGCAGAAGAAGGCGCGGCGAAGGTTTTCAAGCCTACCATCGGTGCGGGCTTTATCGTCGGCGTCGTCGGTGCACTCCAGTTCGAGGTGCTCGCTAGCCGGATCGAGCTGGAATACGGCCTTCCCGTTCGCTTTGAGGGGTCACAATTCACCTCCGCACGCTGGGTTTCTGGCCCAAAGCCCAAGGTCGATGCCTTCGTGCAGGCGAATAAGCAGCATATCGCCACGGACAATGACGGCGATCTTGTATACCTCACCCGCCTGCAATGGGATATTGACCGTGTGTCGCGCGACTACCCCGATGTCACCCTCTCAGCGACGAAAGAAATGATGGTCTAGCACCAAGCGCGGCTTGAAAACCACAAACCACCGCCAAAATACTCCAACTTGGCGTGTTTCTTGACCTCTTCGTGCCAGAGGCGTAACACAGCCTCAATATTAGCGCCTCCGGCAATCCGGCCAGAGGCTGGCCGCGTGACAAAGCGGCCCTGACGCCGCAAACACGCGAAAGGTATCAATGACCCAATTCAATGACTTGAACCTCGATAAGAAGGTTCTAAAAGCCGTATCCGAAGCTGGATACGAGACACCGACCCCTATTCAGGCAGGGGCCATCCCCCCCGCTCTCGAAGGGCGCGATGTTCTCGGAATCGCCCAAACAGGCACCGGCAAAACCGCAAGCTTCACCTTGCCGATGATCTCCATGCTGCATCGTGGTCGCGCTCGCGCCCGCATGCCACGCAGCCTTGTTCTGTGCCCGACGCGCGAACTGGCCGCTCAGGTCGCAGAGAACTTCGACACCTACGCGAAATATTCCAAGTTGACCAAGGCGCTCCTCATTGGGGGTGTCAGCTTCAAGGAACAGGACGCTCTCATCGACCGTGGCGTCGATGTTCTGATCGCCACACCAGGCCGTCTCCTGGACCATTTCGAACGTGGTAAGCTCCTGCTGACCGGTGTTCAGATCATGGTCGTAGATGAGGCCGACCGGATGCTCGACATGGGCTTTATCCCCGATATCGAGCGCATCTTCGGCCTAACCCCATTCACGCGCCAAACGCTGTTCTTCTCCGCCACGATGGCGCCAGAAATCGAGCGGATCACCAATACATTCCTCTCCGCGCCAGCACGAATTGAAGTCGCCCGCGCAGCGACCACCGGCGAAAATATCCGCCAAGGTGTGGTCCATTTCAAACCCTCCCGCCGCGACCGCGCCGATAAAGAAAAGCGCGCGCTTCTACGCGCCATGATCGACGGCGAAGGCGAGAGCTGCACCAACGCGATCATCTTCTGCAATCGTAAAATTGATGTCGATATCGTCGCCAAGTCTCTGATAAAGCATGGTTATAACGCCGCGCCCATTCATGGTGACCTCGATCAAAGTCAACGCATGAAGACCTTGGATGGCTTCCGTGAAGGCAATGTGCATTTTCTCTGCGCCTCTGACGTAGCCGCCCGCGGCCTCGACATTCCCGCCGTGAGCCATGTGTTCAATTACGACGTGCCTTCGCATGCCGAGGACTATGTTCACCGCATCGGGCGGACTGGTCGTGCAGGCCGCAAAGGCGCGGCCGTGATGATCTGCTCTCCGCGCGACCAGAAATATTTCGAGGCTGTTGAAAGCCTCGTCCAAATGACCATTCCGGTGATGGAGAACCCGCTCGGCACGGCCACGGAAGCGGAAGTGACCTCGCCACAGCCCGAAAAAGCGCCAGAAGCAAAGCCCAAGCGCAGCCGTTCTCGGAAGAAAGCTCCCGAAGAAACCGCCACCGCCAAACCAGCGGAAGAAACAGCCACCAGTGATGCGGCCGTGCCTGAGAAAAAGGCCGAACCGGCGGAGCGTAAAAACCGCGGTCGCGGACGCCAAGACAACAATCGCGATCGCGTTGTTGGCATGGGCGACGACGCTCCGGCCTTCATCCGCCTCAGCTTTTCCGAGCGCCGCTCCTCCTAAAGATCAGTCGATCAGCGCGTCACTCCGCAGCCCTGCCCGTTCAAGATGAATGGGCAGAACGCGGCCATAAAGCTGCCTCGTCCGCTCTGGCGCACCTACCATGTCTGGTTGATCCACATAGGAGAAGATCGCCACATGTCGTGGCGTTGCGCCCTTCAGCGGCGCCACACGATGCAGCGAATATCGGCCGCGAAACAGTTGCAAATCACCCGGTTCCAATCGCAATGACACAACCCTGTCAGACGTGCCATCAAGCACCTTCGCCACAGCATCGAAATTCTCGTCGTCTTTGCGAATGTTCGGTGCATATTCGAACTCACCGCCACTTTCCGCGTTTTGGATGGCCAGTGTCACGGTGAAGTTGTTCGTGTCGAAATGCCAAGGAAAGCCGTTGCCCTCGCCCGCCGTGTTGACGATCACATCAGCCAAAGGATCGGCGTAGCGATAGAATGCCTCCTCTTCGAGACATTCCTGAATAAAGGCATCAAAGCCCGGGAAATCATGCACGCTGCGCAGCGGCCCATCCGGTAGGAAGTTATCGGCGGGTATGAAGGCGTTTGAACGGTCAAAGAAACGCCGCACCGGATGGCTTTCGGGCAGCGCCGGATCATCTTTTGAAAAATAAGCGTTGGTGCGGTTGCGGCTATGATGCCCCAAATGCGCCACCGCATCGGCTTCGGCACGCAATGCCGCCACGCCAGCTTCGGTCAGGAACCCTTTGACAACCGCGCAGCCATCTTGCCTCAGGCTCTGCCGCACCTGAGCAACAATCTCCTGCCGCTTCTCAGCGTCATGGATCGGATATCGCTCAAGCGAAATATATTGATGTGCACCCATCTGTTTCCCTCCCTCTGTAAGGGAAGGAAACGCCGCACTCAGCCTACCGTCTCCACCTAACGCGACATCGCTTTGGTCGCGAATGAGACGTCAGCTCAACCTGCTTACCACAACGGTAACCTCGGGCTTCTTGCCAATCTCGTTCTGGGCTGTCTGACGCACGATCTTTTTCAGCTCTTTTTCCAAGCGCTCGTCGTCCATCAAGGTCCGGTCCTTTGCCCGCGCAAGGAACTGCGCCAGATCTGCCTCAAGCACATCCACCAACGGCGCATTACCCCGTCCTACCTCGGCAAGCCCCATAACCTCGCACCACGGATCACCGAGCGGTTCGTCCTCCTCATCCATGATCAAGGTCACCACAACATGACCGTTCAGCGCCATCCGGATGCGGTCGCGAACGATCCCGTCCAATGCCCCAACTTGCACAGCACCATCGAGATAGGTCCGCCCCGTCTCGACATATTCCTCAACCTTGGGCGCGTTGCCAGAAAGGTTGATCATCATGCCATTGACAGCAACAACACCTGTCATGCCTTTGGCCTCGGCGATCTTCACATGCTCGCGCAAATGGCGATGTTCCCCGTGCATAGGGATCAGCATTTGCGGCCGCATGATGTCATGCATCTTTTCGAGGTCGGGCCGGTTCGCATGGCCGGATACATGGTATTTTCCACCGGCATCATCAATCACATCCACACCCATCTCGGAGAGGTTGTTCATGATGCGGATCACGCTTTTCTCGTTTCCGGGGATCGTCTTGGACGAAAAGAGGAATGTATCACCCTCTTTCAACCGCAGCCCGAGGTATTTGCCCTGCGACAGCTGCGCGCTCGCCGCGCGTCTCTCTCCCTGAGATCCCGTCACAAGAAGCAGCAGGTTCTCGCGCGGCACCGATTGCGCATCCTCAGGGGAAATTGTTGGTGGGAATCCGTTCAACAGACCGGTTTCAATCGCCGCTTCCGTCATCCGCCGCATGGCCCGCCCAAGCAGACAAACCGACCGACCCGCGTTTCGACCGGCAATCGCCAGCGTTTTCAAGCGCGCAATGTTCGATGCAAACGTCGTTGCAACAACCATCCCGCTTGCCTCGCGCATCAGCGCTTCAAGCGGTTCTGCAAGGCCCGCCTCCGAGCGCCCCGCATGCGGAGAAAACACGTTTGTAGAATCGCATACCAACGCTTTGATGCCGTCCTTCGCCACGCTGGCCCACAGTGCCTCATCGAACGGATCGCCAACCACGGGTGTATGGTCGATCTTAAAGTCCCCCGTATGCACCAGGCGCCCATCTGGGCTGTCGATCACCAGTCCCGCGCTTTCGGGGATGGAATGGCTCACCGGCAAAAATCCCACGGTGAACGGACCAGCCTTGACCGTTTCCGGCCACGCCTGCACCGTTTCAACGGCGCTTTCTGGTTGGCCGGCTTCTGCCATCTTGCGCCGCGCGATATTGGCGGTAAAGACCCGTGCGTAAACCGGCGCGCCCAGCCGTTCCCAAATATGCCCGATCGCGCCCACATGGTCCTCGTGGGCATGGGTGATAAAGATCCCTTCAATGCGGTCCTTACGCGCTTCCAGCCACGCAATATCAGGGAAGATCAGATCCACACCGGGTGATCCGTCCATATCGGGGAACGTCACCCCAAGATCGACCACAATCAGCCGCTCCCGATCCGGTGCGCCATAGCCATAAACATAGGCGTTCATCCCAATCTCGCCCGCCCCGCCTAGGGGAAGGTAGATCAATCTTTCACTGCTCATTGGTTATCCTTGTTGAATTGGCTGATGACCCGCAATCCATGCATCGTCAGATCGTCTTCAATATGGTCAAAGAGCATATCTCCTTGCGCGAACAAAGGCGCAAGCCCTCCAGTCCCGATAATAGTCATTTGCGCGCCACGTTCCGCAATAACTTGCTCACATACGCCGCGCACAAGCCCCACATAGCCCCAAAAAATACCAGACTGCATGCAGTCCACGGTATTGGTGCCGATCACATTGGTCGGCTTGGTCACATCAACATGCGGCAATGCGGCAGCGGCTTGGTGTAACGCCTCAAGGCTTAAATTGACCCCCGGCGCAATCACCCCGCCTACATAGGCGCCATCGTGGTCAACCACATCGAAAGTTGTCGCCGTGCCAAAATCGACCACGATCAGATTACCACCGTGCCGATCGAATGCACCCGCCGTATTCACTAAGCGGTCAGGCCCCACCTGCGTTCCAAAATCGACGCGCGGCTCCACCGGCAACTTGCATTCCGGCTTGCCGACCACCAACGGGCGCAGTCCGAAATAACGATCAGCAAATACCCGCAAGTTAAAAACCACGCGCGGCACAGTGGAGGAGATCACGATATCACGAATATCGGCATCAACCTTGTGATGCGCAAGCAACGTGGAAAACCACACGAAGTACTGGTCCGCGGTGCGCTGATGTTCCGTAGACGTGCGGAAAGTCACCGCAAACTTTTCGCCGTCCCATAGCGAAAAGACAGTATTCGTATTGCCGCAATCAATCGCCAAAAGCATCCGTCAGTTCCTAGAAATATATATCGGCGGCCGGAATGGATTTCGGGCCGGTGCCAGTGATCAGGATCAGGTTTCCATCGTCGTCAATCGTGTCGAACACGCCGCGAATTTCCTCTCTGGCGGTACGCGCAGTGATCACATCACCCAACCGCGCCGCATGCCGCAGCCAATCTTCGCGAATACGCGCAAAACCGAATTTCTCCAGTTTCGCCTCTTGCGTTGCGTAGCTTGAAGCAAGAACTGAAAGAAAAGTCTCCGCACTTACCTCGTCGCCGCCCTCACCGCTCAGGCTCACCGGCCCGAAGGACGCGTTCTCGATACCTTCCGGCACCGTGCTGAGGTTCACACCGATCCCAATCGACAGCCAGTCGAGGAACGGCCCATTGCCAGCGCTCTCCAGCAGAATACCCGCAACTTTACCTTCGTTCAGCAAAACATCATTCGGCCATTTGAGCGATAAGCGGCTGCGATCAATGTAGATCGCTAAAGCTTCGAACAGGGCATTAGCTGCAAGGAATGAGCGCCGCGCGCCCTCAGCCGCGGTGCAATAAGGTCTAAACACAAGCGTTGTAGCCAGATTGCCGTTACCGGCAGCCCAGCTCCGCCCCCTGCGCCCGCGCCCAGCAGTTTGCCTGTGCGCCATGATCCAGAGCGGTTGAGTTAAGCCCGCCTCGGCACGGCGGCGGGCCTCGGCCATGGTGCTGTCCGTTTCGTCGAGGATGACCCGCGCGAAACTGGCGGGCCAGAACACGTCTTTATCCGCGTCAGTTGACAAGCGTTTCCGCCGCCGCTGCTGCCAGCGGCTCAATGCCAAACAGATTGATCACCCCGAACACCATCACAGCAGCCGAGATCATCAACGCGCCCCACAGCGCAGGTGACATCTGCCCGTCCAAAGGCTCTTCCGACTCTCCAAAATACATGAAGTAGACGATCCGCAGGTAATAGAACGCACCTATGACCGATGCCACAACACCCGCGATAGCGAGCCATGCCAAACCAGCATCATAAGCGGCGCGCAGCACATAGAACTTGCCGAAAAAGCCGACCATCGGCGGCACACCGGCAAGGCTGAACAAAAGAACCAGCATCGCTAGCGCCTTCAGCGGCTCATTGCGGGAATACATCTTGAGCGACGCAATATCCGTGACCGGGCGCCCGTCCCGCTCCATTGAGAGGATGAAGGCAAAGGTGCCGATATTCATCGTCACATAGATCGCCATATAGATCAGCATCGCCTGAACACCGAATGCCGTGCCAGCTGCCAACCCCATGAGCGCAAAGCCCATATGCGCGATGGAGGAATAGGCCATCAGGCGCTTAATGTTCGTCTGTCCGATCGCAGCAATTGCACCAAGGAACATCGAAACAACGGCAAGGAAGGCAATGATCTGCTGCCAGTCACCAACATTTCCGCCAAAGGCGTCATGCACAACGCGCGCAAACAAGGCCATCGCCGCCACCTTCGGCGCAGTCGCGAAGAACGCGGTCACAGGCGTTGGCGACCCTTCGTAAACGTCCGGCGTCCACATGTGGAACGGCGCGGCGGATACTTTGAACGCAAAGCCCGAGATCAAGAAAACAAGGCCAAAGATCAGGCCGAGCGAAGGCTCATGCCCCGCTGCTTCGATGATCCCCGAGAACAGCGTCGTTCCCGAGAAGCCATAAGTCAGCGACGCGCCGTAAAGGAGCAGGCCGGAGGACAGCGCACCAAGCACAAAGTATTTCAGACCGGCTTCCGTCGATTTCGCGCTGTCGCGGCGCAATGAGGCCACAACGTAGAGGGACAGCGATTGCAGCTCCAAGCCCATGTAAAGCGCCATCAAGTCGCCGGCGGAAACCATGACCATCATACCCACCGTGGCGAGCGCGATCAGCATCGGATATTCGAAGCGCAACAGGTCGCGCTTCTCAAGGTAGTCGAGGCTCATCACCAGAACAGCCGCCGCCGACAGGAGAATGGTGACCTTGGCAAATCGGGCGAAACCGTCATCAACAAACGCACCTTCAAACGCGACTTTCGTGCCGTCGCCGCCTGTCCCGATCCAAAACGCGAGGAGGACGAACACAGCAGCCGTCAGCCATGTCAACATCGGTGCAAGTTTGTCCTTGGCGGTGTAGACCGCCACAATCAACGCAACCATCGCAAAGATCGACAGCACGATCTCAGGCAGAATGATCGAAAGGTCAGTAGAGATCATGTCCGTCGCTCCTTATTGCGCGGCAAGTTGGTTTGCGGCTGCGTGGGCGGCCTGTGCCATATCCACCTGCCCGATCAGCGCTTCCACGCTCGGTCCAATGATATCAAGCACCAGCGCCGGATAGACACCCAGCAACAGGGTCATCACAACGAGCGGCGCAAAGATCATCTTTTCGCGGCCTGTCATATCGGTGATCGCCTTGAGGCTCTCTTTGATCAGATCGCCCATTACCACGCGGCGATAGAGCCACAGCGCATAGGCAGCCGACAAGATCACACCCGACGTCGCGAATGCGGCAACCCAAGTGTTCACCTGGAAAATCCCCATCAGCGTCAGGAATTCCCCAATAAAGCCCGAGGTACCCGGCAAGCCGACGTTCGCCATAGTGAAGAACATGAAGATCAAGGCGTAAGCCGGCATCCTGTTTACAAGGCCACCATAGGCATCAATCTCGCGGGTGTGCATCCGGTCATAAATCACCCCCACACAGAGGAAGAGCGCGCCAGAGATAAAGCCGTGGCTGAGCATCTGGAAGATGGCCCCGTCGATCCCCTGCTGGTTTGCTGCGAAAATGCCCATCGTGACATAGCCCATATGCGCAACCGATGAATAAGCGATGAGCTTCTTCATGTCCTCCTGCACCAGCGCAACGAGGCTTGTGTAAACAATCGCGATGGCCGACATCCAGAACACCAGCGGCGCAAGAACGTCAGAAGCAACAGGGAACATCGGCAACGAAAAGCGCAGGAAGCCGTATCCACCCATCTTCAGCAGGATCGCCGCCAGAACAACGGATCCGGCCGTCGGCGCCTGAACGTGCGCGTCGGGCAGCCAGGTATGCACGGGCCACATCGGCATCTTGACGGCAAACGAGGCAAAGAATGCCAGCCACAGGATCGTCTGCATACCACCGACGACGTGGATACCAAGAAGGTCGAAGCTTTCCGAGCCGAAATTATGCGTCAACAGCGCCGTGATATCGGTCGTCCCCGCATCCGCGAACATGCCCACCATCGCAACGAGCATCAGCACCGATCCGAGGAAGGTATAGAGGAAGAACTTGAACGCCGCGTAGATACGATCCTTCCCGCCCCAGATCCCGATGATCAGGAACATCGGGATCAGGCCCGCTTCAAAGAACAGGTAGAACAGCACCAGATCGAGCGCCATGAACACGCCCAGCATCAGCGTTTCCAGAATGAGGAACGCGATCATGTATTCCTTGACGCGCACCTTCACATCCCACGCGGACCAGATCACCAGCGGCATAAGGAAGGTAGTGAGCATCACGAACAGGATGGAAATCCCGTCAACGCCCATTTTATATTGCATGCCCAGCAGCCATTCGGCCTCTTCCACGAACTGGAAGCCGGTATTCTCAGGGTCAAATCCGAACAGGATGAACAGCGATACAAGGAATGTTGCCACCGTCGCGATCATTGCGACCCACTTCGCATTACGCTGTGCCGCTTCGTCCTCACCGCGCAAGAAAACCGCAAGGATGGCAGCCGCAAGGAGCGGGATAAAGGTCGTGATGGAAAGAAGGTTATCCATTAGTTCGCTCCCCCGGAGATCGTCACCCAGGTCAGAATAATTGCGATACCCAGCACCATGGCAAAGGCATAGTGGAAGACGTAGCCGGACTGCGCGCGGCCAGCGATGCGTGTCAGGAACGGAATGATACCCATCGCGAGCCCGTTGATGCCGCCATCAATCACCGCACCGTCGCCACGCTTCCACAAGAAGCGGCCAAGCGCCTTTGCGGGACGCACAAAGATGAAGTCGTAAATCTCGTCAAAGTACCACTTGTTCAGCAGGAACAGGTACAGCGGCCGCTGATTTTCCGCGAGCTTCGCAGGCAGATCGGGGCGGCGGATATACATCTGGAAGGCCGTCAGGAAACCAATGACCATAGCGACAAACGGGGAGAGCTTCACCCATGTCGGGACATAATGCGCCTCATGGAGTACGGTATTCTCTGGCGCGATATAAATCGCGGCCTCACCCGGTTTGCTCTCCATGACATAGTGCAGCTCAGATGCCTTCGGGCTGCGCTTAGCAACGGTCTCGACCAGCTCATGCGCAGGCTCGCCGTATTTTCCACCGAAGAATTTAACCACCTCGTTGGTCTTGCCAAAGAAGCTGCCATACCAGATCGCCCCAGCGAAAATCGCGCCAAGCGCCAGCACACCCAACGGCACGATCATAACGGTCGGGCTTTCATGCGCATGGTCATGCGTATGCTTGTTGCCGCGTGGTTCGCCCCAGAACGTCAGGAACATCAGACGCCAAGAATAGAAAGACGTGAACAGCGCCGCGATGACGAGCATCCAATAGGCATATCCACCCGCACTGCCGACAAACGCGCTCTCAATCACCGCGTCTTTTGAGGCAAATCCGGCAAAACCGATCCAACCTGTCAGCGGGATACCAACGCCGGTAATCGCCAGCGTCCCGATCAGCATCGCCCAGAAGGTCAGCGGCAGCTTTTTCCGCAGGCCGCCATAGTTTCGCATATCTTGTTCGTGGTGCATCCCGTGGATAACCGAACCGGCACCGAGGAACAGCATCGCCTTAAAGAACGCATGCGTCAGCAGGTGGAACATCGCCACCGAGTAAACGCCAACACCAGCTGCAACGAACATGTAGCCCAACTGCGAACAGGTCGAATATGCGATCACCCGCTTGATGTCGTTCTGCACAAGGCCAACAGTCGCCGCAAAGAACGCGGTCGTCGCACCGAGGAAGACGACGAATTGCTTCGCTTCCGGTGCAAATTCAAACAGCGGTGACATCCGGCAAACGAGGAACACACCCGCCGTCACCATCGTCGCCGCGTGGATGAGCGCCGAAACAGGCGTTGGGCCTTCCATCGCGTCAGGCAACCATGTGTGCAGGATCAACTGCGCCGATTTACCCATCGCACCGATGAACAGCAGAACAGCCAGCAGGTTTGCTGCATTCCACTCTGCCCAAAGGAAGCTGATTTCAGTTTCAGCCAGCGCAGGTGCCGCTGCAAAGATATCTTCGAAGCGCACCGAGTCCGTCAGCATGAACAGCCCGAAAATCCCCAACGCAAAGCCGAAGTCACCAACACGGTTGACGACAAATGCCTTGATTGCCGCAGCATTGGCGCTCGGCTTGCGGAAGTAAAAGCCAATCAGCAGGTAGGAGGCAACACCCACACCTTCCCAGCCGAAGAACATCTGAATGAGGTTGTCAGATGTCACGAGCATCAGCATCGCAAAGGTGAAGAACGACAGATACGCAAAGAACCGCGGGCGATAGCTCTCGTCATCGGCAAAATTTTCGTCATGCGCCATGTAACCAAAGGAGTACAGGTGCACGAGCGCCGAAACCGTAGTGATCACGATCAACATGATCGCGGTCAAGCGGTCGAGGCGGATCGCCCAATCGGTGCTCAGCGTGCCACTTTCGATCCAGCGCAGGATCTGAATCTGCTCCGTAACACCATCATGGCCAAGGAACACAATCCAGCTCAGGAGCGCTGCAAGGAACAGAAGCCCCGTCGTAATCCACTGCGCGGCTTTCTCGCCAGTGATCCGCCATCCAAAACCGGCAATCAAGGCTCCAACGAGCGGCGCGAAAAGAATAATCGTTTCCATGGGTCGTTAGCCTTTCATCACGTTGACGTCTTCAACGTCGATGGTGCCGCGGTTGCGGAAGAAACAGACGAGGATCGCCAATCCAATCGCCGCCTCTGCCGCAGCAACCGTCAACACGAACAGGGTGAACACCTGCCCGACGAGGTCGCCAAGGAACGAGGAGAAGGCAACGAAGTTGATGTTGACCGACAACAGGATCAGTTCGATCGACATCAGCAAAATGATGATGTTTTTCCGGTTCAGAAAGAGCCCGAAGATCCCGATGACGAACAGCGCCGCCGCTACGGTAAGGTAATGTTCAATTCCGATCATATCGTCTGTCCCAGCGTCTTTTGTGTCGCGGTCGTATTGTTTAGAGGCCCTGCCCCGGTTTCACGTCTTTCAGCTCCATAGCCTTGGCCGGATCGCGGTACATCTGGGCAAGGATATCCTGCCGCTTGATGTCCTGACGGTGCCGCAAGGTCAGCACAATCGCCCCGATCATCGCCACCAGCAGGATCAAACCCGACAGCTGGAAGAGCATGAAGTATTTGTCATAAAGGAGCGTTCCCAGCCCCGCCGTATTCTGGATGCCACCGTCAACGGGTGCCGCCAAACGTGTCTCGATGCCATCCGAATAGCCCCATGCCCCGAACGCGAGCGCCAGCTGCATCAGAATGATCACCCCGATCAACAGCGCCAGCGGCATGTATTTCGTCATCTCGGCTTTCAGCTCAGCGAAATCGACGTCGAGCATCATCACCACAAAGAGGAAGAGCACCGCCACCGCGCCGACATAGACGATCATCAGCAGCATGGCGACGAACTCAGCGCCGAGCAGGATGAACAAGCCCGCTGATGACAGGAAGGCAAGGATCAGCCACAGCACCGAATGCACAGGGTTGCGGCTCACCACGGTGAACAACCCGCCTACCAAAGTGCTCAGCGCAAATACATAAAAGATGAAATCGGCTACGGTCATTGGTCCTCGTCCTCTTCCATGACCTCATTGGCGAGTTCCATCGCCTTGGTCATCGCCGGAATACCGCCAAACATACCCATCTGCGCGATGGTCTCGGCAATCTCTTGTTTCGTGGCCCCTGCCTCGCGGGCATGGCGCACGGTAATGCGGATCTGCGCTTCCGCCTGCGCACCCAGCACCGTCAGTCCCGCCAGTGTCAGCAACAGCCGTGTTTTGGCGTCCAACCCTTCGGGGTTGAACGTCTTGCCCATGACAGACTCCATCATGTCCTTAGGCATCGTCGGCCACATCGCTTCGAATCCTTTGGGCGTGAAGGATTCCAGCGCCGGATTGAGCGCCTTCGCCCAGTCCTGCCCTGCCTTCATCATGGCCTCAAAAGGGTTCGTCGGGTTGCTCATCGGTACGGTGCGTCCACTTCAAGGTTACGCGCAATCTCTGCTTCCCAACGTTCACCGTTAGCCAGCAGCTTGTCCTTGTCGTAGTAAAGCTCCTCGCGCGTCTCGGTCGAAAACTCGAAGTTCGGCCCTTCAACAATCGCATCCACCGGACATGCTTCCTGACAGAAACCGCAGTAGATGCACTTCGTCATATCGATGTCGTAGCGCGTTGTCCGGCGGCTGCCATCCTCACGCGGTTCAGCATCGATGGTGATCGCCTGCGCGGGGCAAACCGCTTCGCACAGCTTACAGGCGATACAACGCTCTTCACCATTCGGATAACGGCGCAGCGCATGCTCACCACGGAAACGCGGGCTCAGCGGTCCCTTTTCATGCGGGTAGTTCAGCGTGGCCTTCGGTGCAAAGAAGTATTTGAACCCCAGCCTAAAGCCCGCAATGAAATCAGCGAGAAGGAAGTATTTGGCCGCACGGCCATAGTCGATCTGCGTCATCTATCAGCCTCCGATCGTCCAGCGTGCCCAAAAGCCGCCGAGAACTTCAAATTTCGCAAGGAACGCCACGATCACGACCCATGCCAGCGACATCGGCAGGAAGACTTTCCAGCCAAGGCGCATCAACTGGTCGTAGCGGTAGCGCGGGGTGATCGCCTTCACCATCGCGAAGATGAAGAAGCAGAACACCATTTTCAGGATCATCCAGATCACGCCATCTGGAAGGCCCGGAATGGGCGACAGCCAGCCGCCAAGGAACAGCAGCGACACCAGCGCGCACATCAGCACAACAGCGGTCAATTCACCGATCATGAACAACAGGAACGGCGTAGAGGAATATTCCACTTGGTAGCCAGCAACCAATTCCGATTCCGCTTCCGGAAGGTCAAACGGCGGGCGGTTCGTTTCGGCCAGCGCCGAAATGAAGAACAGGAACAGCATCGGGAAATGCGCAACCCAGTACCAGTTAAACAGGCCCGCATTACCGTCCTGCGCATTGACGATATCGCCAAAATTCATCGAGCCAGTGGAGATAATCACACCAATGATGATCAGGCCGATCGACACTTCATAAGAGATCATCTGCGCCGCTGAGCGTAGCGAGCCGAGGAACGGGTATTTCGAGTTCGACGCCCAGCCCCCCATAATGACGCCATAAACCTCCAAAGAGGAAATCGCGAAGACATAGAGGATCGCCACGTTGATATCCGCCAGCACCCAACCGTCATTGAACGGGATCACCGCCCAAGCGATCAGCGCCAGAACGAAGGAGATCATCGGCGCGAGGAAGAACACTGTCTTATCCGCACCCGCAGGAACGACGATCTCCTTGAACACATATTTCAGAAGGTCAGCAAACGACTGCAACAAGCCAAACGGGCCAACCACGTTCGGACCACGGCGCATCTGCACAGCAGCCCAGACCTTGCGGTCGGCATACATCAGGAACGCCAACGCCCCCAACAAAGGCAGGATCAGCAACAGGATCTGACCCAGAGTCAGCAGCACGATCCCGAGATTTGTCGTGGTGAAAAACTCTACCATGTTCGTTCCCTCATATCGTCGGCACGCCTGTGGCCGCACAATCGGCCACTGTCACCTCGGCGTCTATTGTCTTGAGCCCGCGCGGCAGCGCCGGCGAGATGGTGTAAACAGCATCCGCTGACCATATGCCAGCCTCTTGCGCCACATTCGTGCGCACATGACGGGCAAATCCGTAACCGCGGATCAGCGTGTATTGGGCCGCCGCGCATTCCGCGTAGCGGGCCACGTCCTCTGCGTTGCGCGCGCCGCGCATCGCCACCTTGAAATTGACCAAATCCCCATCCATCAGCCGCGTCTCGACCCCCTCGTAAGAGGGGTCGAACGCTGCCCGCGCGGCGGTATCCGGCGCCTGTGACGCCGCACACCCCGCGAGGGCTAAAAGCGATATGAGGACGAGCCGCAATCAAATCACTCCGCCGCGATCTTTGCTGAGGCGCGCGCTTTGGCATTGGCCGAAAGTTCAGCCATCAATTGGCTGGCCCGCGCGATCGGGTTGGTCATGTAGAAGTCGCTCACCGCGTTGCGGAAGTCCGCCTTGCCAAGCTTCTTCGCCGGCAGCGGCGTCCATTCATTCTCCGGTACGGTGTCGATCTCAGCCAGATGCGGCACGGCTGCGACCAGAGCCTGACGCAGCTGCGCAAGGCTGTCATACGGCAGCGTCTCGCCCAGTTCGGCAGAAAGCGCCCGCAGGATCGCCCAGTTTTCTTTGGCGTCACCCGGCGCAAAGCCCGCACGCATCGCTAATTGCGGGCGGCCTTCGGTGTTCACGAACAGGCCGTTTTCCTCGGTGTAGGCGGCACCCGGCAGGATGATATCCGCACGGTGCGCACCACGGTCGCCATGGCTACCCTGATAGATGACGAATGCACCGTCAGCGATCTCAACTTCATCAGCACCGAGGTTATAGATCACCTCCGCACCCTCAATGGCAGCATCCATGCCACCTGCAGTCACAGCTCCCACATCCATCGCACCAACGCGGCCAGCAGCCGTGTGCAGCACCATCAGTTTGGAGCCGGATGCTTCAGCCAGCGCCATTGCCTCGGCCAGAACAGCTTCACCATCGGCCTCACGCAGCGCGCCCTGCCCCACGATCACCACGCTATCAGCGCCCTCGGCGTCCTTGGCGAGCGACGATTTCGCGCGGGCCAATTCATCACGTCCCGTGCCGAAATGTGCATAATCATATGTCAGATCAACAGCTTCGCCGATCAGGCCAACCTGCGCACCAGCGAGCCATGCCTTGCGGATACGCGCATTCAGAACCGGCGCCTCAGTGCGCGGGTTGGTTCCCACCAGCATCACAAACTTGGCGCTATCAATGTCTTCGATCGCTGCAGTGCCGACATAGGCCGAGCGATTTCCGGCAGGCAACTTCGCGCCGTCCGTCCGGCACTCAACGCGCCCACCCATGCCTTCGATCATCTGCTTGAGCGCAAACGCCGCTTCGACAGGCGCCAAATCACCCACGAGGCCAGCAACAGCCTTACCTTTCATCGCGGCGGCGGCAGCTGCAAGCGCCTCCCCCCAGCTCGCCTTGCGCAGCTTGCCGTTCTCACGAATGTAGGGTGTATCCAAACGCTGGCGCCGCAGTCCGTCCCAAACAAAGCGCGTCTTGTCGGAAATCCATTCCTCGTTCACGCCGTCATGGTTGCGCGGCAGGAAGCGCATCACTTCGCGCCCCTTCGTGTCCACACGAATGTTCGAGCCAAGCGCGTCCATCACGTCGATGGATTCGGTCTTGGTCAGCTCCCACGGACGCGCTGTAAATGCGTAGGGTTTCGATACCAGCGCACCGACGGGGCACAGATCAATGATGTTGCCCTGCATGTTGCTTTCGAGCGTCTCACCCAGATAGCTGGTGATCTCCGCATCCTCGCCACGGCCCGTTTGGCCCATCTGGCTAATGCCAGCGACCTCGGTGGTGAAGCGCACGCAACGTGTGCAGGAAATGCAGCGGGTCATATGGGTTTCAACGAGCGGCCCAAGATCGAGATCTTCCGTCGCCCGCTTCGGCTCGCGGAAACGGCTAAAGTCGACGCCATAGGCCATCGCCTGATCTTGCAGGTCACACTCGCCACCCTGATCGCAGATCGGGCAATCCAGCGGGTGGTTGATCAGCAGAAATTCCATCACGCCTTCGCGCGCCTTCTTCACCATCGGCGAATTGGTCTTCACGACGGGCGGCTGCCCCTCAGGACCAGGCCGCAAATCACGCACCTGCATGGCGCAGCTGGCGGCGGGCTTCGGCGGGCCGCCAACAACTTCAACAAGGCACATGCGGCAGTTACCGGCAATCGACAGCCGCTCATGATAGCAGAAGCGGGGCACTTCGATTCCCGCCTGTTCACAGGCCTGAATCAGGGTCATGCTCCCTGGTACTTCCAGCTCGTTTCCATCGATGATGATTTTGCGCAGATCAGACATGGCCAGCCTATCGTTCCCGTTTGCATGACCTGCGTCAGCCGCTTGGGACATCACAGGTCGTTTGCAGTCGGGGCCTTCTAACGTGCTAACGCGCCCGATGAAAGGCGCTTCATGCCCAAATTAGCAGGAAATTTTGCCTCCGAGGCCAATCATTTTCAGCGCAACAAGCGTCCAATCTGACTTTCAGCCGCGATCTCACGCGCGCCAACCGCACAATGGCTCGCAACATCACCCGGAATTGCGCCCAAATCGGCAAGCCGCGCGCGGGCGACCTCCTCCAATGCATCCTTCTGCACATCGTCAGCGATGAACGCCGAAACCTCTTCCTTGGAATAGCCCATTTGCCGCGCCTTCTGCTCCAGTTCGGCAAGATAAAACACACCGCGCACAATCCGCGCGCGGATATCGGGGCACACTTCAGAAATTTCGTAGGCGATTCCCGTCGCGATCAAACCTTCCCTGATTTCAAACACTTGCGAGAGCGGCTTCTTCCCGCTCTCGACGGTCTGCGCGACAGCCACCATAGGCAATGCAGCGATTGCAACCGCCATACCAGCGCCCGCGACGGCCCTCAAATTTGTGATGTTATGATGCCTGCTCATGGAGCGAATGTCGGTCTTTGCCGTTTGATATTCAATATCCTTGTGCGAAAACCCTACCCCAAATGCAAAACGCCCCTGTCTGGGACAAGGGCGTTTCATACAGCATTCCCGAAGATCACTCGGCGGCGAGCGCCTTGCCTTTGATCCGGTCTTCGATCTCGTCGCGGAAATTGCGGATAAGGCCCTGAATAGGCCACGCCGCCGCATCACCCAGCGCACAGATCGTATGGCCTTCAACCTGCTTGGTCACGTCGAACAGCATGTCGATCTCCTCAACCGATGCATTGCCCTGCACCAAGCGCTCCATGACACGCATCATCCAGCCGGTGCCTTCACGGCAAGGGGTGCACTGGCCGCAGCTTTCATGCTTGTAGAATTTCGAAAGCCGCCAGATCGCCTTGATGATATCGACAGAGTTGTCCATCACGATCACCGCAGCGGTGCCAAGGCCGGAGCCAAGCTCACCCCGCAGGTAATCGAAATCCATGATCGCGTCTTTCATCTTCTCACCGCGCACGCACGGCACAGAAGACCCACCCGGGATAACCGCTTTCAGATTGTCCCATCCACCACGGATGCCACCGCAATGCTTCTCGATCAATTCCTCAAACGTGATCGACATCTCTTCTTCGACGACACATGGATTGTTCACATGACCCGAGATCGCAAACAGCTTGGTGCCCGCGTTATTTGCACGCCCAAATCCCGAGAACCAGCTCGCCCCACGGCGCAGGATCGTCGGCACAACAGCAATTGATTCCACGTTGTTCACCGTGGTCGGGCACCCATAAAGGCCAGCGCCCGCAGGGAACGGCGGCTTCATCCGCGGCATGCCTTTCTTGCCTTCAAGGCTTTCAAGCAGCGCGGTTTCCTCACCACAGATGTAAGCACCGGCACCGTGATGCAGGTAGAGGTCAAAATCCCAGCCCGATCCGGCAGCATTCTTGCCCACAAGGCCCGCGTCATAGGCCTCGTCGATCGCCGCCTGAAGCGCTTCGCGCTCACGAATGTATTCGCCACGAATATAAATGTAGCAGGCATGCGCATTCATCGCGAAGCTGGCAATCAGGCAGCCTTCGATCAGCGTATGTGGGTCATGGCGCATGATCTCGCGGTCTTTACAGGTGCCCGGCTCGGATTCGTCGGCGTTCACTACCAGATAGGACGGACGCCCATCGCTTTCCTTCGGCATGAAAGACCACTTTAGGCCTGTCGGGAAGCCCGCACCACCACGGCCGCGCAGACCGGATGCTTTCATCTCGTCGATGATCCAGTCGCGGCCTTTCTTGATGATCGCGCCAGTGCCATCCCAATGCCCACGCGCCTGCGCGCCTTTCAGCGTGCGCTCATGCATACCGTAGATATTGGTAAAAATCCGGTCCTGATCCTTGAGCATGGCCTTACCCTTTGTCCTTCTGACGCTTCCGCCAGATGTCATATGTCATCCACAACGCCCAGCCAAAACCGGCCAGAGCCATCAGATCAAAGAGCGCCCGTACCCGTCCGGACAAGCCCAACTCCGATCCTGCATAAATAGCGACAATCCAGAAGATCCCCGTTCCAGCCATCAGCAGCGCCGCGCGCCGCCCAGCCTGTGCCAGTTCCTGATCTCTGTTCTGCGCCATCCTCGTTTTCCGCCCCCGCCCTCCGGCGACGGCTACTCCTTAATTACTTACCGCCAGCCAGCGCAGCGGCCTGATCAACCCAGCCATCACGCTCAATGCGCCCGCGTGCTTTGGCGGCATCGTCAACCCATGCAACCTCCGCCGGCGACCACTTTGCAATCTGGTCGTAATGAAAAATGCCCAACCCGTTGAGCGTCTCTTCCATCTTCGGTCCCAATCCGGTGATCTTTTTCAGATCGTCCGCGCCCGCCTTACGCGCCGCTTTCAGGACACGGGGCTTTTTCGCAGCCACCTTCGCTTCATCAGCTGTCTCAACTGGCGCTTTGGCGGCCTTCGGTGCCGCAGCTTTCTTCGCTACCGGCTTCTTGGCTGTCGCTTTGCTCTTGTCCAGCCACGGTGTCAGTATTGGCACTTCGGTGCCGTCAATCCGCTTGACGGTATCGCCAATGTCCTTTGCCAACTGGGCCGATGCGTTGAACTGCTGCCGCCCGCTTTCATGATCCGTCAGGCTGGTCAGCCCCTTCAACGGCTCCGCTGCATAGCGTCCGTTCTGCGGGCCGGGCGTCGGCACCTTGCCAGCGGCCAGTTCATCGAGGATTTCGGCAAACCGTTCCGCTGTCAGATCCTCGTAGTAATCCTTGCCGATTTGCACCATCGGCGCGTTCGAACAAGCGCCAAGGCACTCGACCTCTTCCCAGCTGAACTTCCCATCAGCCGAAACGACATGCGCCTTATCAGCGATCTTTTCCTTGCACACAGCGATCAAATCTTCCGCGCCGCAAATCATGCAGGACAGCGTCCCGCAGACCTGCACATGCGCCACGCTGCCCACCGGCTGAAGCTGGAACATGAAGTAGAAAGAAGCCACTTCCAGCGCACGAATGTAGGCCAAGCCCAACATATCCGCGACCGCTTCGATAGCAGGGCGGCTCAACCAGCCCTCCTGCTCCTGCGCCCGCCACAGGAGCGGAATAATCGCAGAGGCTTGGCGGCCTTCTGGGTACTTCGTGATCTGCGCCTCAGCCCATTTCTGGTTCTCGGGCGTAAAGGCAAAGCTCTCGGGCTGTTCATGATAGAGACGACGAAGCATCAGATCGAACCTTTGGTCTGTGCCAGCCGCCCATGGCAGCCAGCGAAAGTATAATCACATATTTCGGTATCCAATCGGATCACCGGTCGATTTCTCCGAACACAACATCCATCGTGCCGATGATGGCCGACACATCCGCCAACTGGTGGCCCTTACAGATGTGATCCATCGCCTGAAGGTGCAGATAACCCGGCGCGCGCAGCTTGGCGCGATACGGCTTGTTGGAGCCATCTGCCACCAGATAGACGCCAAACTCACCTTTCGGTGCTTCGACAGCGGCATAGACCTCACCCTCAGGGACGTGGAAGCCTTCGGTATAAAGTTTGAAGTGATGGATCAGCGCTTCCATCGACTGTTTCATGTCGGTCCGCTTCGGCGGCGTGATCTTACCACGCGCCAGCACATCGCCCTGCCCTTCAGGGGCGCGCAGCTTTTCTATCGCCTGCAAGATGATCGAGGTCGACTGGCGCATCTCTTCCATCCGGCAGAGGTAACGATCATAGCAATCGCCGTTCTTGCCGACGGGTATCTGGAACTCGAACTCGTCATAGCACTCATAGGGCTGCGCACGGCGCAAATCCCACGCAAGGCCCGAGCCGCGCACCATTACGCCAGAGAAGCCCCATTGCTGGATTTCCTCTTCCGTGACGACGCCGATATCCACGTTCCGCTGCTTGAAAATCCGGTTTTCGGTCAACAGCCCGTCGATGTCGTCAAGCACATTGGGGAATGCCTTCGCCCAAGCTTCGATATCGTTGAGCAGCGCTGGCGGCAGATCCTGATGCACACCGCCCGGGCGGAAATAGGCCGCATGCAAACGCGCACCACAAGCACGCTCATAGAAAACCATCAGCTTCTCACGCTCTTCAAAGCCCCAGAGCGGCGGCGTCAGTGCGCCCACGTCCATAGCCTGTGTCGTCACGTTCAGAAGGTGGTTCAGCACGCGCCCGATCTCGGAATACAGAACACGGATCAGCGACGCGCGGCGCGGCACTTCAACGCCGGTCAGCCTCTCGATGGCCAAGCACCATGCATGTTCCTGATTCATCGGCGCCACATAGTCGAGGCGGTCGAAATACGGCAGGTTTTGCAGATA
This sequence comes from Pelagovum sp. HNIBRBA483, assembly GCF_040931995.1. NCBI lineage: Bacteria > Pseudomonadati > Pseudomonadota > Alphaproteobacteria > Rhodobacterales > Paracoccaceae > Pelagovum > Pelagovum sp. HNIBRBA483. The sequence goes on from NZ_CP162412.1 coordinate 2,023,028, forward strand.
GGTGCGGCTTTCCATCAGCTTTTCGGTGCCACGGTGCAGCAGGCCGATGTGCGGGTCGCAGCGTTCCACGATCTCGCCGTCCAGCTCCAGCACAAGCCGCAAAACACCGTGCGCCGCAGGGTGCTGCGGCCCGAAGTTGATGTTGAAATTGCGGATCTTCTGTTCGCCCGTTACGGCGTCTTCAAATCCCTTGGTCCCGTCCATCATGCACTTGCCCTCGCAAGGTTGGCCCGCCGGTCGGCAGGCAGGGTGGCAACAGTTTCAGCCGCCCGATTGTGTTGAAGTTTCAGCACCGCCACGCGCCTACCCCTTTGCCTCAGCCTTGTCATCGCCCGGAAGGATGTATTCTGCACCTTCCCATGGGCTCATGAAATCAAACTGCCGGTATTCCTGCACCAGTTTGACCGGCTCATAGACGACCCGCTTCTGCACCTCGTCATAGCGCACTTCGGTGTAGCCGGTTGTCGGGAAGTCCTTGCGCAGCGGATACCCGCGGAAGCCATAATCCGTCAGGATACGGCGCAGGTCCGGATGGCCGGTAAACAGAATGCCGAACATGTCGAAAACCTCGCGCTCGAACCAGTTCGCGCTCGGATGCACCTCGAGTATCGACGGTACCATCTCCTCCTCGCGGATCGAAACCCGCAACCGGATACGGTGGTTTTGGTACATGGACAGCATGTGGTAAACGACGTCGAACCGTTTTGCACGGCCCGGATAGTCCACCGCCGTGATATCCACGAGGGTCGAAAACTGACAATTGCTATCGGTCTTCAGGAATTCGACAAACGCCACGAGGTTTGACGGCGCCACATCCACATTCAGTTCGCCGTGGGTCACATCCCAGCCCAGAACACAATCGTTCCGCTTCAGCTCGAGAAGCTCGCCCAGTTCTTTCAGCGCATCAGACATCTCGTCGCTCCCTTAGCGGATAATGGTTCCGGTACGGCGCATTTTGCGCTGCAATTGCAGGATACCGTAGAGCAGCGCCTCTGCCGTCGGCGGGCAGCCAGGTACATACACATCTACCGGAACGATCCGGTCACAGCCACGCACAACAGAATAGCTGTAATGATAGTAGCCACCACCATTCGCGCATGATCCCATCGAGATCACATAGCGCGGCTCCGGCATCTGGTCATAGACCTTGCGCAGCGCAGGGGCCATTTTGTTGGTCAGCGTCCCCGCAACGATCATCAGGTCGGATTGGCGCGGCGACGCACGCGGCGCAGTACCAAAACGCTCAAGGTCATAACGCGGCATCGAGGTGTGCATCATCTCGACCGCGCAGCAAGCCAGACCAAAGGTCATCCAGTGCAGCGAGCCGGTCCGCGCCCAGTTAATGATGTCAGCCGTCGAGGTGACGAGAAAGCCCTTGTCCTGCAACTCCGCGTTCAGCGCCTGAGTCGCAACTTCGCGATCGGCACCAGCGGTGTTGGCTCCGGTCATCACTCCCATTCCAGCGCTCCCTTCTTCCATTCATAGGCGAAGCCGATCGTCAGCACGCCGAGGAAAACCATCATCGACCAGAACGCCACCATCGACAGGTCTTTAAACGCCACTGCCCACGGGAACAGGAACGCGACCTCAAGATCGAAGATAATGAACAAGATCGACACCAGATAAAAACGGACATCGAATTTCATGCGTGCGTCGTCGAATGCGTTGAACCCGCATTCGTAGGCCGAGACTTTCTCGAGGTCCGGGTTGCGCACCGCAATCACCGCAGCAGCGACGATAAAGACCAGGCCAAGCACAATGGCGAGGCCAAGAAAAATCAGGATCGGGAGGTATTCGCGAAGCAGGTCTTCCACGACTGTTCCTTTCTCATGCTGCGAGGTCCCGAAAGTGCAACCGCTCTGGAACCCGCACCAGACGTCATTTGGCTGCGCCGTGCATACCGCCGCACCCTGAAAGGGTCAACCGAGCCGCACCGCAATATATACCTAAAATCGCGTCTCTACCCGCATATTTAAGTTCTGCGCCCCTACTGCGCCGCGGCGGCATGTCGCGCCATGGCCTCATCGCGGATAATCCGCGCGATTAACGCGCAGTCTTCAATGCTGAAGGTCAGCGGTAAACGCATGTCTATCAGCCCCGCCAAAACCGAATCCGTGCGCGGCATCGGCGCACTTTCCGCATAGCGCCAGCTATCGTAGCGCGAGGTAAAGCCAACCGGCTCCGCGCCGCCGAACCATTTCAGCTCGACACCCCGCGCCGCGCAGCCTTTCAGGAAGTCCTGAACCGCCTCAGGCGCCCAATGTGGCAACAGGAACTGGATCGAGGACGCGACATAGCCTTCCTTTTCAGGACGCTCCACAATCGCCAGCCCGGGCGTGTTGCGCAGGCCTTCCTCGACCACCTTGTATAGCGCGTTCCAGCGTTGGCACTGCCGCGGCAAATCCTTGATTTGCGGGCGGAGAATCGCCGCCCGCAGGTTATCCATGCGCCCCGAGATATTCGGCGTGACGTATTTCACCTGCTCAAACACCTCGCGCGATGGCGCAGCACGGTGGCGTTCGTAGAGCATATAGCTGCCAGAGAGGATGATAGCCCGCGCCATGCCTTCTTCGTCATCCGTAATGAGGAAGCCCCCCTCACCTGAGTTCACATGCTTATAGGTCTGGGTCGAATAGCACCCGAACTTGCCCCACCGCCCTGAGGGCACGCCGTTCCAGTCCGCGCCCATCGTGTGCGCACAATCCTCGATCACCGTCACACCGGCGTCGTCACAGATCTGCATGAGCCGTTCCATATCACAGATATGGCCCCGCATATGCGACAACAGCAGAACATTCGCCTGGTCGATCTTTTCTTCAAGATCATCGAGGTCGATCACTAACCCCTCTGTCACGCCCACAAAAATCGGGCGCCCACCGACAGCCGCAATTGCTCCCGGCACCGGTGCCAGCGTGAATGCATTCGTCAGCACCGCATCCCCCGGCTCAACGCCACTGGCGCGCAGCGCCGTGGTCATCGCATAGCCGCCGGATGCAACTGCAAGGCAGTAGGATGCGCCGGTTTGCGCCGCAAATTCCTCTTCGAGCAACGCCGTCTGCGCGATCTCGCCGTCAATTGTGTTATAGCGGTGCAGTCGACCGCTTTTCATCACCCCCAACGCCGCCGCGATCCCGTCCTCGGGAATCGGCTCCTGCTGGGTGAAACTGCCTGTGAATATCTCTGTCATGGCGGCACATTGATAAGTTGGGCAAGCGTCGTCAATGCTGTCATGCGACCCGCCATGTCGCGATTGATCCAGACTTCTCACTGTCTCTCGCTGACGCTCTGCTCAACGGAGGCCCTCATGACCCAAACACCCGCACCGCTCGATTTCGCCCTGTCCCTCGCATGGGATGACCTCCCTTCCGACTGCCAAGCGCGGGCGCGTCTGTGCCTGCTCGATCTTGTCGGCATCGCTATCGGCGGCGCGCAAACACGTCTCAGCACCATCATTCGCGACCACGCCCATGCCGAATTTGGCGGCAATTTCCCGATGCTGCTCGATACCCGCAGCTCCAGCGCCTCTGGCGTCGCCTTGGCGGCCGGCATGACGATTGACGCGCTCGACGGCCATGACGGCTACAACCCCGCCAAAGGCCATATCGGTAGCCCAACCTTTGCAGGCCTCTGGCCCCTCGCCCACCGGCACGAAGCGGATGGCCGCGCCTTCCTCACCGCGCTTGCCGTTGGTTACGAATTCGGCGCCCGCGTGGCCGAGGCACAGCACGCCACCGCCCCCGACTATCACACCTCCGGCAGTTGGGGTGCCGTGGCCGTCGCGGCTTCTGGCGCTCGCCTTGCGGGGCTGTCGCCCGATCAAACACGCCACGCCCTCGGCATTGCCGAGTATCACGGCCCGCGCAGTCAAATGATGCGCTGCATTGATCACCCGACCATGCTCAAAGACGGCTCCGGCTGGGGCGCCATGTGCGGCGTCTCCGCCATCGACCTCGCCGCCCGCGGTTTTACCGGCGCACCTGCGATCACTGTTGAGAATGCGCCCACCTACTGGGCGGACCTCGGCAGCCGTTGGGCGATCATGGAGCAGTATTTCAAGCCCTACCCTGTCTGCCGCTGGGCACAGCCGCCTGTTGAGGCGCTTCTCACACTCCGCCGCCAGCATGGTCTGACCTCCGATCAGGTCGCGCGGATCGAGGTCGAAAGTTTTCACGAATCCACCCGCCTCGCGACCCGCCGCCCCGCCTCGACCGAAGAGGCCCAGTATTCGACCTCCTTCCCCTGCGCCGTGGCGATGGTGCGCGGCGGCATCACACCCGCCGACATTTCCGACGATGCGCTGACCGACCCCGAAATCCTGCGCCTGTCCGACAGCATGATCATGCGCGAAGCAGAGGTCGCCAATGCTGCATTCCCCAATCGTCGCCTCGCCCGCACGACCTTGGTGTTGACGGATGGGAGCGAACTGCAAAGTGAGTGGCACGAGCCTCGTTGGGATGCCACGTCGCCGCCAACCGATACCGAATTGCGCGCGAAGTTTCACTCAATCGCAGATCCGGCAGTAGGAACCGCACGCGCCGCCGCAATCGAAAACGCGATCAACGCACTGGATACCACGCCCCTCTCGGAACTCTCGCGCCTACTGTCTCAGCCAATCAACGCCGAAACCACATCCGGCAGTTCCGCGTAATCGTCCAACAAAGCTTGTGGCAGCATCTCGCGCACCGCATCGCCCAGCGGCCCGAATGTCACGAGGATCGAGGCGATGCCCGCCGCCCGCGCTGTCTCACGGTCGGTGATCGTGTCTCCCACCAGAACCGCGCGCGCAGGGTCACCGCCCGCCCGCTTGATTGCTTCGCGCAATGGTGCGGGGTCAGGCTTGCGTACAGGGAGCGTATCAGCCCCAACAAGCGAGCCGAATAAATCCCGCACCCCAAGGCTGACCATCAACCGTTCCGCTAGCGCTTCGGGTTTGTTCGTGCAAATCCCCACGCAATAGCCCAGCGCCGAAAGCTCTTTGACCGCCTCTGCCACACCGGGGAAAAGCGTCGTATGATGATCCAGCGCCTCCGAATAAGCCTCCAACAGACGCGGATACTGCCACTCAATTTCTGCGTCACCATAGCTTCCCGTTCGCCGGAAACCCTCGCGCAGCATCGCCTTGCCGCCCTGCATTCCCACCCAGCCATCCGTCAGCGGGTCCAACACATCGCCTAAACCCAAGTCGCGAAAACAGACATTCGCCGCGTTGATCAGGTCGCGGCTCGTATCCGCCAAGGTTCCATCAAGATCAAAAATGACACTGCGCATGGCGTCTCCTATTGCTCCCCGCACATGTAACGTTTCGAAAGGTCTTGTGAAGCCACTTCGCTTGCGCTGGCACGAAAGCCATGTAGTAAGAGTGCAAAAATATGTTTCGATAGAGGTATTATGAGCGTCGCTTGCGTAATTCTTGCCGCAGGAATGGGCACCCGAATGAATTCGGACCTTCCAAAAGTGCTCCATCAGGTCGCCGGTGCGCCAATGGTCGTTCATTCGATCAAGGCAGCCACCGCCATCGAGGCTGAGCGGATCGTCGTCGTCACCGGCCACGGCGCCGCGCAAGTCACCAAGGCCGTGCAGGATTGGAACCCAGACACCGCCACCGTCGAACAGACCGAGCAACTCGGCACCGCGCATGCCGTCCTTCAAGCGCGTGACGCTTTGGCTGGGTTTTCAGGCGACGTGATCGTTCTCTACGGTGACACCCCCTTCATCCGCCCCGAGACGCTCGAAACCATGCGCGCCGCGCGTCAAAGCCACGCCGTTGTCGTCCTCGGCTTCGAGGCCGCCGATCCGGACCGCTACGGCCGCCTGAAAATGGCAGGTGACACGCTCGACTCCATCGTCGAATTCAAAGATGCAACCGATGCTGAGAAAGCCATTACCTTCTGTAATTCCGGCGTTCTCTGCGCGGATGCAACGACACTCTTCTCCCTTCTCGATGAGGTCGGGAACGACAACGCATCAGGCGAGTTTTACCTGACCGACATCGTCGCCATCGCCAACGAGCGCGGGCTGTCCGCCACCGCCGTCACCTGCCCCGAGGCAGAGACGATGGGCGTCAACGACCGCGCACAACTGGCCGCCGCAGAACGCATCTTTCAGGCTAACGCCCGCGCCGAGGCGATGGAAAACGGCGTTACGCTCACCGCGCCTGAAACCGTCTTTTTCGCCCATGACACGGTGATTGGCCGCGACACCATAATCGAACCGAACGTGATCTTCGGCCCCGATGTCACAATCGAAAGCGGCACCCGCATCCGCGCTTTCTCTCATCTCGAAGGCTGCCACGTCAGCCGCGGCGCGACTGTCGGCCCCTTCGCCCGCCTCCGCCCCGGCGCGGAGCTGGCCGAGGATGTCCATGTCGGCAATTTCTGCGAGATCAAGAACGCCACCATCGACGAAGGCGCGAAGGTTAATCACCTCTCCTATATCGGCGATGCCTCGGTCGGTGCGCGCACCAATATCGGCGCGGGCACCATCACCTGCAACTATGACGGCGTGTTCAAACACCGCACTACGATAGGTCGCGAGGCGTTCATCGGCTCCAATACCATGCTCGTGGCCCCCGTCACCGTTGGCGACCGCGCCCTCACTGGCTCCGGCTCGGTCATCACACAGGATATTCCCGCTGATGCCCTTTCCGTCGCCCGCGCAAAACAAGTGAACAAACCCGGCCTTGGAAAGCGCCTGATGGATTCGCTCCGCGCCCGCAAATCCGCAAAGAAGGAGCAGTAACATGTGTGGTATCGTCGGCATCCTAGGCCAGCACCAGGCCGCTCCGATCCTCGTTGAAGCGCTCCGCCGCCTCGAATATCGCGGCTATGACAGCGCAGGCATCGCCACCGTCGATGACGGTGCGCTCGATCGCCGCCGCGCGGTGGGCAAACTCTACAATCTGGCTGATCTGCTCGTCACCGAGCCGCTCTCCGGCACCGCAGGCATCGGCCACACCCGCTGGGCCACCCACGGCGCACCGACGCTCGTGAACACCCACCCGCACAGCGCCTCCGATGTCGCGGTCGTCCACAACGGGATTATCGAAAACTTCCGCGAATTGCGCGCATTCCTCGCTGAAAACGGCATCGCCCATCAGACCGAGACCGACACAGAAACCGTCGCCCTCCTCGCCCAATACTACCGCGATCAGGGCCTCGCCCCGCGCGACGCCGCCGAACAAACCATCGCCCGCCTTGAGGGTGCCTATGCGCTGGCCTTCCTCTTCTCCGGCGAGGACGACCTCATGGTCGTCGCCCGCAAAGGCTCCCCCTTGGCAATCGGCCACGGCGACGGCGAGGTCTTCGTCGGCTCCGACGCCATCGCGCTGGCCCCTCTGACCGACCGGATCACCTATCTGGACGAAGGCGATTGGGCCATCCTCACCCGCAACAGCATCGAAATCCGCGACAGCGACGGCAATCTCGCCAACCGCCCCGTCAAACTGGTGCAGATCGACACCGCCCAGATCGACAAAGGCGGCTACAAGCACTTCATGGCAAAGGAAATCGCTGAACAGCCCGTCGTTCTGGCCGACGCCCTCGCCCACTATATCCAGAACGATGCCATCACCCTCCCCGGCGCTGGGCTCGATTTCACCAAGATCGACCGCCTCACGATGGTCGCCTGCGGCACCGCCTATTTCGCCTGCATGGTCGCGAAATACTGGTTCGAGCAGGTCGCTCGTATCCCGGTCGAGCTCGATGTCGCGTCCGAATTCCGCTACCGCGAACCACCTATTACTAAAGGCACAGTCGCGCTCTTCGTTTCCCAATCGGGTGAAACCGCCGATACCCTTGCCGCCCTGCGCTACTGCGCGGGTAAGGCCGACCAGATCGTGTCTGTCGTCAATGTGCAGGAAAGCTCCATCGCCCGCGAAAGCGACCTTGCTTTGCCGATCTACGCTGGCGCAGAAATCGGCGTTGCCTCGACCAAAGCATTCACCTGCCAGCTTGCTGTTATGGCGCTCCTCGCCATCGAAGCCGGTCGCGCCCGCGGCCATCTGACCGCCGCCGAAGCAGCCGCGAAAACCGCATCTCTCAAAGCCCTTCCCGGCCTCTTCAACCACGCACTCGGCACCGAAGAGGCCTGCGCGGAAAGTGCCCGCAAGTTGTCAGAGGCCCGCGACATCCTCTTCCTCGGGCGCGGCGCGATGTATCCGCTCGCCCATGAAGGTGCGCTGAAACTCAAGGAAATCAGCTACATCCACGCCGAAGCCTACGCGTCTGGCGAGCTGAAACACGGCCCTATCGCCCTGATCGACAAGAAAGTGCCCGTAATCGTCATGGCCCCTACCGATGCCCTCTTCGACAAGACAGTCTCGAACATGCAAGAGGTCATGGCACGCGGCGGCAAGGTGCTCCTCGTCACCGACAGCAAAGGCGCCGAAACCGCTGGCGAGGGCGTGTGGAACACAATCATCATGCCGCAGGTCGATCCGTTCCTCGCACCGATCCTCTACGCCATCCCCGCGCAGCTCTTGGCCTATCACACTGCTGTGGTCAAAGGCACCGATGTCGACCAGCCGCGCAATCTGGCGAAATCGGTCACGGTGGAATGACACCTGAAGCCGCCATTGCCGCGCTCGAAGCGCAGGAAAACCCGCAAAAAGCAGCGGAAATGGCCGCCTATCACAAGATTCCCCGCCGCTACCTCGGGCTGTCCACACCCCAGATCGACGCGCTGACAAAGGAATGGCGTGCAGCGGTGGACCTCCCCACCCGCCTCGCTCTCGCAGACGGGCTTTGGCAGAGCGACATTTACGAAGCCCGCGTCGCCGCTGCCAAACTGCTCATTCAAGCCCGCATCCGCCCCGAAGATACCGCCGCATGGGAGCTGATCTGCTCTTGGGTGCCCGATTTCGATAGCTGGGCCATTGCAGATCACGCCAGCATGGCCGGCCAGCGCCGCCTCCTGGCTGATCCGACGCGGATCGCCACCCTCCGCGACTGGACGACATCGGATCACCTCTGGACCCGCCGCGCGGTGCTTGTCATGACCTTGCCTTGGACCAAGATGCCCCACCCAAAGCCCGCGGACCTCGCCATCCGCGAAGTGGTGCTCAGCTGGGCCGCAAGCTACGTCCCCGACCGGCGTTGGTTCATCCAAAAGGCAATTGGCTGGTGGCTACGCGATCTGTCACCGCGCGATCCGGACCGCGTGCGCGCTTTCCTCACCGAGCATGGCGACGCGATGAAACCCTTCGCGCGAAAAGAGGCCGCGCGCCTCCTCCCAGCCTAATTCACAAAAACAGCGACTTCGACAACATCCGCCAGTGACAGCCCCAAAAGCCGCATCGCGGCAAGGCTCATCTGGCTACCCGAACCCACCGCACCGCCACTTGGCCGTAGTTCAATGTTGATGCTCTCACCGCCTGCCACGGCACGTCCCATTTGCAACTCAGTCACCAAAGGCGTCCGCAGCCAAATCCCCGCCTGCGCGATATCGCCCAAGGTCACGGTCGTCACACCAAGCGATCCGCTATTGCCGCTCTCCACCGCCAGCGCGGCCGCGCGATCGGCATCATCTGTGGTGTCGAATTCCTCGACCGTGCTCGCCCCCTCCGGCGGCGGCGGCGGCGGGGAATCATCCAGCGTCTGCTCGCTGACCGCTTCCGGCGCAGGGAGGAGCCCATCGCCCCCACCGCCAAAAAGTCCCGAAAACCTGTCCGGCAATGCAGCACAACCGGACAAAATGACCATGGACGCAAGCCCGAGATAGAATGAAACGCGAGTCATAAGCCGAGGCTATGCCAGCAGCGCCCCAAGACGCAACAATCTCGGTCATTTGACTTGCGGCTGAACCGCACACGACCTAGCTTTCACTTATGACACAGCCTCTCGTCGATCCCTTTCAGCGCGCAATCACCTACCTGCGCCTCTCGGTCACCGACCGCTGCGATTTCCGCTGCGTCTACTGCATGTCGGAGAACATGACATTCCTTCCCAAGAAGGAACTTCTGACACTTGAGGAACTCGATCGCCTCTGCTCCGCCTTCATTGGCCTCGGAGTCGAGAAGTTGCGCATCACCGGCGGCGAGCCGCTCGTCCGCCGCGATATTCTGACCTTCTTCGACGGCATGTCGCGCCATCTTGAAAGCGGCGCGTTAAAAGAGCTGACCCTCACCACCAATGGCAGCCAGCTCGAACGCTTCGCAGATCAGCTCTATGCCGCTGGCGTGCGCCGCGTGAATGTCTCGCTCGATACGCTGGACGAGCAAAAATTCGCGGATATCACCCGCTGGGGCCGCCTGCCACAAGTTCTGCGCGGCATCGATGCCGCCCAGCGTGCCGGTCTGCGCGTGAAGATCAACACCGTCGCTCTCAAAGGCTTCAACGAAGACGAGCTGTTCACCCTCGCTGAATGGTGCGCCTCGCGCGATATGGACCTCACCTTCATCGAAGTTATGCCGATGGGCGATATTGGCAATGAGGACCGCCTCGGCCAATACTGGGCGCTGAGCGACCTCCGCGCGCGCCTCGCCGAACAATACACCCTGACCGATCTGGCAGAGCGCACCGGCGGCCCCGCCCGCTACGTCCGGCTCGAAGAAACCGGCCAGAAGATCGGCTTCATCACGCCGCTCACGCATAATTTCTGCGAAAGCTGCAACCGCGTGCGGATCACCTGCACAGGCGAGATTTACACCTGCCTTGGGCAAGAGGGCCATTGCGACCTGCGCAAACCGCTGCGCGCCTCACAGGATGACGCAGTTCTTGAAGACGCCATCCGCGCGGCCATTTCGCTGAAACCGCGCGGTCATGACTTCGATTACTCCCGTCAGGATGTCGCCGGTCGCGTCAGCCGCCACATGAGCCACACAGGCGGCTAATCATCGCGCCTAGCGCAACGGCATCCTCCGTTCGGCAATCTCCGCCCACCAGCTGCACCCTGCTGGTATCGCCTCATCGTTGAAGTTGTATTCAGGATGATGCACCGGCGCCGTGTCGCCATTGCCCACAAGGATATAGGCACCCGGGCGCTCTTCCAGCATATAGGCAAAATCCTCGCCCCCCATCACGAGCGGCGCTTCCGCGCAATCGCCCGAAACGGCCCGCGCGACCTCGGCGGCGAATTCCGTCTGCTCATCATGGTTGACCATCACTGGATAGCCGCGATGGTATTTCAGTTCCGCCTCCGCGCCAAAGGCCTCGGCCACCGAATGCACGATCGTCGTAAGCCGCCGCTCCGCCATCGCCCGCATCTCGGGCGAAAGCGTCCGCACAGTGCCTTTCATCGCGTGGCGCGGCGGGATCACGTTGAACGCTTTCGATGAACTTTCCATAGAGGTCACAGACACGACAACCTGCTCCACCGGATCGGCATTGCGGCTGGCGATGCTCTGCAGCGCGACCACGATCTGCGCCGCCACAAGGTTCGCGTCAATCGTCTCATGCGGTTTCGCGGCATGCCCGCCCTTACCCTTTACCGTGATTTCGAACTGATCCGTGCTGGCAAAAAACGGCCCCGGCCGGATCGCGAAACTGCCCATCGGCACTCCGGGCCAATTGTGCATCCCGTAAACTTCCTGAATGCCCCACCGCGCTATCAGCCCGTCTTCACACATTTCGCGCCCACCGCCGCCGCCCTCTTCGGCTGGCTGGAAGATCACCACGACCGTCCCGTCAAAATTCCGCGTCTCAGCAAGATACTGCGCCGCCCCAAGCAGCATCGCCGTATGCCCGTCATGGCCGCAAGCATGCATCGCGCCTTGGGTCTTGGAGGCATAGGGCAACCCCGTCGCCTCCTCGATCGGCAGCGCATCCATATCCGCCCGCAAGCCAATCACGCGGCCAGAGCCGGTTTCCTTGCCCTTGATCACCCCAACGACACCCGTGCGTCCGATCCCCTCGGTCACCTCATCCACACCAAAGGCGCGCAGCTTTTCAGCCACCAGCGCCGCCGTCCGATGTGTCTCGAAAAGGATCTCGGGATGGGAATGAATGTCTCTCCGCCATTCCGTGATATCGGGCATCAGTTCGGCAAAGCGGTTCTTGATGGGCATATCCAGTCCTCGATCTGTCAGATGTGAAATGACCCACGCCGCAGCGCGGTGATGTCGTACAATCTATGCCCATTAGCGGCGGGTGCAATGGGCTACAGGTTCGGCCCCGGAACGAGCCGCGTCCCGTCATGGAACCGCCCGTAGCGGAACCGGCTCATATCATGACCTAACTCTCCGCCGGTCGCCATCGCCACCGCGATCTGCCCAAAGGCCGGCCCGATTCCGAATCCATGCCCGCTCATCCCCGTCACAACCGTCAGCCCCGGCAGGTCAGAGATCGTATCCACCACCGGCACGACGTCCGGCATGGTGTCGATCATCCCTGCCCAACTGGCCGCAATCGGTACCGGCCCCAATTCGGGATATGCTGCCTCGAAACGTCGCTTGATCTCGGCCACCTTCGCCTCATTCGGCGCAGGGTCCAGAATCCGCATCCTCTCGAAAGGGCTCTCCCCATCCAGCGCCCATCGGCGCGACGTGCCCCACCCATCGGGGAAACCGCGCGGCGCGAGCGGGCGATAAACCGTTCCCATCGGGTCCGCCCAAAGCTGCGGCAGATACCCCCTGAACGCCCGAAATGCATCTGGTCCGATATACAGCTCATGATACCCCGCTGGCGCAAGGCTGTAGCCCCCGTCCATCCGGCGCCGGAAAGCCAGTTTTGAATCGACCGCCCCGCCGGTGAAAATCTCTGGCATCGGCCCCGTTGCCGCGACCGTGCACCTTACCGAAAGCTGCGGGATGAAAACCCCGTGCCGCCGCAACAAAAGCGACGACCACGCACCACCGGCAAGGATCACCGCATCCGCGCGAATGGTCCCGCTTTCGGTGATCACTCCGCTTACACGCCCGGCTGCGATATCCAGCCCACGCACCGCGCAGCCCTCACGGATCAACGCACCTTTTTCCGCCGCCATCCGCGCCAGCGCGGGCACCGCCAGCCACGGCTCGGCCCGCATGTCATCTGGTGTCCACAACGCCCCGCGATAGGCGTTCCGGTTGCCCGGCAGCAGGTCTGCAGCCTCCCTAGCCGATAGGATGCGCGTACTCATGCCATGCGCCTGCGCGTTCGGCAGCCATTCGGCATATTTCGCGACAGTGGCATCGTCCTCGGCCAGATAACAAACACCCGTCTGCTGCAACCCCGTCGCGCCACCAAGCGCCGCATCCCATTTCCGCCAATGGCCACCTGCTTCCAGCATCACAGGAATTTCCGCCGCATCCCGCCCCTGCGCGCGGATCCAGCCCCAGTTGCGGCTCGATTGCTCGCCCGCAATCCGCCCCTTCTCCAGCAGCACGACCCGTAGCCCTTGCTCGGCCGCGAAGATCGCCGCCGAGACACCTGCAATCCCGCCACCGATCACCACCACATCTGCCGCCTCCGGCAGCGTGGCACTATGCGTCATTGGTGTCTGATCATTGATGGGGAATCGCATTGCCGCTCCGCTTGTTGTTTCAGCGCAGCCTATCCCGCATTCCCGCCAGCGCAAGCCAGCGTGGCGTCAGTGCATTTTCTTGTGGATCCGCTGAATCATCAGCCACACGCCCGCGATCACCACCGGCGTCACCGCCGCCGCAACAAAGGGCTTCGGAACGCCAAATAACTTCTCCAACGGCCCGAGAAGATACATCGCCAAACCGACCCCATAATAACTTATCGCCACCACCGATAGCCCCTCGACAGTGCGCTGCAAGCGCAGCTGCATATCCGCCCGCTGGTCCATCGACTTTAGCAAATCCTGATTTTGCGCGGAGCGCTCCACATCCACCCGCGTCCGCAACAACTCGCTTGCGCGGATCGCCCGCGCCGCCATCTTTTCCAGCCGCGCCTCGGTGGATTTGACTGTTCGCATCGCCGGATCAAACCGCCGCATCATGAATTCAGCAAACGTCTGGCGTCCGTGAAACCGCTCCTCGCGCAGCACTTCGATCCGCTGGTTCACAATCGTCTCATAGGCGCCCGTCGCGCCGAACCGAAAGCTCGATTTCGCAACGATATGCTCCAGCGCCGATGAGATTTCCAACAAGGAGTGCAGCGTCTCACTTGGGCTTGTCATCGGCCCCGACATATCCGCGACAAGTGCCGAAAGCTGCTTTTCCAGCAGGCCCATCTGCGCGCCCAACTCGCGCGCCTTCGCAAGCCCCAGCATCGACATCGCCTTGTAAGTCTCGATCTCGCAGAGCCGCTGGACCACCCGCCCGATCCTGCGCGCGCCAGTGGAGGGGCGGGCAAACAGCGCGAACCGCATATGTCCTGCCTCATCAATACGAAAATCGGCAGCCACCACCAGATCGTCATCCAGCATCCGGCTAATGGCGAGGCTTTCTGGCACGAACCAATCGCGCACTTTGTCAATGATCCCCTCATCGCCTTCTGCCTGTTCAACGCGGATCAAGGCCGACGTCATGCGCGTCCCAGGCGCCACGTCCAGCCAGTCTTGCGGAAAGAGCGCGAAAGTCGCGGCATCAAATGGCCGCTCAGCGATGCCCTCACCAAAAATGGTGTAAGTCACAAATTCCGTATGGCTTTCCCATTTCAGCACATGCCGCCCGATCTGGCCGAAATAATGCGTGGCATCCGGCTGCGGATGGGGCGCGCCGAACCTGTCCAGCAAGTCAATCAGGTGCGCACGCTCCGCGTCACGGTCCCGCCCAGCTGCATTATGCGCGGGCTTGAGGGCGAGATACGCCGCCCGCCCTGGCGCCTCGACCGATGGGAAAGGCCGCGCATGCAGCTCATTGGCCAGCGCATAGCGAAGCGGATGATCTTCGATTTTCGCCATAATCTCTCAGCCATAGCAGTTTTCCCGCACCGTAGCGAGAAATTCCCCCAAGTCCACAATAAAATTGTTCATTATCAATAAGTTATCTGCACACCATTGCATACGATACCCGCAGAGCGCTGTACAAACGAAAACGCCCGGCGCGTGTCTCCACCGCCGGGCGCTCTCTATCTTGTTGGGAGGTCTTAGATCGTCACAACGTCCAGCGGCGGGAAGCCATTGAAACAAACCGAAGAATAGGTCGAGGTATAGGCACCAGTATTGCGGATCAGCACCCGATCACCTGCCTTCAGCGTCAGCGGCAGCGGCATCGGGCGCTTCTCGTAAAGCACATCCGCGCTGTCGCACGACGGCCCCGCCATGATGCACGGCCCCATCGGGTCTGCGTCTTTCGCTGTCTCAAAATGGTAACGGATCGCCTCGCCCTCGGTTTCCGCCAAGCCAGAGAAACGGCCAATATCGAGATAGACCCAGCGGTGCAGGTCACGGTCCGATTTACGGCTGACCAGCATCACTTCCGATACGATCACACCCGCCTCGGCCACCATGCCACGGCCCGGCTCGGCCATGATGGTTTCCACATCACCAAACCGCGCGAGAACCATATCCATAACACCGGCAGCATAGGCCGTCGGCGCTTCGATCTCTTCGTCGTAGAATGCCGGAAAGCCACCACCGATGTTCAGCAGGCGCAGCGCATGCCCTTCCGCTTTGGCGGCGTGCCAGATCGCGGCCAGCCCATCCAGCGCCGGTCCCCACATCGCGGCCTGCCGCGTCTGGCTGCCCACATGAAACGAAAAGCCAACCGGATCCAGCCCCAACGCCTTCGCGTAGCCAAGCAAACGGATCGCGGTATCACGGTCACAGCCGAACTTGCGGGTCAACGGCCAGTCGGCCTCGCTCACCTCAACGATCAGGCGGATATAGACCTGCGCACCAGGCGCATGTTCGGCGATCTTTTCCAGCTCTTCCTCGGCATCGGCTGCAAAAATCCCAATCCCCGCGTTCCATGCAAAGGCGATGTCGGAGGGCCGCTTGATGGTGTTGCCGAAGGAGATGTGCTCCGGTTTCGCGCCTTGGCTCAGGCACAGCTCGATCTCGGCGCGCGACGCCGCATCAAAATGCGACCCCAGCGCCACCAGCCGCGCAATGATGTCCCGCGCAGGGTTAGCTTTGACCGCGTAGTGAATGTCGGCACGGCCCAACCCCGCCTTCAGCGCATGATACTGCTGCTCGACACGGTCGACATCAATCACCAGCGTCGGCCGGTCAAATACAGTTTCCGCGACGAACTGATCGAGGCGAGAGGGATTTACAATAGCTTCGGAGGCGGACGCCCCCGCAAAATGCATCGTCATGGTCATCTCCTATAGACCCGGCCATCTATGACCGCTCACTTCCAAGGGAGACGTTACCGTCGCTGCGTAAACGCGTGTCGGGAGATGCGCCCGATCGTGGCCAGAGGTGCGTGCGTTGGCGTCTGTGCGCGGGCGTTTGTCGCTTTTGTTGAGTCGTTTCAAGAGAAATTTTTTGATTTCCAAAAATTTCCGCAAAAATCGGCAAAAACCCCCGTTTTCCACTATAAAATGATCAAATTATGCCTTCTTTCACCCCGTTCTTGGGCGTCCATCAGCGTCAAAAATCACCTGAAATCCAGCAACGAATTTATGCTGCACTCTTCCGGGGAGCAGCAAACTGTCAAACGGATCTGCTTCTACCAAATCACCCCGCCCCAGCGCATAGGCATCGACGTGATCCACCGTCCCGTTGCGGATGATTTTGTCGCTACCACGAAAGGCGTAGCAGATCTCCCGCGCAGGGTCTTCTGTCTCCACCAAGACCCGATCAGGTCCAGAGAGAGACACCCGCGTGACGCGGGTTCTGGGCGCATAGAACCCGTGCAAAATCCCCACCTCTTCCGGCTGGCGCGGCAGGATTTCCGGCACGAGCGTCACAGGGCCAGAGAATTGCAACATGATCTGCTCCGCATCACGCTGCGCGGATGTCACCGCAACCGGCTTCCACTCGTCCCCTCGGTCCACCGCCGCCATCGCACTGCCAAAGACCTCGCCCAGCAACACCTTTCCCAGGCTGCTAGTATGGATCGGATCCTGAAAACCATCCTCATGAGTGTAGAACGGAAATTGGTAGCGAGGCCCGACAAAGGTGCAATCGATACGGCGGTCACAAAGCGCGCGCACCGCCAACCGATTAGGCCAGTTGTTACCCGTCCCCGGCGCACCCGTTCCTGCGGGCTGATCGAGGAACCAGTGAATGGGAAGGTCCAACTCTGAAAGATCGGCTTCAATGTCCGCCATCAGCGCCAGCAGATGTTCTTCATATGCCGCGCCACTCATCGTCCGGTCATTCTCGCCATGACTGAACGCAATGAATATCTTCGATGCGGGCCTCCCACGGGCTTCTGACAGCGCCGCCCCATGTTGGATCGCAGCAATAAGGTTCACATACACATGCGATTTCTCGCCATTATCGGCGTAGCGGTGAATGCCGTTCTTATCTACAAAGCCCTGCCCACCGATGCCCGCAGTCCGCACCAGCACATCCGGCCGCACGCCTTCGCAACGTTGTAAGAAAGCCTGCCCAGTAGCCCGCACAATTGATTGCACGCCGGTCGCCTCATCCCGTGCGGGTATAAGCCGCTCCGCTTTCGTAACAGGCGGATGCCCCAAAAACCCCCGCGTGCCGCCAACAGTTTCACGAAACACATCATCGAACGTGAGAACCTTATGATCCCATCGAGTTCGCACATCGATAACCGGCCCCGAAGGCGCCACTCCCGAGTTCGACTGGCCATAGTGAAAACACAAAACCGTGTCGCCACGGTCCTTGGCCTTTGGCGCATAATCATCAGTCAAAATGCAATTCGCCATAATCGCCATCAATGGCTGCGAGGGTCGAACATCACGCACCACAAATCAAGAACTTCAGCAGCCCATCCCGTCATGGCAAACAAAAACCCCCGCCGAAGCGGGGGTTTCTCAAATCCAATCTGCCTGCCCGTTAACTGATTTTTGTCAGCAGGGTATCGAGGCTTGCTTTGGCATCGCCGTAGAACATGCGCGTGTTTTCTTTGTAGAAGAGCGGGTTTTCGATGCCCGAATAGCCCGTGCCCTGTCCCCGCTTGGAGACGAACACCTGCTTGGCCTTCCAGCATTCCAGCACCGGCATACCCGCGATGGGGCTGTTCGGGTCTTCTTGTGCCGCAGGGTTCACGATGTCGTTGGAGCCGATCACGATGGCCACGTCCGTTTCAGGGAAGTCCTCGTTGATCTCGTCCATCTCCATCACGATGTCATAGGGCACCTTCGCTTCCGCCAACAGCACGTTCATATGCCCCGGCAAGCGCCCCGCAACGGGGTGAATGGCAAAGCGCACGTTCTTGCCCTTGGCCCGCAGGCGGCGGGTCAGTTCCGCCACGTTCTGTTGCGCCTGCGCCACCGCCATACCGTAGCCCGGGATGATGATCACGCTGTCGGCCTCGTCCAGAGCCTGCGCCACACCATCCGCCTCGATCGCGATCTGCTCGCCCTCGACCTCCATCGCCGGCCCCGCAGCGCCGCCAAAGCCCCCGAGGATCACGCTGATGAACGACCGGTTCATCGCCTTACACATGATGTAGCTGAGGATCGCGCCCGACGAACCGACCAAGGCACCCACAACGATCAGCAGGTCGTTGCCGAGGCTGAAGCCAATCGCCGCCGCGGCCCACCCCGAATAGGAGTTCAGCATCGACACAACCACCGGCATGTCCGCGCCGCCGATCCCCATGATCAGGTGATAGCCGATGAACAGCGCCGCCGCCGTCAGGATCAACAGGGGCAGCATCGCGCCCGCGTTCAGATACCACACAAGGCACACGACCGAGAGCAAAGCCGCCGCCGCATTCAGCAGATGCCCGCCCGGCAGCTTTGTCGCAGCCGAGTTCACCTTGCCCGCCAGCTTGCCATAGGCAATCACCGAGCCGGTGAAGGTCACCGCACCGATCCAGATGCCCAGCGACAACTCGATCTTCAGGATCGCGATCTCAATCGGCTCTTTCTTGGCGACCAACAGCGCAAACGCGCCCTCAACGCCTTCGCCCGCAGCCTTCGCCGCTTCAACGAGGTTAATGGTCATCTCGGCATTGAAGCCCACGAACACCGCCGCAAGGCCCACCAGCGAGTGCATCGCCGCCACCAGCTGCGGCATCTCGGTCATCTGCACCCGCATCGCCACATAATAGCCGATCAGGCCACCCGCTGCGATCAGCACCAGCGACAGAAGCCACAGCCCCGCCCCCGGTCCAACCAGCGTCGCAAAGACCGCAATCGCCATCCCCACGATGCCGTACCACACCGCGCGTTTCGCGCTTTCCTGCCCAGACAATCCCCCCAGCGAGAGGATGAACAGAACACCGGCAACGACATAGGCTGCCATGGTAAACGAATTTTCCATTGTTCTGGCTCCCCCTTAAGATTTCTGGAACATGGCGAGCATGCGCCGGGTGACAAGGAAGCCACCAAAGATGTTGATACCCGCCATAAAGACCGAGATGGCCGCCAACAGGATCACGAGGAACCCGCCCGATCCGATCTGGATCAAGGCGCCCAGAATGATGATCGACGAGATCGCGTTCGTCACCGCCATCAGCGGTGTGTGCAGCGAATGCGCGACGTTCCAGATCACCTGGAAGCCGATGAACACCGACAGAACGAACACGATGAAGTGCTGCATGAAGCTCGCCGGCATATCCGGGATCAGCCCCACGCCAAGGATCAGCGCCGCGCCGATGGCCAGCAGCGTCACCTGGTTCTTGGTCTGCGCCTTGAAGGCCGCAGCTTCCGCCGCGCGCTTCTCCTCCGGCGTCAGCTCCTTGGCCGCTTCCTTCTTCGGAGCAGCCGCAATCGCCTGCACCTTCGGCGGTGGTGGCGGGAAGGTGATCTCCCCCTCATGGGTGATCGTGGCACCACGGATCACGTCATCGTCCATATTGTGGTTCGGCGTGCCGTCCTTCTCGGGCGTCAGGTCCGTCATCATATGGCGGATGTTCGTCGCATAGAGCGTCGAGGCCTGCTGCGCCATCCGGCTGGGGAAGTCGGTATAGCCGATGATGATCACGCCGTTATCGGTCACGATCCGCTCGTCGGCCTTGGTCAGCTTGCAGTTGCCGCCCCGCTCTGCCGCCAGATCGACGATCACCGACCCCGGCTTCATCGCCTGCACCATGTCCTCGGTCCACAGCTCCGGCGCCTCGCGGTTCGGGATCAGCGCGGTGGTGATGACGATATCCATTTCAGGGGCCAACTCGCGGAACTTCGCCAGCTGCGCCTCACGGAATTCCGGCGAGGAAACAGAGGCATAGCCGCCGCTGGCAGATCCATCCTGCTGTTCTTCCTCGAAATCGAGATAGACGAACTCAGCGCCCATCGATTCCACCTGCTCGGCCACTTCCGGCCGCACGTCGAAGGCATAGGTCATCGCGCCCAGCGAGGTCGATGTCCCGATCGCCGCCAGACCGGCCACACCAGCGCCCACGATCAGCACCTTCGCCGGCGGCACCTTGCCCGCCGCCGTCACCTGCCCGGTGAAGAACCGGCCAAAGTTGTTGCCCGCCTCGATCACCGCGCGATAGCCCGCGATATTCGCCATCGAGGACAGCGCATCCATCTTCTGCGCGCGGCTGATGCGCGGCACCATGTCCATCGCAATCACGCTCGCGCCCTTCGAACGCGCCAACTCCATCAGCGCCTCGTTCGACGCAGGATAGAAAAACGAAATCAAAGTCTGACCCTTCGTCAGACGCTTGGCCTCCGTCTCCGAAGGCGGACGCACCTTCGCAACGATGTCTACGGCCTTGAACAGCGCTGCGCCGGTCTTCACCACCTCGACGCCAGCCTCCTTATAGGCCGCGTCGGTAAACCCAGCAGCTTCCCCCGCTTTTGTCTCGATCACGCATTCGTAGCCGAGCTTCTGCAATTCCTTGGCCGAGGCAGGGGTCATCGCGACCCTGTTCTCACCAGCGAATGTTTCCTTTGGTGCGCCGATTTTCACGGACTGTCCCCTTTGGTTGATTGTCCTGTCGCCCTTCCACTATCGCGCGCAACAAAGTTTCTCAAGCAACGAAAAACCAATTTTCGACACTTTGTGCGCTAACAGCGACTTTGGCGCGCGACTGGCCACACCAGATCACAGCCAGCGGCGCGTCTTTTCGCAGTATCGGGCAAAATCAGCGCGGAACTTCCGGCGCAAACGGTCCTCTTCGGGAATGATGAAACGCCGTTCCAGAACCCACGCCAAAACAGGCACGAGAACCAGCCCCAACACCGCATCCATCCACAAGATAACCCCTGCCAAAAGCAGGACATCGCCCAGATAAATCGGATTGCGGCTCCGCCGGAAGATCCCGCTTTGCACCAGCCTGTCCGCCTCCCTGTGCGGGATGATCGTCGTGCGTTGGCGGCGCATCTCGGTTGCTGCCAGCAACATCAACAGAACTCCGCCACCGATCAGGATACCTGCAAGAAATTGCGTGACCGGATGCGCCAGCGATAAGTTCCAAGGGTCAATCCGCGCCACCCCGTATGCCAGTACAGCAAACAGCAAGGTCCAAAGCGGCGGAAGATCGATCATTTTCATAATCCCACCCTGCCCGCCTTCGTGTGCTTTGTCACCCCGAACCTGCGCTTTTCATGACGCCACGAAACACCTTCAACCTCTTGCCTCTGCAATCAAAAGCCCCATCTTTGCGTTAACGTCACGCATTCGCGGCAACAAAGAAATACCGGAGGCAGCAGTGTCCACTCCCCTTTCTGTCAATGGCACCGATTACCAGATAGATCTCCCCGATGATGTCCCCCTCCTTTGGGTTCTGCGGGACGAAATCGGCCTCACCGGCACCAAGTACGGCTGCGGCGTCGCCGCCTGCGGCGCTTGCACAGTCCATATCGACGGCGAAGCCGTGCGCTCCTGTCAGGTCGCTCTGGCCGATGTCTGGGGGCCGGTCACCACGATCGAAGGTCACGGCACTCCCGATGCCCTTTCCGCACTTCAGCAGGCATGGATCGACCATCAGGTCGCCCAATGCGGCTACTGCCAATCCGGCCAGATCATGCAAGCCGCCGATCTCCTCGCGCGGCACCCGTCCCCGACCGACGCAGATATTGACGATGCGATGGAGGGAAATCTCTGCCGCTGCGGCACCTACCCCCGTATCCGCGCAGCAATCCACACCGCCGCTGCCAAGATCGCGGAGAACTGAGATGTCCAAAATTGGAAAAATCGCCCGCCGTAGCTTCCTGATCGGGTCGGTCGCCGTCGCTGGCGGCGTCGCCTTTGGCGTCTATCAGGTCAAGAAGCCAGCACCGAACCCGCTCACCTCCTCCGCGGGCGAGGCCGTGCTGAACCCCTTCGTTGTGATCAACAAGGACGGCGTCACCCTCATCGCCCCGAAAGCTGAAATGGGCCAAGGTGTCCATACAACTTGGGCTGCGCTGATTGCTGAAGAGCTCGACGTCGCATGGGAAGATATCACCGTCCTGCATGGCCCTCCTGCCAAAGCCTATTTCAACTCCGCGCTGTTTGGCCTTGGCTTGCCTTTCCTCGATTACGAGGTCGGCGATTTCCGTCATGGTTTGCGCACCCAAGTTGGCGAAATCGCGAAGCTCGTGGGCCTGCAGCTCACTGGCGGCTCCACATCAATGAAGGATGGCTTTGTCCGGATGCGCGAAGCGGGTGCCACAGCCCGCGAAACCCTCAAGCTCGCAGCCGCCGCGCGGCTTGATCTGTCCGTCAATGACCTCACAACCGAGAATGGCAAAGTCATCGCCCGCGATGGCACAGCCCTTTCCTACGCCGAACTCGCCGCAGAAGCCGCCGCGATCACCCCGCCCCGCGTGGCGCTCCGTGACCCCTCCGAATGGAAGTACCTCGGCAAAGACATGCCGCGCGTCGATATGCTCGGCAAAGTCACTGGCACCGCCCGCTTCGGCATCGACACGCGGATGGAGGGAATGCGCTTCGCCACCGTCCGGATGGTGCCGAATGGTGGTGGCATGGCAAGCTATGATGACAGTGCCGCCCGCTCCATGCCGGGCGTCGAAGCGATCATAGACCTCGGCGACGGCATCGCCGTTGTGGCAACCAACACTTGGCTCGCCTTCCGCGCCGCCGAAGCGGTCGACATAACTTGGGGGCCGTCCCCGCGCCCTGCCACCAACGAGGCGCTTTTCGATGTGATCGCCGCAGAGCTTGACACCGGCACCCCAAATGCAACGCCCCGCGACGAAGGCGATGTAGATAGCGTGACCGACGGCACCGAGATTACCGCCGAATACCGCATCCCTTGGCTGGCGCACGCAACGATGGAACCAATGACCGCGACCGCGCGTGCCTCTAATGGCAACATTGAACTATGGGTTGGCAACCAATCCCCCACCCTGACGCGCGACAAGGTCGCCGAGGCGCTTGGCATCGCGGCCGAAAATGTCACCGTCGAAACACCGATCATGGGCGGTGGCTTCGGTCGGCGCGGTGAGACGGATTTCTCCGTTCTGGCCGCGCGCATTGCGCAAGCCGTGCCGAACACTCCCATCAATGTCACTTGGACCCGCGAAGAGGATATGCGGCACGATTTCTACCGCCCCGCCGCCATCGCCCGTTTCCGAGGTCTTGTAAAAGACGGTCAAGCAATCGCGCTTGATGCGAAAGTCTCCGGCCATTCAGTCATGAAAGCCTCCGCCGAGAAGATGGCCGGCAGCGAGACACCCGGCCCCGACCGCGAGCATGTCTCCGGCGGCTTTGATCAACCCTACGGCATCCCCAACTTCCGCTATACGGGCTACCTTGCCCCGACGAATATTCCCGTCGGCTATTGGCGCTCGGTGGGCGCCTCGATGAACGGTTTCTTCTTTGATACCTTCATCGACGAAATGGCCCATGCGGCCGATCGCGACCCTCTGCAATTCCGGCTCGAACTGATCCGGCGCGAGCATGAGCCTTCCGCCAAAGTGCTGGAAAAAGTGGCCGAAATGTCTGGTTGGACAGGCCAAACGCCAGCCGGAACAGGGCGTGGAGTGTCTTTCTGCTATAGCTACGGCACACCCGTCGCCCAAGTCTGCGAGGTGGTCGAAGAAAACGGCCGCATCCGCATCACCAACCTTTGGATCGCCTGCGATGTCGGCACCGCGCTTGACCGCCGCAATATCGAAGCACAGATGACCGGCGGTGCGCTGTTCGGCCTTTCCGCTGCCATGATGGGCGAGATCACCTTCACCGACGGCGCAGCCGATCAGTATAACTTCCCCGATTACGACGCGCTGCGCATGCACACGGCGCCAAAGATGTCGGTCGCGATCCTCGAAAACAATCGCCATCTTGGCGGCGTGGGGGAGCCCGCGACACCGCCCGCGCCCGCCGCTCTTGGTAACGCCCTTTTTGATCTGACCGGCCAGCGCCTACGCGAAACCCCGTTTAACAAGGCGGTATCGTTCTACGGCGTCTAATCTTGTGAAAGATGCGCACAGGCGGCGGTGAGGTAGCCACAATGGTGGCGCACATCCGCCGCCTCGTGCCGTCCAAGCGCAAATTCCCGCGCCGGTTAGTCGATGCCGTTCTCGCGCTGCAACGCGCGAACATAATCGACGATATTCGCCACATCCGACGGCGTAAGCCCGCTTTGCGGCGGCATGTCGCCAAACGGCCAGTGATGCGCACGCACGCCCCGCTGGACAGCCATCAGGAACGCCATATCCCCATGATGACTCGGCTCATAAATTTTGTGCACCAGCGGCGGGCCCATACCCAAACGGCCAGTGGCATTCTCGCCATGGCAGTCGGCACAGACAGCATCAAACGCACGTTTGCCCATTTCCTGTTTCGCGGTCAGGCTCTCGGGCAATGTGATCTCGACCAGCGGCGCGCCCTCTGCGCCGTTTTCCTGCGCTATCGCCTGATCTGTGCCGCCCACTATCATCCATACCGCACCGCCCAGCGCCAATGCCGCAACTGCCCCCATGATTACTGAATTCCGCTTCACGAAGCTCTCCCTGTCTCACTGTATTTGATCTGCTAGAGGTTCCAGCAGGGGGAAGGTCAAGCGACCCTATGCCGTCTGACGAAGATGTGAGCGCCCTGCGGCCCATGCATGTACTGCCGCGCCGAAGGCGGCGAAAAGCGGGCGCGACACCGGATCATTGGCAGCGTTCCATTCCGGATGCCACTGCACGCCCAGCGCAAAGCCCGGCGCATCCTTGATGTAGATCGCCTCCGGCGTTCCGTCCGGTGCGTAGCCGTCGATCACGACCCGCTCGCCCGCATCCTTGATGCCCTGCCCGTGCAGTGTGTTCGTCATCACTTCCCGCGCCCCCATCAGCCGATGGAAAACACCACCGTCAGAGAAGGTCACGCTATGACGCAGCGCAAACTTTTCCTCCAGCGTCCCGTCCGGCGGCATGCGGTGATTATCCCGCCCCGGCAGATCGCGGATCTCGGGGTATAGGGTTCCGCCCATCGCAACGTTCATTTCTTGAAAACCACGGCAGACCCCCAAAACCGGCTGCCCCCGCGCCACGCACTTGCGCACCAGCGGCAAGGCCACGGCATCGCGGCAGCGATCAAATGCCCCATGCGCTTCGGTTTCCGCCTCGCCATATTCCTCGGGGTGCACATTCGGCCCACCACCCGGCAGGAAAATACCGTCACAAATCTCTAGCAGGTCGTCAACATCGACGGCACTCGGCATCCCCGGCACCAACAGCGGCAGGGCGCCGGTCACATCCGCAATCGCGGCAAGAACCATTTCACCCGCCGCTTGTGCCGGATATTGATCATGCACGAGGGTAAAATTCCCGACCACTCCGACCACAGGTCGCGTCATAACAATATGCATCCATCTCTGACTGTTATGGCGAGCATATCCCCCAGCTTCGCAATAGAAAAGGGCGCAGCTTCAGCCGCGCCCTCAATCAACCCCAAAACAAGTAGGCGTTATTCTTCTGCGGTCAGCCCCACGGCCTCGATCCCCGCAACGGCGGCGATCACGTCGTTATCCGATGTATCGCCCGTCACACCGACAGCGCCGACGATCTTGCCCGCCTTGTCACGCACCAAAAGCCCGCCCGGCACCGGAACTACCTTCCCGCCGTAGACGCCATTCATCGCCGCCATGAAGTAGGCTTGCTGCTCGGCCCGCGCCATCTGCGCACGCCCTGCCATCCCCAGCATGATTGCGCCATGGGCCTTGCCTTGCGCGATCCCGAACCGGCCCGGCGCCGCGCCGTCCTCACGCTCAAAAGCTTTGATATGCCCGCCGGTGTCCAACACCACGACCGAAAGCGGCTTGAAGCCCTCCTCACGCGCCTTGGCGAGCGTCTTTCGAATGATTGTCCGTGCGCGGTTGAGTGAAAGTTCCGCCATTTGAGTCTCCCATGAAAAGAAAACCCGCCGCCACAACCGTGGCCGCGGGTCTGTTATTTAGTTGGCGTTTGCCGCTTTCAGCTCCAACCGGCGGCGATGCAGCACCGGCTCGGTATAGCCCGAAGGCTGCTCGCGCCCTTTGAACACCAGATCACATGCCGCTTGGAACGCGATCCCGTCAAACTCAGGCGCCATCGGCTGATAAAGCGGATCGCCTTCGTTCTGGCGGTCCACCACGGCAGCCATCTTCTGCATTGCTGCCATGACTTCCTTCTCGCTGACCACACCATGATGCAGCCAGTTGGCCAGGTGCTGCGAGCTGATCCGGCAGGTCGCGCGGTCTTCCATCAGGCCCACGTCATTGATGTCCGGCACTTTGGAGCATCCAACACCCTGATCAATCCAGCGCACCACATAGCCCAGAATGCCCTGCGCGTTGTTCTCGACTTCCTTGATGATCTGTTCTTTCGACCACTTCCGGTAGCTCGCCATCGGGATATCCAGCAGCGTATCGACAAAGGCACGCCGCCCGCCCTTCTTAAGCTTTTCCTGCACCGCGAACACATCGACCTTATGGTAATGCAGCGCATGCAGCGTCGCGGCGGTGGGAGACGGCACCCACGCACAGTTCGCACCGGATTTCGGATGCTCGATCTTCTGCTCCATCATCGCGGCCATCAGGTCGGGCATCGCCCACATGCCCTTACCAATCTGCGCCTTGCCGGACAGTCCGCATTCAAGGCCGATATCCACGTTCTGGTTCTCGTAGCCGCCAATCCATGCCTTGCGCTTGATAAAGTCCTTCCGGCTGAACGGCCCTGCTTCCATGCTGGTATGGATCTCGTCGCCCGTCCGGTCGAGGAAGCCGGTGTTGATGAAAGCCACGCGCGATTTCGCTGCGCGGATACATTCCTTCAGGTTCACACTGGTGCGGCGCTCTTCGTCCATCACACCGATCTTCACGGTGTTTTGCGGCAGGCCGAGGAAGCTCTCGACGCGGGTGAAAATCTCGTCGGCAAAGCCCACTTCTTCCGGCCCGTGCATCTTCGGCTTCACGATGTAGACAGACCCATGTACCGAATTGCCGCTTTCGCGCTTCAGGTCGTGAATGGCGATCAGCGTCGTGATCGCGGCATCCATCAGCCCCTCGGGGATCTCGTTGCCATCCGCATCAAGGATCGCAGGGTTGGTCATCAGATGGCCCACATTGCGCACCCACAGGAGCGCCCGCCCCTTCAGCACCAACTCGCTGCCATCCGGCGCGGTGTAACGGCGGTCATCGTTCAGGCGGCGTGTAATGGTCTTGCCACCCTTCTCCAGCGTCGCTTCCAGATTGCCCTGCATCAGGCCGAGCCAGTTGCTATAAGCCTGCACCTTGTCCTCGGCATCCACGCAGGCGACCGAGTCCTCGCAATCCATAATAGCCGAAACGGCGCTTTCGATCTGCACATCGGCGAGCAAGGCCTGATCGCGGCAGCCAATCGGGTGCGCACGGTCGAAAACCAGCTCCACATGCAGCCCGTGATTGCGCAGCAAGATCGCATCCGGCGCTTTCGGGTTGCCTTTGTAGCCGACAAATTTCTCCGGCTGCGCCAGCGGGCAATCATCCACCAACAGCGCCCCGTCCTGCACATAGTAGCGGTGCACATCCGCATGGCTCGCGCCTTGGATCGGGAAAGCTTCGTCAAGGAACACCCGCGCCCGCGCCACAACCCGCGCACCGTGGCCACGGTCATAACCGCCCTTCGGCGCAGGCGTGCCCATCGCGTCTGTGCCGTAGAGGCAGTCATAAAGGCTGCCCCAACGTGCATTCGCCGCGTTCAGCGCGTAGCGGGCATTGGTGATCGGCACCACCAACTGCGGCCCGGGAACGGAGGCAATCTCAGGATCCACATTCGCGGTATCAATCTCGAAGTCGGGGCCTTCCTCAACCAGATAACCGATATCCTTCAGGAACCGCTTATAGGCTTCGTGATCATGCGGCTGGTTGCGATGGCGCACATGCCAGTCGTCGATCTGGCTCTGCAATTCTTCGCGCTTTTCGAGGAACGCTTTGTTTTTCGGGGCCAAGTCACCGATCATCTCCGCAAAACCGGACCAGAACGCCTCTGCCGACACATCCGTCCCCGGCAGCGCTTGCTCGTCCACGAAACGGGCCAGTTCCTCAGCCACTTGCAGGCCATTCTTGTCGATGCGGTTTACCATGTCGCGTCCCTCCAATTATGCTCTGGCATACATTCGCATGCCGGTCGCCCGCTAAATAGCTCTCAAGTTTCCGATAGGCAACAAAATTGGTAAAACTATTTTACCAGTATGGCGCAGCTGTTTCATGATTTCCTTGAAAAAGACGGGGACCGCGCCTGACCACGGCATCGGTCAGAGCAATAGCGCACCTCGTCCCAGACCTTCGCCCACTTTTTCCGCCACGCGAAGGGCCGCCCACAGGTCGCGCAGGTCTTGCTCGGCAGATCAGCCTTACGGCGCATCTTTCCCATTGGAACGACTCCCTGATGACTGGGCCGCTACCTATACCGTCACTCACTTACGGCAATAGGGCTGTGCGCGGGTCCATTCCACCATATCCGCCCGCTTCCGCTCCGAAAGGAACGGCGCCCAATCGGCTGCCAGCCCCGCGCGGCCCGTTCCCACCATGCCGTCCCGCGTAACCGTCACCGCCGCGATCCGCACCCCGCACGAGAGGTTCGCCGCGCCATCCTTCAGCGCCTCGGCGTCACGCGCCACACAACCGTAATGCCGCGCTGTCGGCGGGGCGATCTGCAACAACCCGATCCAACGCCCGCCCCCGCCTGACGCACGCGGGTTCCATGTGCTCTCATGTTTGGCCAATGCCGAAAACAGGCCCGTCCAAAACAACTCCCGCGCGCCGCGATCCGCAGTCTCATAGGCAGGGCACCATGTATCAATGTCCTCCGGAACCAAATCCACCAGCGCCGCGCCATGACTGGCCAGCGCGCCGCGCGTCGCCATTGTCCATTCCGCCGCTTCGGGCCGGTGATCCCAACGCATCACCACAGGCTCTTCCCCCGCCTGCACCGTCGCGCACCCCGCCAAACCGGCAGCAAGCGCCACTGCCCGAATCCATATCTTCATTCTCCGCTCCGCGCGATTGTTCCTCTTGCCGCCTACCCTGCACCGCGCACCCTCGCCAGCGTCACGCGCAGCAGCGGCAGGTTTCGGCATCTCTCCGCCACGCCTGAGCAAACATCCGCCACTTGCAGCGCCGCCGCCTCTCGCCTAGAGAATGCGCAACACTTTTCTGCCCAAGGGCCACGACTGATTAGCGGAGATAGTCCAGCCAATGCTCGATCTGACCTACGAAGCCCCGAAACCGAAAACCATCGCAGGCGCAACCGGCGATTGGGAGCTTGTCATCGGCCTCGAAGTCCACGCACAGGTCGCGACCAAGGCCAAATTGTTCTCCGGTGCCTCCACTCGTTTCGGCGCCGAGCCAAACTCCAATGTGGCCTTCGTCGATGCCGGCATGCCCGGGATGTTGCCGGTGATCAACGAGGGCTGCGTCGCTCAGGCCGTCCGCACCGGCTTGGGCCTGAAGGCCGAGATCAATCTCTGGTCTGCCTTCGACCGCAAGAACTACTTCTACCCCGATCTGCCGCAGGGCTACCAGATCAGCCAGCTCTACCACCCCATCGTGGGCGATGGTGAAGTCATCGTCGATATGGCCCCGGGCATCGCGCGGCGCGTCCGCATCGAGCGCATTCACCTCGAACAGGATGCCGGCAAGTCGATCCACGACATGGACCCGCATATGTCCTTCGTCGATCTCAACCGCACAGGCGTCGCCCTGATGGAGATCGTCTCCCGCCCCGACATCCGCGGCCCCGAAGAGGCCGCAGCCTATGTCGGCAAGCTGCGCCAGATCATGCGCTACTTGGGCACCTGCGACGGCAACATGCAAAACGGCAACCTCCGCGCCGATGTAAACGTCTCCGTCTGCCGCCCCGGTGACTACGAGAAGTATCAAGAAACGCAGGATTTCTCCCATCTCGGCACCCGCTGCGAGATCAAGAACATGAACTCCATGCGCTTCATCCAGATGGCGATTGATTTCGAGGCCCGCCGCCAGATCGCGCTTCTGGAGGATGGCAAGGAAGTCGTGCAGGAAACACGCCTCTACGATCCCGACAAGAACGAGACTCGCTCCATGCGCTCCAAGGAAGAGGCGCACGATTATCGCTACTTCCCCGACCCCGATCTCCTTCCCTTGGAGATCGAGCAGGCGTGGGTGGATGACATCGCCGCCTCCCTCCCCGAACTGCCCGACGAGAAGAAAGCCCGCTTCGTCACCGAATTCGGGCTCTCGGAGTATGACGCAGGCGTGCTGACCGCCGAAGTCGCCAACGCCACCTATTTCGAAAAAGTCGCCGAAGGCCGCGACGGAAAGCTCGCCGCCAACTGGGTGATCAACGAGCTGTTCGGTCGCCTGAAGAAAGAAGATCACAGCATCGACGACTCGCCCGTCTCGCCAGAGCAACTCGGCAAGATCGTCGGCCTGATCACTAAGGGCGATATCTCCGGCAAGATCGCCAAAGACCTTTTCGAGATCGTCTACGCTGAGGGTGGCGATCCAGAAGCCATCGTCGAAGAACGCGGCATGAAGCAGGTCACCGATACCGGCGCTATCGAAGCCGCCGTTGATGAGGTCATCGTAGCCAACCCCGCGCAGGTCGAAAAGGCGCAGCAAAACCCCAAGCTGGCTGGCTGGTTCGTCGGTCAGGTGATGAAGGCCACCGGCGGCAAGGCAAACCCCGCCGCCGTGGATGCTTTGGTCAAGGCAAAGCTTGGCCTCTAACCACCCTGCGACATGAACACCGTCGGGCGCGCAAGCGCGCGGCGGTGTCTTTTCACTCTTCCATATTCCGCGTCGCGGTTTTCAAAACCGCCGCGCGCCGCTCCAAGCTCTCGGGCGAAAAGTGCTCTTTCGCGTCGTAGTATTCCTCATGCACATTCGCGTCAGGCGGCAGCACCACCCACGGCTGCTTGGTTGAGGTGTAAATATGGATGTCCGGCGGGAAACGGTCGGGATCATCCAACGTCCCCACCCTGATGAACTTGAAGGCCTCCCGATACCCACCAAAGAAGTAATGGCTCCAAACCGTGACTTGGCATTTCGGGCAACGGACCATCAACTGCCCCTTACCACCGGGCGACGGAATCATCGTCTCTTCCACAGCGCCCGCCAGCAACACGACCCGATCACTCTCGATAACCGCGTTGATCGCAAAAGCGCTGCCCGATTGCCGCTGGCACCAACGGCAATGGCATCCATGCACGGTGAACGGCGTATCCTGCATCCGGTAGCGCACATGGCCACAGGCGCAGCCTCCGTCAAAACTTTCTGGCATGGTCCCTCTCCCTTCGTATTCGGTGTACACGCTAGCACAAGCCACCTGCCAAACCTAGGATCACCACCGCCTCTGTTTAGGGGCTGTTCTTTCCCCGCTTTCTGCTAACGTCCGCCGCAAAAGGAGAGTCGCCGATGCTAGCTGGGCTGGAAACCGCAGATTTCATTATGCTGTCATTCGCGGCTTTCCTCGCCTCAACCGTTCGCGGGTTTTCCGGCTTCGGTTCTGCCTTGATCTATTTGCCGTTAGCTGGGCAAGTCCTCACCCCGTTTCAGGCGATCACAACGATCATCATCTTTGACCTTGTTGGGCCATTGCCGCTGGTGCGTCGCGCCATGCGCAATTGCGAGGGCCGTGATCTCATGCGGCTCGTGACGGGCCTGATCGTCGCCCTGCCCGTCGGCCTCTATATCCTGACCATCGCCCCACCCGAGGTGTTCCGCTACGCCGTATCGATCATTGCACTTGTGATGCTGGGCTTCCTGATCTCCGGCCTGCGGTATCGCGGGCCGCTTACCCCGCCGCTGATCTATGGCACCGGCACCGCATCCGGCTTCCTGCAAGGGGTCGCAGGCTTGCCCGGGCCGCCGGTGATCCTCCTCTACATGGCCAGCACCCGCCCGGCAGAGGTGATCCGCGCCAACACGTTTCTCTTCCTGTTTATCACCGATGTCGTGCTTTTACCGATGCTCTGGCTCTACGGCGAGCTGCAACTCACAGCCGTGCTCTGGGGCGTTATGCTGATCATCCCCACCTTCGCGGGCAGCATGATCGGCAACTGGCTGTTCCGTCCCCGCTTCGAGCGCGCCTATCGCACAGCTGCCTACCTGATCATCGCCGCGACAGCGCTCTCCGGCCTGCCACTCTGGGGCTAGCTAGGGCGCGGTGTAAGCCTCCAGCGTCGCCTCGACCCCCTCCGCCCAGATCTTCGCCAGCCAATAGGCAAAACATGCGCCGAACTGGTCGTGGTCCGCGAGGTCGCCATAATAGACCCGCTGCTCCAACCACGCCTGCGGGTCAGATTTGGCCGCTTTGGCCGCCGCATTCAATGCAGTCCAAGCCGGATCATTCGGCGCAATGACCGTTCCGTCCTCTCGGGTGCCTTCACACATCCGCGCCCAAAGCGCCTCGACCAAGGCAATCCCGTCCACCGGCCCGCCAGCCGCAATCGCCTCGCGCAGCACCGGCAGCAAAAACCCCGTATGCCGTGACGACCCGTCAAACGCGACCCGCCGCGTCGTGTCACGAATGGCAGGGTTCGCAAAGCGCCGCGCGGTTTGCGTGACATAGGCCTCCGGCGTCATCCCGGGCACCGCTTTCACATAGGGCGTGATCTCTTCCGCTTGCACCTTATGAAACAGCGCTGCGATCAACGGATGCGCCATGCAGCCGTCAATCGTCTGAACCGAAAGCAACTCCCCCGCATTCGCGAGAACCTGATGCCCCGCGTTCAAAATGCGGATTTTCATCTTCTCATAGTCATGCACCGCATCGGTGAAGGTCGCGCCAACCTTGTCCCAGTCAGGGCGGCCCGCGCAGAAATCATCCTCGATCACCCATTGGCGGAAGTTCTCATGCGTCACCGGCGCTTTGTCGTCGATGCCAAGGCTCCGCACCAGCTCCAGTTCGTTCGGGCCGGTCGCCGGCACGATGCAATCCACCATCGAATTGGGGAAGCTACACTGCGCATCAATCCAGTCAGCCAGCGCCGGATCGCTCATCCGCGCGAGCGACACCACCGTCTGCCGCGCAATCGCGCCGTTGCCTTGCAGGTTGTCACAGCTCTGCACCGTCAGCGGCCCACCCCCTGCATCACGACGACGACGCATCGCCTCGACAATCGCGCCGAATGCACTGCGGGGGCTTTGCGGATTAGCCGCATCATGCACCATATCGGGATGCGCGGCATCAAATCCGCCACCCGCAGGCTCAATATAATAGCCGCCCTCCGTCACCGTCAGCGCCACGATCCGAATGGCCGGTTCCGCCAACTGAGCGATCAGGCTGGCGTTGTTTTCTTCCACAGGCAAGAACCCAATCATTGAGCCCGTCACCTCGGCCGCGCGGCCCTCGGGCGACAGCTCTATCAAGGTGCTCAAACAGTCCTGCGCTAGCAATCGGTCACGCTGCGCCGCGTCACCTGCCCGCACCCCTGCGCCAATGATTGCCCAATCGTGGCACAGGCCTTGCCCCATCAAGCGGTGCAGATACCACGCCTGATGCGCCCGATGAAAATTCCCCAGCCCGATATGCACGATCCCCGGCGTCAGCGCAGTGCGGTCGTAAGACGGACGCCGCACCCCTTCTGGCAAGCGGGCAAGCGTTTCATTGAGGAGTGGAATCAGCTCATCCATTGGCCACCGTCCACATTATAGGTCTGCGCCACGATGTATTCCGCCTCGTCACTGGCCAGAAACACCGCCATGCCGGTCAGATCATCGGCAACGCCCATGCGCCCATACGGAACCGAAGCCCCAACCTCTTTCTTCTTTTGGCCCGGCGCCTTGTTCTCGTATTTCGCAAAAAATGCGTCCACGCCGTCCCAATGCTCGCCATCCACCACGCCGGGCGAAATCGCGTTAACATTGATGCCATGCTGGATCAGGTTCAGCCCCGCCGATTGCGTGAGGCTGATCACCGCTGCCTTGGTCGCACAATAAACCGCAACCAGCGATTCACCGCGCCGCCCTGCTTGGCTCGCCATATTGATGATCCGGCCCCTGACGCCGGCTTCGATCATATGCTTCGCCACCGCTTGCAAGGTGAACAGCGTGCCACCGAAGTTCACATCAAACACCCGCGCATAATCTTCCCGCGTGATCTCAACAATCGGTGCCGCCGTGAACAATGCAGCATTATTTATAAGTATGTCGATCTGCCCGAATTCCGCGGCAGTTGCCGCGACAGCCGCATCAATGCTGGCTTGATCGGTCACATCCATATGCACCGCAAATGCACCGATCTCACTGGCTGTTTCAGTCGCCCGCGCCAAATCCACATCGCCAATCGCCACGCGCGCACCTTCGCGGATATACGCCTCGGCAAAAGCCCGCCCAATACCCCGCGCAGCGCCCGTGATCAGCGCCGTTTTACCCGCAAGCCGGCTCATATCAGGCGCATACCGTCAGCGCCAAAGCGATGGATCACTTCAGCGCGCGGCTTCAGGTGGATAGTGTCACCATGGCGCAGCGAAACTTCGCCATCCGCCCGCACGGTGATTGTCTCACCCAAACCAGTATCATGAATATGGAAGAACGTATCCGATCCAAGATGCTCCGAAACACCAACAACGCCGGTCCAAACCCCTTCACCGGCGGCCTCAACCACATCAATATGTTCGGGGCGGATGCCAATCGTATGAGCACCGTGTTTCTCGGCTTCCGCGCCAGCGATCAGGTTCATCTTCGGCGAGCCAATGAAGCCTGCAACAAACAGGTTTCGCGGCGTCCGGTACAGCTCCAGCGGGCTGCCCACCTGCTCGATATTACCAGCACGCAAAACCACGATCTTGTCGGCCATCGTCATCGCCTCGACCTGATCGTGCGTCACATAAATCATCGTTGTATCCAGCTTCTTGTGCAGCTCCGAAATCTCCATCCGCATGCCAACGCGCAGCGCGGCATCGAGGTTCGAAAGCGGCTCGTCAAAAAGGAACGCCGCAGGCTCGCGCACAATTGCACGGCCAATCGCCACCCGCTGCCGCTGCCCACCCGAAAGCTGCCCGGGGCGGCGATCAAGATAATCCGTCAGGTTCAGCACCGATGCTGCGTTTTCAACGCGGCGATTGATCTCAGCCTGATCCATCTTCGCCATCTTCAGCGGAAAGGCGATGTTCTTGCGCACCGACATATGCGGATAGAGCGCATAGGACTGGAACACCATCGCCAGACCCCGCTTCGCAGGGGGAATGTTCGTCGCGTCTTTACCGTCAATGCGGATCGCCCCGTCCGTCACATCTTCCAGCCCAGCGATCAGGCGCAAAAGCGTGGATTTACCACAGCCCGACGGACCAACAAAAACGACGAACTCGCCATCTTCGATTTCCAGATCCAGCGGCGGAATGACAGTTACGTCGCTGAAGCTCTTTTTTACTTTATCGAGTACAATGCGTCCCATGTCTCTTTCCTCACTTCACCGCGCCGAATGTCAGGCCGCGTACGAGTTGTTTCTGGCTGAACCACCCCAAGATGAGGATCGGCGCAATGGCCATGGTCGATGCCGCTGATAGTTTCGCGTAGAACAGTCCCTCAGGGCTGGAATAGCTGGCGATGAACGCCGTCAGAGGGGCCGCCTTTGCCGCCGTCAGGTTCAGTGTCCAGAACGCCTCGTTCCACGCCAGAATGAAGTTCAGCAATATGGTCGAGGCGATACCGGGGATCGCCATCGGCGTCAGCACATAGAGGATTTCCTCACGCAAGCTGGCCCCATCCATCCGCGCCGCTTCCAAGATCTCACCCGGAATTTCGCGGAAATAGGTATAGAGCATCCAAACGATGATCGGCAGGTTGATCAGCATCAGAACGATGGTCAGCCCCAAGCGCGAGTCCAACAAGCCCAGCTGGATGAACAGCAAATAGATCGGGTAGAGCACGCCAACAGCGGGCAGCATTTTCGTAGAGAGCATCCACAGCAGAATGTCCTTAGTGCGCCGTGAAGGCACGAAAGCCATCGACCACGCCGCAGGCACGGCGACCAAAATCCCAAGAAGCGTAGAGCCGCCGGCAAGGATGATCGAGTTCGTGAGGAACCGCATATAATCAGAGCGTTCCTGCACAATCCCGTAGTTTTCCAGCGTCCAGATCGAGGACAGCACCGTCAGCGGTGTCTTAATCGCGTCGGCCTCTGTCTTGAGCGAGAGCACGAAAATCCACAAGATCGGGAAGAATATCAGCAAGCCGACAGCCCAAGCGAGGGCGGTATTCAGTGACTTGCGGCGGTTGGTAACAGCGCGTGCCATGGGCCTTCCCTCCTCAGTTATCCAGGTTCTTGCCGACGATGCGCATCAGGAAGATGGCAACGATATTCGCAAGGATGATCGCATAAACGCCGCCCGCCGATCCAAGCCCGATATTTTGGCTCTCCAGCACTCTTTGGAAGATCAGATAAGTCAGCGTTTTGGTGCCGAATGCACCGCCAGTGGTGACGAAAATCTCTGCGAAAATCGACAACAGAAAGATCGTCTGGATCAAGATCACGATCGTGATCGCGCGGCTCAAGTGCGGTAGAATGATATACCAGAACCGCTTCAGCGGCGTTGCACCATCCATCTCGGAGGCTTCCAGCTGCTCACTGTCGAGCGACTGGATCGCGGTCAAAAGGATCAGTGTCGCAAACGGCAGCCATTGCCAGCTCACGATCATGATCAGCGACGGAAGGCTCGCTTGGCTTAGCCACTCTACGGGCGCGGCACCAAAGGCCCGCCAAACATGGGCGAAAAAGCCGTTCACCGAGTCCATGAAAAGGTTCTTCCACACCAGCGCCGAAACCGTCGGCATCACAAAGAACGGCGCAATCACCAGAATGCGCACAATCCCCTGCCCCCACATTGGCTGGTCCAGAAGCAACGCCAGCAGAATGCCCAGAACCACCGTAATAACCAGCACACCCCCTACGATGATCAGCGTGGTAACAACACTTGGCCAGAACGAACTGCTGGAAATAAAACGGACGTAGTTATCAAATCCCACCCAGTCGAGCCCGTCACCCAACGAATCCCCGCGCAGCGGCAGGTATTTCTTGAAACTGAAAAACAGCGTCAGCGACAGGGGCACAAGCATCCACCCCAGAAGCAGAACGACGGCAGGTGCCATCATGATACGCGCAGCGGAACGGGAATGTTGGGTGGCCATTGGTACATTTCCTCTGTTGGTAGAGTGACCCTACCTTACGGGAATGAAAGCATATTGCTTGAGAGAATTCTAAGGGAGGGCGATCCGAAGACCGCCCTCGCCATCGGGAGGATTAGCGGTAGCCCGCAGCTTCCATTGCGTCGTTCGCGATGTCCTGTGCCTTCGCCAGAGCTTCCTCAACGGTCTGCTGACCGGCATAGGCTGCGGCGAACTCCTGGCTCACGTCGGTTGCAATACCGGCGAATTCAGGGATCGCAGCGAACTGGATGCCAACATACGGAACCGGATCAACAGTCGGGTTCAGCGGATCAGCTGCCAGAATCGCGTTCAACGTCATCTGTGCGAACGGAACGTCCTGATAGATTTCGTTGTCATAGAGCGACTGACGGGTGCCCGGAGGAATTGCCGCATGGCCATTCTCGAAGGCAACGAGGCGCATGTAGTCCGGACCGGTTGCCCAAGCCATGAACTCTTTCGCAGCGTCAACTTTCTGCGAACCTGCCGGAATGGCGAGCGCCCATGCCCAGAGCCAGCCGGAGTTCTTGCCCAAGCCGGTGTTCGGAGCCACAGCCCAGCCGATGTTGCCAGCAACATCGGATGCACCGCCCTTGCCGTCTTCAGCCAGCCAGCCAGCAGCAACGGTTGCGTCCATCCACATGCCGCACTTGCCCTGACGGAACAACGAGAGGTTCTCGTTAAAGCCGTTGGTCGCGTAGCCTGTCGGGCCGGATTCAGCCATCATCTCGGTGTAGAAGGTCAGAGCGTTGTTCCACTCTTGGCTGTCGAACTGTGCGTTCCAGTCCTCATCGAACCAGCGCGCGCCGAAAGCATTGCCAAGAACGGTCGCAATCGCGCCGCCTTCGCCCCAGCCTGCTTTACCACGCATACAGATACCGTTGATATCGTTCTCACGATCGGTCATCGCAGCAGCGGCTTCGCGGATGAACTCCCAGGTCGGCTCGTCCGGCATGGTCAGGCCAGCTTTTTCCATGAGGTCGGTGCGGTAATGCACCATCGAGCTCTCTGCGTAGAACGGTGCAGCATAGAGTGTACCGTCATAGGACAGACCGCCGCGAACTGCCGGCAGGATGTCCTCAACATCGTAATGCGCAGGCATGTCATCCAGCGGCACCAGCCAGCCATTCTTGCCCCAGATCGGTGTTTCGTACATACCGATCATCATTACGTCGAAAGCACCGCCCTTAGTGGTGATGTCGGTCGTAACACGCTGACGCAGAACGTTTTCTTCAAGCGTCACCCACTCGACCGTGTGGCCCGTGCGGGCCTCGAAGTCGTGGGTCAGGCCCTGCATCTTGATCATGTCGTCGTTATTCACCGTCGCGATGGTGATGGTGTCTGCAAATGCGGCGCTTCCCGATACCAGGGCAAACGCAGTCGCTGCACGAAGTGCATTCTTCAGGTTCATGTGATTCCTCCCATTGAGTCAAAACCCAGCGACAGATAGCCACATCCCCTTACCGCGCGTCAACTAAATTTTTACGCGCGAAAACTTTTTTCTTATCACGCGGAGGCTCTTAGGATCAGACGCGCGGCAAAAAGTGTTTCTTTTCGGTCGCCTAGCATGCCCCCGCTCTCGATCAGCTCGAACAAGGTTTCAACCGTCCGATTGGCGACCGAGTCGTAATCATGCGCTGCAGTGGTCAGCGACGGGCAGGTAAATTTCGCAAACGGGTGGTCGTCATGGGATGCCACGCGCAGCCCGCAATCGTCACCGATTCCCACACGGATGGATTTCTCGTAACAGGCCGAGAGCAATCCAATGGCCAAGCGATCGTTGCTGCACAGCACCGTGCGGGTCGGCAGCTTTCCGCGCTCAATCGCATCAAGCCCCCCTTGCCGCCCAATCTCCTCGAAGGCCCACCCCTCGCCCGGCACGCTGATCACATGCGGCTCATAGCCCAAGGATTCCATCCGCTTGATATACGCAATGCGGCGCTTGTTGGCATTCGGGTTCGCAGGGTGCCGCATCTCGAAAAAGCAAGGCGGCTCTCCTGACCGCACCAGATAATCTACCGTTTGATCCACAAAACTCGAATTATCCGATCCGATAAACGCAGCGCCCATGCCCTCGATATTACTGTCAAATAGCACCGTTGGCACATCACGGCAGAACCGCTCCACCTCCGCCTTGTTCGAGGCCCTGCCCAAGGGCGCCAGCAAAACACCGGCGGGCTTCAGGGAACGTAGCGTATCAAAAATATCGACCTCCAGCGCCGGGTCGCCATGCGCGCTGAACAAGGTGGGATGATAACCGGCGGCGATACACCGCTGCTCGATATTCCGCGCGATCTCGGCAAAAAACGGATCCGCGAGGTACGGAACCACGATGCCGACATTCTTCGTCAGTTTGCGGTTCTGATTCATCGCAAAGATATTGGGCCGGTAATTGTACTGCTCCAACGCGGCTTCGATCTTCTCCCGCGTGGTTTTACGAACGCTTTGCGGATCGTTGAAATACTTGGAGATCGTCGGGCGCGACAGTCCACTGACCGCCGCGAACTCGTCCATATTCCTGATCTTCGTTTCGGACATCCCGACTGTGCCTCCGTCGCACTCATAAAAAAGAGCGTTTATCGCCTCTTAAAACTTTACACGAAGTTATCGCGCGGAAAGATTTGAGGCAACCCGTTAGCACTCTCTTAATCTTTCTGCAGGTGCGATATGCATAGGTTGTGCATCAGTTGTGCATCACTTGTGCATCGGCTTTTTCGCCAAAACTGGGGGAATTTCTTGGGGTTCACCCCCTTTACGAAATCCTGTAAGTTAAACCGCTGTTAAGAACGCTAGGACGCATCAGAAAGCATCATGATTACTTTTAAATCAATGCGTTATAGCATTTTATTGGTGTTGTTCTCAACAACACTCGCCGTGGCCGGAGAATCCCCAACCCGTGGCGAAGATTTATTCGAGAAAAGCTGCGCCGCATGTCACTCGATCATCGCAGAAAATGGCCGCCTAATCGCTGGAAATGGTCGCGATAATGCGCCTAATCTCAACGACTTAACAGAAAGAGCCCCCGGCTCGGACAGCAGCTACCGCTACGGTGTATCACTGGCCAGCTACTCCGCCCAAACCCCGCGCTGGGATCAGGAGGCATTCGTCGCCTACGTTATGGATCCGACCGGCTTCCTGCGCAGCAGGCTTGGCGACCGCCGCGCCCGAAGCCGCATGGCTTATCGCGTTAGGTACGAAGCAGATGCCATTGATCTATATGCATTTATCCTCGAAACTCAAAATCGCTAGGCTGCCCCATGTCCCAGTATGAATACAAAGTCGTTCCCGCCCCGAAACGCGCCAACAAGGCCCGCGGCATCCGCGGTCAGGACGCCCGATTCAGCCAGACGCTCGAAGAGCTGTTGAACGACATGGTCCTCGACGGCTGGGAATACATACGCGCCGATACCATGACCGTCGAAACCGGCGGATTGCTGCGCGGCAGCAAAAGCCAACAAAAGACCATGCTTATCTTCCGCCGCAACTCCGCCCCCCAAGACAGCCAACCGCTTGTTTCAGAAGTACATATTGCTGCTCCCGCTGGCGAAACCGGCAGCGCGCTCAGGGCCAGCAAGGAGCGCCCCGAACCATCGATAAACGCCCCTCGCGCAAGCCGCGACGAGGTCTAACGGAACTCGATCGCCAGCGCGTGAATGCGCGCGATGATATCCTTCCCTATTCCATCATGCATTGCACGGTGACGCGCCAGCCGTGACTTGCCCTCAAAAGGCTGCGCCGAGATAACAATCCGCCAATGACTCTCGCCACCCTCCTGATAGCCGGCATGGCCACGGTGCATTTCACTTTCGTCAATAACTTCCAAGTAGTCTGGTGCATATGTATCCCGCAGCCGGTTTTCGATTTCTTGCGCAAGTGCCATTATTTTTCCTCTGCCCTCTTCAATCTCTGTCTACAGCGATTAAACTGCTGCGTCCGAGTCGAAAAGTGAGGCAGGCCATGTCAAAGACAGATCCTTTTGGATTTGATATCTCCGTTTCCGCCGCGAAAAAGAACAAACCGCGCGGGCGTCGCGGTATGTCCGGCGCATTCGAAACCTCCATGCGGGTGTGTGAGCACCCCGGATGCGAGGAATCGGCGCAATATCGCGCACCTAAAAGCCCAGATGTGCTCGACGACTATTTTTGGTTCTGCAAAGAGCACGTTAGGGAATATAATCTGAAGTGGAATTTCTTCGAGAATGCCACCGACCAGGAATTCGAAGAACAAGTCGATGATGACCGCGTTTGGGGCCGCAAGACGAAACCCTTCGGCAAAAAATCGGAAGAACAGCGCGCTTGGGCGCGCCTTGGCGTTGATGATCCGCATCAAGTCCTCGGTGAAAATGCGACTCGTAATCCAGGCAAGTCAATCACGGGCACCCGTCGCCTGCCGCCGACCGAACGCCGCGCCATCGAGATTCTCGAAGCCAAAGATCATTGGACCAAGCCAGAGATTAGGAAGGTCTACAAAGCGCTCATCAAGGTTCTTCACCCTGATATGAACGGCGGCGATCGCAGCCAGGAAGAGCAGCTAGCCGAGGTCGTCTGGGCGTGGGATCAAATCAAGGAAAGCCGTCACTTCAAAGATTAAGAAGCGCGTTTATACCCGAAGTTTGTCCGGACGCGCATCGCACGATGCGCGAGCCGCTCACGGGCAAGCAAAATATGCGCAGCCGAAAGGGCCAAGAACCAAACCGCCAGAACCGAGGGCGCCGCTATCAACACAGTCACCGCGATAAGCGGCCCGAACATCGTCCCGTACACCGGCAGCGAAAGCGTGCCTGCAACAAGAGCGGCAAAGAAAGCCGCGCTTACCATCCCATTCACCGCCCGCAAATACCCAGCGCCTCCAGGGTGTCCGAAGCTGTGAAGCATTCGCAGAACTGCCAAAGCGCCCGCTAAAAGACTGGCAACCGGCACCCAAAACTTGAGAAAAGTAGGCAGTTCACCCCCATCAAGAGTCGCAACGGCCGCCACGCCGCAAACACATCCCGCAGCCGCACCGAGGCCGACTGCCGCGCAAACGCGCGCAGTAAGCATTTCCAGCGGTTGAATCATGTCGCACCGATCCCATTCATCGGCCTGATCATTCATCAATCCGCTGAAATTGCCAATAATTTGAGAGAAACGAACTGTTTCTTTCAATCGGCCTGCACCA
Organism: Pelagovum sp. HNIBRBA483; assembly: GCF_040931995.1. Lineage (NCBI taxonomy): Bacteria > Pseudomonadati > Pseudomonadota > Alphaproteobacteria > Rhodobacterales > Paracoccaceae > Pelagovum > Pelagovum sp. HNIBRBA483. The sequence continues at coordinate 2,065,629 of NZ_CP162412.1, forward strand.
ATACTCCCGAGGCTAGGGTCTGACCGGTCGGCCTTTTGCTGATCGAACCGCCGAGCCTTTCCTCAGTCAGGATCACTTGCCCACCGGCAATCGAAGCACGCAGTTCGGCCGGAATAACGATACTCTCCCCCTCACGGTTACCGACCACCCCTAGCGAGATCGGCGTATCGCTCCCAGAAGGCATAAGCCATAATTCCAACGCTTTCCCGCTCGGCGCCGAACCAGAAAGATGCCGAATGGCCAGAACGCCGCTTTCTCCAGTATAACCCACATCAACAGAAATCCCGCCCTCCGCCTCGCGCAAAGCCACGCCGTAATCCGGCTGCGGCCGCTCCGGTTCCATGCGCAAATCAACAAAGGACAAAACCAAAAGCGCCATTACCAAGCCAAATGCCGCATAAGGCACGAGCCCGATCCGGCTCCATAGCCGACGTTTTTGAGGCTCGCTGCCAGTGTCAGTCTGCGCGGCATTTGGTTGTCCTGTTTGAACATCAAGGTCGGTAGCTTCAGGCAAGCGCTCACAAATCCGATACCACAGTGCTTCCACGCGTTCGGCTGGCGCTGGCAACTGTGCAAGAATGGCGCGCCAGGTTTCCTTTTGTTCGCGCAGGGAACTGTCCACCTCCGCAACCGCATCAAATGCTGCACGCTCACTTTGTGTCAGCAATCCCAGAGCGGATTCTGCGGCCAGCAGGTTAGCCTCTTGCACCTGTTCATCGCGTGGCTCTCCGTCCTTATTCACGCAGGCCTCCAGCGCCGACAAGCCGTTCCGAAACCAGGGGCGAACGTCTCCTACGGGGATTTTCAAGGTCAGCGCTATATCTTCGTATGAAGATGTTTCTTCCTTAGCCATGACCAAGGCATCTTTTTGGTCCGCCGCCAACTTTTCGAAACACTCCAGAACCTTTTGATCACTTTGATCAACGTTCGTCGGGAGGTCGGCAAAACACCCGAGCATCCACTCAGTCGCGGAACCTTCTTGCGCTTCAAATTCCGAAGTGCGGCGCCAAACCGCTTCAAAACCAGCGATAAACCACGCATCGGCGGTCGCAGAAACCGTGTACGCCTGCTCACACATCGCCAACAGCTCCTTTGCGCGCGCATCATATAGCTTCTTGAAAGCGGACCTGTCCCCCGCTGCGACACGACCAATCAACAGACCGGTATCGTCCTCAGTCTCCATCCGGCTCCCCACCCCATATCGCCTGCGATATCATGGCCTATTGGTTGAAAATTGCAAATACAGCCTATTTCCTGCTGACAAATTGATGATGGACAAAATATCGAGAAAGGTTCTGCTTTCCCTTGCAGCCGCAAACTATATGCTGCATCCGAAACGCGAGAACTTCAAAACCATAAGAGATAGAATGGCAGACGGCATGACCGATGTGACCACCAAACCAACTGAAGACATTTCCGTTCGGGAAGTTTTCGGCGTCGACACCAATATGACCGTGAAGGGCTTCGCGGAACGCACAGACCGCGTTCCGGAAATCGACCCAACCTACAAATTCGATCCGGATACGACACTCGCGATCCTGGCCGGTTTTGGATACAACCGTCGCGTCATGATCCAAGGCTATCACGGCACAGGCAAGTCGACACATATCGAACAAGTGGCAGCACGGCTGAACTGGCCCTGCGTTCGCGTCAACCTTGACAGCCACATCAGCCGCATCGACCTGATCGGCAAAGATGCTATCAAACTCAAGGATGGCAAACAGGTAACCGAGTTCCACGAAGGCATCCTCCCGTGGGCGCTGCGTAATCCTGTGGCGATCGTATTTGATGAATACGATGCCGGCCGCGCTGACGTTATGTTTGTCATCCAGCGTGTGCTTGAGCATGACGGAAAGTTGACGCTGCTGGACCAGAACGAAATCATCACTCCGCACCCATCCTTCCGCCTGTTTGCAACTGCGAACACCGTCGGCTTGGGCGATACAACAGGCCTCTACCACGGCGTGCAGCAAATCAACCAAGCGCAAATGGACCGCTGGAGCCTCGTTGCCACGCTGAACTACCTTAGCCACGACGCCGAAACCGCTATCGTTCTATCCAAAGCGCCGCACTACAACACCGCTGAAGGCCGCAAAATCGTCAGCCAGATGGTGACCGTTGCTGATCTCACCCGCACTGCTTTCGTGAATGGCGACCTATCAACAGTGATGAGCCCGCGTACCGTCATCGCTTGGGCCGAGAATTCTCGCATTTTCCAGGATGTTGGTTATGGCTTCCGACTCACATTCCTCAACAAATGCGATGAACTCGAGCGCCAAACTGTGGCCGAGTTCTATCAGCGCTGCTTCGACGAAGAACTGCCCGAAAGCGCAGCGAGCCAGAGCAATGGCTAGTCGGATGCGATCACTCTGGGCCGCATTATGCATCAGCGCTGCCGCGACGACGGTAGTGCATGCGCAAGGCTTGGAGTCTTTAAACGAGACAGAGGCGGTCGGATATTGCGCAACGTTCTACCTCGCTAAAATGGAACACTTCGCTGAGGATGATGCCGAAGGCACCATTCGTGCCGAAGCTGATGGCTTCGTCGCGGCTGCCGCCTCGGTAGCTGGCAAAACGACCGAGACGATGACCGACGATCTGAGCCAAGCGGCTGGAATGATGCGCAATTTCTTTCGCCTCGCAAACTTGAGTGATGACGCAAAAACAATGGTCGATCAGTCAGAGGCATTTTGCAGAACGCTTGCACCGCAGTACCCACAGACGATTGAGCTGTTTCAGTGAACAAGCCCTCGGATAATCCGGCCGACCCGTTCAAAAAGGCCCTTGCCGAAGCGACCAAAGTGCTCGCAGACGATAGCGAGCTGACGGTCAGCTATTCGGTAGACCCTCCGGGCCAGTCCGAGGACAGTATTCGCCTGCCGCAAGTCTCGCGCCGCATGACGCGCGAAGAGGTACTTCTTGCACGCGGCACTGCCGATGCATACGCCCTTCGACATAAGTTCCACGATCCGAAACTGTCCTCCCGCTACATGCCGCAAGGCCAGTTGGCGCGTGATCTCTTTGATGCGATGGAGGGCGCGCGGATCGAAGCTGTCGGCGCTCGCTACATGCCGGGCACCGCTGGCAACATCGACGTAAAGATCCAGACAGAAGCTCTTCGCAAGGGCTATGATCAGGTGACACAAGCGTCCGAGGCACCGCTTGCAACCGCCGCCGGATATCTCATCAGGCATCTTGCCACCGGCCGCGAACTGCCCCCCGCCGCAGGTAATGTTATGGAACTGTGGCGCGGCTTCATCGAAGAACAGGCCGGCGAAAACCTTGAGCGGCTTGAGCAAGTCCTCGACGATCAACAAGCATTCGCGAGATTCGCGCGGGATCTGATTGCAGATCTGGGCTACGGTGATCAGCTTGGCGATGATCCCGATATGGAAGATCAGGATCAGGAGGACACCGCAGAAGAAGACAATAGCGAACAAGACGATCCTGACAGCACTGGCGAAGAGGACGGCGACGACGATCAGACCGAAGCATCGCCCGAGCAAAGTCAGGATCAACAGCAAGACGAAAGCCAAGCACAAGTCTCTATGGACGAGACTGATGATGGCGAGCCGGAGGAAGAAGCCGAGCTGCCAGAGGGAGACGCTCCTATGGAGCCGCCTGCCCCACAGCCTGTGTCTGACGCCGATCCGAGCTACAAGGTTTATCTTGGTGAGTTTGATGAGGAGATTGGCGCAGAGGAGCTTGCCGAGCCCGCCGAGCTGGAACGCCTTCGTGCATATCTCGATCAACAGCTGGAACCGCTGAAGGGTGCCGTCAGCCGTCTCGCGAACAAGCTGCAAAGACGCCTGCAAGCCCAGCAGAACCGCAGTTGGGAATTTGATCGTGAAGAGGGCATACTCGACGCAGGGCGCCTTGCGCGTGTCGTGGCAAACCCCACCACGCCACTGTCATTCAAAGTCGAGAAAGATACAGAATTTCGCGATACAGTCGTGACGCTCCTTCTGGACAATTCCGGCTCCATGCGTGGTCGTCCGATCTCCATCGCGGCCATTTGCGCAGATGTCCTCGCCCGCACGCTTGAAAGATGCGACGTCAAAGTCGAAATCTTGGGCTTCACCACAAAAGCGTGGAAAGGTGGACAAAGCCGCGAAAAGTGGCTTGCCGACGGCCGCCCTGCGCATCCCGGACGGCTGAATGATTTGCGCCATATCGTCTACAAGAGCGCCGACGCGCCGTGGCGTCGCACACGCGCTCATTTGGGACTGATGATGAAAGAGGGCCTCCTGAAAGAGAACATCGACGGTGAAGCGCTTGAATGGGCCCATCGTCGGATTCTTGCCCGCCGCGAACAACGCAAAATCCTGATGGTAATTTCGGATGGCGCACCAGTGGATGACTCGACGCTGTCGGTCAACCCAGCCAACTATCTGGAAAAGCACCTGCGCGACGTGATCGAGATGGTCGAGCGTAAAAAGCTGATTGAGCTGATCGCGATAGGTATCGGCCACGATGTGACACGATACTACCAACGTGCGGTTACGATTACCGATGTTGAGCAACTTGCCGGCGCGATGACCGAGCAACTTGCAAGCCTTTTTGACAGCGACCCGCGCAAACGCGCCCGCGTCTTGGGAATGAAGAAAGCCATTTAGCTTAGAGAGGGTTCCATTGTTCCAGAATTTCACGTCAAGCGCCTCGCCGGAACATGGAGCCTCAAGGCTCGAAGCCCTACGAAAATGCGTGGCCCAACGAGGCCTGTCCGGCTTTATCATTCCAAGGTCGGATCGGTTTCAGGGCGAGTATGTAGCGCCTTGCGATGAACGGCTTGCGTGGCTGACCGGTTTCACCGGATCCGCTGGTTACTGTATTGTTCTTGAACAGAAAGCGGGCATCTTCGTTGATGGTCGCTACAGGCTACAAGTGCGCGAACAAGTTGACCTTGCTCATTTTCAGCCGGTCGATTGGCCCGAAACGACGCTTCAATCATGGCTGTTGGAAAATGTTTCGGAGAAGAGTAAGATTGGTTTCGATCCGTGGTTGCACACCCCCTCCCAAATAGAAGAAATCGAAAAGGCGCTATCATCGGGTAACATTTCGCTTGTCCCCTGCGAAAACCTCGTTGATGCAATTTGGGAAGATCGTCCGCCAGCTCCTTCTGCCCCGTTCTTTGTTCATCCCGATACATTTGCTGGCGAAACCCATCACGAGAAAAGACATCGCTTAGCTGCCGAACTCAGATCCACAGGCGTCGCAGCCGCAGTTATCTCACTTGCCGATAGCGTCGCATGGCTTTTCAACATTCGCGGCAACGATATCGAAAAGAACCCAGTGCCCCACGCACAAGCAGTGCTCTTTGCTGATGGTCATGCCCAACTTTTCGCCGCAGAGGGAAAATCAAGCGCAATCGAAGATCATCTTGGGGACGAAGTGACCGTGCACGATGAAAGTGCGCTTCTCGAGGCTCTTTCAAGAGTCCAAGGTGTGATCCAGATTGACCCTGCATCAACACCAGTTGCAGTTCTGCGACATCTCGAAGAGGCGCAAACCGTGGTCGTGCGCGGACAAGACCCGTGCGTTCTCCCCAAAGCGCGCAAGAATGAAACCGAGGTCGCAGGCATGCACGAGGCCCATCTCTTGGACGGCGCCGCTATGGTCAGGTTCCTCGCGTGGATGGAAGAGCAGGAAGGTCGGTCTGATTTGACCGAAATCGATATCGTCACTGCGCTTGAAGGGTTTCGTCGAGAAGCTCCAGAACTGCGAGACATCAGCTTCGATACGATCTGCGGCTCAGGGCCCCATGGCGCAATCATGCATTACCGCGTTACCAACGAGAGCAATCGCCGGATACAAGACGGTGATTTGATCGTCGTGGACTCTGGGGGCCAGTATCAATGCGGCACAACAGATATCACGCGCACGCTCTGCATCGGATCACCGCTGCCGATACACCGGACCTGCTACACGCGGGTTCTGCAAGGACTGATCGCAATTAGTCGCGCTCGCTTCCCAAAGGGTGTTGCGGGCGGCCACCTAGACGCCCTCGCGCGTGCCAACCTCTGGCACGATGGCCTCGATTTTGATCACGGTACGGGCCATGGTGTAGGCGCCTATCTCTGTGTACACGAAGGACCACAACGCCTGTCGCGTGTTTCGACCACGCCTTTGGAACCAGGGATGATCCTCTCAAATGAACCTGGATACTATCGTAATGGTGCGTTCGGAATCCGGCTCGAGAATCTGATCGTCACGGTTGATGCGCCTGCTCTCCCTGAAGGAGACGCACACAGAACGATGTTTTCCTTTGAAAACCTAACTTGGGGCCCATTCGAAAGACGCCTAATTGATCCAACTTTGCTTACAGAGGCCGAACGAGACTGGATCAATCTCTATCATGCGCATACGTTGGAGAAGATTGGGCCCCGTGTCGATGCAGCGGCGCGCGCATGGCTTGAGAAGGCGTGCCGCCCTCTTAGCTCGTAGGCTTGTCCGTCAACAGTGCGGCACATACAAAGGACGACATTATGACCGAGACCATTTCAATTAGGCCTATTGACGGAACATGGGTCGTGCGCGCGGGTGGTGCGGTCATTGGCGAGAGCACAAATGTCTTGGAATTGACCGAGGGCGATTTTTCGCCTGTGCTCTATTTTCCGCGCAAAGATATTGCCATGGCCTTCCTGGACGGAAACGAAAATACATCACGCTGCCCGCACAAAGGTGTGGCGCAATATTTCAACATCATTGCGAAAAGCGGGCCGCTCGTTGATGCCGCTTGGTCCTACACCGACCCGACCCCGCAAGCTGAAGAAATTCGCGACCACCTCGCATTCTACACCAGTAAGGTGACACTCGAAGAAGTCTAGATCAGGAATGCTCTTCCCGTGCCGTCTCCGATAGCGCGCGATTAACCTCACGCAATGCGTCTACTTGGAAAAGAGCCCCTTGCAGTTCAGGAGGTGTATCTTGACCAGATATGTGCACGATCGGGAGGCATGCTTGCCCAGTTCTTTCAAATTTAGGAAGCGCTTCCTCCAGCGTTGCGGTCGCCGCTAAGTACTCGCCATCATCAATCATTTGCCAGCAATCATCCTCGCTCGCGCAGTGAGGGTGATCAAATTTCCGCATGACTTGAGCCACCGATACTGTCGCTGGCAGATAGGCTTGTGGACCGGCCGCCAAGTGAACATTCTTTCGCTCAAGCTGAGTAAGGAAAAATGAGCGATCTACAAGTCGAGACGACAACGCCGTCGATAGAGACACTGCAATCATCACGGCAAGCCCCGTTTGCCAATCCCCAGTCAATTCGAAAACGATAAGCGTGGTCGATATCGGTGCACCCAGAACTGCCGCCGCCACTGCCCCCATACCTGCCAGAGCGTAAAGGCTTCCAGATCCTGAGACATGAGGAAAAATCGATGTAGCGACGATCCCAAAAGCCAAACCAGTAAGTGCTCCGACCATCAAAGACGGAGAAAAAATGCCGCCGCCCATGCGCCCACCGATCGTTATAGCAACGGCCACAATCTTCAGGATCACAAATACAACCGCCTCGCCGAACAAGAGGCGACCGGTCAGGGCATCGGAGGTTGTTTCATACCCCACTCCGATTATGTGCGGAAAAACGATAGCAAGAGCACCCAGCAAAGCGCCTGCCACCATAGGGCGGAGATAGCGCGGAGCGGAAGTCATCTCTTGCACCCGCGAGGCGAAATCTTCAGTCAAGAAAATCGCACGCATCAGGACAACAGCGACAAGGCCACACAGAAGCCCCAACAAAACAAACGCGGGTAGCTCTACATAGAAGGCCAGAGATGTTTGCGAGGGCAACACATACTCGGTCACATCACCAAGCAACAGGCGCGAAACCACCGTTCCCGTGACACTAGCAATAACAATTGGCGCGAAAGCATGAACCGCAAAGTGCCGCAAAACGACTTCGAGCGCGAAAAGTGCTCCGGCAATCGGTGCATTGAAACTTGCTGAAACAGCGGCGGCGACAGCGCACCCCAACAGATCGCGTCCGGTCACCCCGTCTGCCCTGATCCAGTTCGACACGCGAGATGCCAAAACCGCGGCAAGGTGCACAACTGGCCCTTCACGTCCGCTCGAACCACCCGTGGACAATGTGATGAAACTCGCGGCAGCAGATGCCAAACCCTCTTTCTGCTCTACTCGACCTTGCTTGAGAGCCGCTCCTTCAATGACGTCAGCCACAACACGGACACGCGCATCCGGTGTAAAGTAATGCAATATTAGACCAACCCCCAATCCACCAGCGACGGGAAGCGAAAACACAAGATACCAATCAAGTTCTGCAGCAAAACTTTTGAGGCGCGACACATCATCGACCCCGTACAGGAAGGCCTGCAGGCTTTCGACACCAAGTCGGAACATCAACGCAGCAAAGCCTGCCGAAATGCCAATCAATAGCGCAATTATCCAGAACTGAATCTGACTGGGACCATTCTGTCGAATAATTCTGAGAGCTTGCAGAGCGTAGTCGGCCGCCTCCTGCAACCCTTGCCGGATAGGCTTGACGACCGGATCAAGCATTTCGCTCCGCCTTCTCTTGTTTTCTATGCGCGCCTAATCCGACGAACCACGCCAAAAAATGATCTGCGTTCATTTCTAGGTGATTGTCGCGCCCAGTCCAAGCCCACTACACATGTAATCTTGGAGGCAAAACTAGTTTCGTTGCGCGGTTTCCAACAGGGCCTTCGCAGCTGCCACTGCTTCTGGCGTGATGGTATCGCCCGAAATCATGCGAGCAATTTCATCCGGTCGCTCTGCTTCGCTCAAAGGAACAACAGTCGTTTTTGTATCTTCATCAGATTGAAGTTTCGTCACGCGCCAATGACTGTTGCCGAATGCGGCCACTTGTGGCGAATGGGTAACGACGAGAACCTGCCCACCTTCTCCCAGACGCTGCAACCTCCGGCCAACAGCATCAGCAGTCGCACCGCCGACACCGCGGTCAATTTCATCGAAAATCATCGTGACCTTCGAGTCATCACGGGAAAGGCTGACCTTCAGAGCAAGCAGGAAGCGACTTAGCTCACCACCGGAAGCGACCTTGTTCAACGGCCCCGCAGGCGCTCCTGGATTGGTCGCAATGGTAAATGTAACATTGTCAATTCCGGCAGCCGCCATATCAGCTTCGGTGACCTCGGTGCGAAATAGGGCCCTTTCCATCTTTAATGGGGCCAGCTCAGCGGCAATCGCCGTATCCAAACGTGCGGCTGCCTCCTGACGAGATTTCGAGAGCACCCGAGCTGCCAAGTCATAGGCCTCCCGATCCTTCCGCAGCTGAATTTCTAATTCCTCCAGCCCGTTCTGACCATTTTCCAAGATATCGAGACGGGCCTGCATCTCGGATGTGAACGGCGCAAGGTCATCGGGGAGCACGCCATGCTTTCGGGCAATCGCCCGAATGGCAAACAAACGCTCCTCTACCTGCTCGAGTTCAGATGGATCAATACGCAACACGTCGAGACACCTTTCAATGCCTTGCTGCGCCTCGCCAAGTTCTGAGAGCGCGCGAGAGATTGCCGCTAAAGGCTCATCCAAATGCCCCTCGGTCTGCCCTGCCGCAGACTCCAGCCACCGCGCGGCGTCTGACAGCATGCCCTCTGCCCCTTCACGGCTGATCGCCTGCTCAGCCTTGATCACGTCATCCCTGATGCGTGCCGCAGCCTGCATCAAACGACGACGTGAATCCAACTCCGCCTCTTCGCCCTCCGATGGATCCAATCGTTCCAGCTCATTTACGGAATGGCGGAGGAAGTCCTCCTCCTCCTGCATAGCAGAATACTGTTCCTTCAGCGCTTTTTGTTTCTTCGTTGTTTCCCTCATCGTGCGCCACGCGGTGCCGCAGGCAGATAGAAGTTCGTGATGTCCAGCGAATTCATCAAGCAAACGCATATGATTGCGAGGGTTAAGTAATCCGCGGTCATCCTGTTGGCCATGTAACTCAACCAAGACGTCTGAGAGCCTTCTCAAGACATCGCCCGAGACACGCCGATCATTTACCCAAGCAGTCTTGCGCCCTTCTGAGGTGTTGACCCTTCGAATGATCAACTCATCGTCCGCTGGGATACCAAACTCATCGAGAATGGCAAAAATGTCAGGCTGGGAAGCAACGTCGAAGACAGCAACAACCTCGCCTTGCGAAGCACCCTTGCGAACAAGATCTGCTCTTCCTCGCCAACCAAGTACAAAGCCAAGCGCATCCAAAAGAATTGATTTTCCGGCGCCCGTTTCCCCAGTCAGCACATTCAGGCCGCGCTGAAAGTCGAGAGACAGCCAATCAATGATCAGGATGTCCCGAATTTCTAGTGTACGGAGCATACACAAAAATCCCGAATTAAGGTCACCCGCGGATCACAACCACTCACCGCGAACGGTTTGACGATAGATGGTTGTCAGCCAACCATCTCCGCGCGCCTCTGCTTCGAGGTTTTGCGCAGCGAGCAATCTATAACTCTCCTCGTACCATTCTGATGAGCGGTAATTATAGCCCAAGATCGCACCTGCAGCCTGTGCATCGCTAACGGCGCCTAGTGCAAGGTAGGATTCGACCAAGCGATGTAGGGCTTCGGGGGTGTGCGATGTGGTTTGGAAAACCTCTACAACCGTACGGAACCGCGATGCCGCCGAGGCATAATGCCCTCTTTTCAGGTAGTAACGGCCGACTTCCATCTCTTTGGCGGCGAGATGATCGAACGCCAGATCGTACTTCAATTCGGCAGAACGCGCATATTCGCTATCCGGATATCTCTCCAAAAGATCGCGGAATGCTTTTAATGCGTCGCGCGTGACCCCTTGATCCCGTCCGACATCATCAATCTGATCGTAATAGCTTAGTGCCAAAAGGTATTGCGCATAGGCAGCATCGCCGTCCGCAGGGTAAATGCTCAAAAACCGTTGGGCAGCCGCGCGGCTACGATCATACTCGCGATCCTGATGATAGGCGTAGGCTTGCATTATCAAGCCACGCTTCGCGTATTCCGAGTAAGGGAATAATCTTTCAATTTCTTCAAAATAGCCCGCCGCATCATTGGCATCACCGCGCGCTAATTCCAACTCACCCTGTTCAAAGATCTCGCGAGCCGAGGACTGTTCAAGATCCCCAACCTTCGAACCAGACCCACCCGAGCAAGCTACCAGAAACGGAACCGTCGCAACAACGAGGATAAACGCTCTGATTTTGCGATCATTGCCTTGCTGCATTATGTACCCCGCCAAATGGAAGCTGCTCATTTCATATTGGGGTCTAGCATAGAAATTTTTCCGGCAAAATGGCTTTTGCCACCATCGCGCCTCATGCGACCGCGCGCAGATCCGCCAAGCTAACCGATGCCCCTGGAAGATTGTCTGCAACACGCTTTTCACACTCGATGAAGCGCCACGCATCCGGTGTTGCAAATAACTTTCTCAGCAACGCATTGGTAAGGGCGTGCCCCGCACGAACACCGTGATAAGCGCCAATAATCGGCGCCCCGGCCATTGCCAAATCGCCCAATGCATCAAGCATCTTATGTCTGACTGGCTCGTCCACCCTTCTTAACCCGCCGGGAGACAGGACACGGTCACCGTCGAAAACAATCGCGTTTTCGAAGCTGCCTCCCAAAGCCAGACCGGCGGCATGCATTTTATCAACGTCCGATTTCATGCAAAATGTCCGGCAATCCGCTAGTTGGCGAAGAAACTGGCCGTTCTCCATCGACAGGCTAGCCTTTTGGCGCCCAATACTTGGAGCCTCAAAGTCGATTTCAAATGAAATGGACAGCCGATCCGATGGCGTCAATTCTGCACGGGCGCCATCGCGTTCGACGCGCACGCTGTCGAGGATTTCAATCGCCCTAACCGGAGCGTCAGTGTCCGCGACACCTGCACGCAAGAAGGCCCTGACGAACTCCGCCGCACTTCCATCCAGAATTGGCACTTCAGGGCCAGAAACCAAAATTTCAGCGTTCACGATACCAAGCCCAGCAAGGGCTGCCATCAGGTGTTCGACAGTCCCAACCGAAACGCCGTCTTCGTTCTGCAAACGTGTATTCAAAGGTTCTTGAACAACGTTCGACCAAGTCGCCGGAATGACTGAAAGACGAGCATCGACGTCGGTGCGGCGGAATGTGATCCCACTATCACCTTTTGCGGGGCAAATCTGCACTCTGACCGGAGCGCCGGAATGCAATCCTACGCCTTCGATCACGACAGGCTTCGCCAGAGTTTTCTGATGCGTGTTCGCCATAGTGCTAGAAGCTTTAACCCTAGTGGAAAACCGCCACAATTCACGCTTTGCGACGGTATGAAACATCTGAAAAAAGAAAGGGCGGCAAAGCTGCCGCCCCTATTTCAAAAGGATTTTAGCTGGCTCAATTCGCCTGGCGGCGCAGGAAAGCGGGTATTTCAATCTTTTCCTGTTCAGGATCGGCTTGAGCAGCCGGTTCCGGCTGGCTGGCGCGGACTGCTGGCTGCATACGTTCCCCTGCATTTTCAGCGGATCCTCCGGCCATTCGGTTGATCAACGAATTGATACCGAATCCGGCTCTACGCTCCGCTTGCTGCGGGCGGTTAGGCTCAGGCTGCTGGGCTTGGCTTGTCACGGTCGGCTGATGATTGACCGCCGTATGGAGCCTTTGCAGCGCTTCTTCTGTCGGTTGACCGGGTGCCTGCGACCTCGGCGCGACGAACTGATCCGCTGCGGCACTTTCGAACGGCACTTCATGGCTACGGGGCTGGTAAGCAGGTTGCGGCATCGCACTTTGAGCGGGCATCGACTCATCAATGTTCTCGAAAATGTCTTCAGCCTGTTCGGCTGCGATCTGCGAATGCTCGTCCTCATCAAAAAGCGACGGCTCTGCTGTCTCTACGACAGTAGCTTGAGCAACGGCAGCGGCCGGCGCAGGAGCATCACTTATCCTAAGCGGCTGCTGAGCTGGCTCCTGCTGAATGGTCCGGCGTGGCAAAGGCTCGGTCTGGCGCGCAGCTGCATCGATGCCAGTGGCAACCACAGAAACCCGCATCAAACCTTCCATATTGGGGTCCAAAGTTGAGCCAACAATGATGTTCGCGTCAGGGTCAACTTTCTCGCGGATCTTGTTTGCAGCTTCGTCCAACTCGAACAACGTCAGGTCGTAACCACCTGTAATATTGATCAGGACGCCTTTTGCACCCTCAAGGCTGATTTCATCCAAGAGCGGGTTCGCAATTGCTTTCTCGGCGGCGTCAACGGCACGATTTTCGCCTTCAGCCTCTCCGGTTCCCATCATCGCCTTGCCCATTTCGTCCATCACGGCACGAACGTCGGCGAAGTCCAAGTTGATCAAGCCCGGACGCACCATAAGATCGGTGACACCCTTTACACCTTGATAAAGAACATCATCTGCCAGCGCGAATGCTTCAGTGAAGGTTGTTTTCTCATTCGCGAGTCTGAACAAGTTCTGGTTTGGGATGATAATGAGCGTATCGACAACTTTCTGGAGCGCTTCAACACCGTCCTCGGCCTGACGCATCCGCTTGCCACCTTCGAACTGGAATGGCTTTGTCACCACGCCGACTGTGAGAACCCCCAATTCGCGCGCAGCTTGCGCGATGATCGGCGCCGCGCCAGTACCCGTTCCGCCGCCCATACCCGCAGTAATAAAGCACATATGCGCGCCAGCCAGTTGATCGACGATTTGCTCAATCGATTCCTCAGCGGCAGAGGCGCCGACCGAAGCGCGCGCTCCTGCGCCGAGTCCTTCAGTGACTTTGACACCCATCTGGATTTTTGCCGGAGCACGCGATTGCTGCAACGCTTGCGCGTCGGTATTTGCGACAACAAACTCCACGCCTTCGAGTGCTTTCTCGATCATATTGTTTACGGCGTTGCCGCCAGCACCACCGACGCCAAAAACCGTGATACGAGGCTTCAACTCATCGTGCCCGGGCATTGAGAGGTTCAAAGTCATGTCAATCCGCCTGTTTATTTACCCCATTCAAACGGGGCTACTGCAAAACTCGTTTTGTTAATCCTAGCGATTCATGCTCCGGACGTCACGGAAAAAACGAAAATTACCTACAAAATATAGGGTGTTCATCGTTAGTTCCGCGCCAATCTAGGCAGTTAGGCAAAATATTGCGTACTACCAGTTGTCTCTAAACCATTTGACCGCACGTCGCAGGGAACGCGCTGGATAACCCTCGGCCGGGATTTCGAAATCCCACCATTCATCCTGCGGGTTTGCCGCATAGAGCGACAACCCCACTGTAGACGCAAATGCAGGACCAGTCGCAGCTTGGGGCAGGCCATAGACCCGCATTGGGCGACCGAAACGCACTTGTTGCCCAAGAATGCGGCTGGCCAAACCGTCCAACCCGGGAATTTGGCTCGCGCCGCCAGTCAGCACGATCTTCTGGCTTGGAAGGCTGTCAAATCCTGCGGCGTCTAGAAGCGAGCGTGCCTCTTCCAGTATTTCTTCGACTCGGGGCCGCATGATCCCGATCAGTTCGGCACGGCTTACGGTCCGCCGGTCATGCTCCCAGTCACCAGAGTCACCTCCAATATCGATCATTTCCCGATCGTCCATCCCCGTGGCCACAACACCACCGTAGATCGTTTTGATCCTCTCAGCGGTCGAAAGCGGAACCTGAAGCCCCATCGAAATGTCCGAGGTCACATGATCACCGCCCATGCGGACGCAATCAGCAAAAATCATATGTTTCTTGAGAAAGATCGACAGGCTGGTCGTACCACCGCCCATATCCAGACAGGCCGCACCCAACTCCTGCTCGTCTTCAACGAGCGCCGAAATGCCCGAAACATAGGCCGACGAGGCGACGCCAGCCAATTCGAGGTCGCAGCGTTTCAAGCAATACATGAGGTTCTGCAACATGGTACCATCCACTGTAAGCAGATGCATATCCGTGCTGAGCGTGTTCCCATACTGCCCACGCGGATCGGAGAGCCCGGTCCGATGATCCAAGGTGAAATTCACCGGCTGCGCGTGCAGCACTTCTCGGCCGGAACCGATGTCGGGCACATCACATGCGGCAAGGACCCGTCCGATCTCGTTATCGGAGACAACGGATGTTTCGAGTGCGATTTGCCCGTCCAAACCGTAAGAACGCGGTCGCGCCCCTGAAAAACAAGCAATGACATGATCGACCCTCACGTCCGCCATCTTTTGCGCTGCTTGGACGGCGGTTCTGATAGCGCGCTCAGCCTCCTGCATGGCCTCGATTTCGCCAAAACGGATGCCCCGCGACTTTGTCGTTGCTGCGCCGATCACCCTGAAGGCACTTTGGCCGGCCAAAGAGCGGAGCCCGTCAACGTCGTCGACGCGATCCGCCCCATCGAACCTCAGGACAAGACAGGCAACCTTCGATGTTCCGATATCAAGGATAGCGACAACACCACGTTGCATTGCCGCCTTTCGCAGGGCGCGCATAGATCTTTGCGATTCATATAAGTTTTTCATTATTGTTGCCCCGTTTCAAAACTCGTTGCCGTAATCCGCCGAAATTCCGCAACAGCCGTCTCGCTCAACCTAATAGTGGGCCTTTGCGGAATTCTGAGGTCAATCGCCGCAATATCTCGTTCGAGCAAATCTCTCGTCTCGCTCATCACGATAATCGCTTCCAACGTTGAAATCGGACTCTCCACCGGCAACATAATGCGCCGGCCCCTATCAAGCAGGATGTCCCACCGCCGCTCTCCAACCCGAAGGAGGCCATAAACCTGATTTCTGATCGGCCTTGCGGCGTCTAACAGCAGAAGAGCCTCCTGCGCATGCGCGCGGGCGTCCTTACCTGCGATCAGCGGCAGATCTGCGCGATCCTCGCGCTGCGGTAGAACCATTATAATTGCACCGGTCTCGTCGATCAGTCGCAAGCCATCCGCCCCGCGCCAGACAGCAACAGGGAGCCTTTGCGTTATCGAGACTTCAAGCAACCCCTGACCGCCGATACGCAGCTCGGCGTTCTTTACCGGCCCAAGAGTCTCGAGCCGATCTCTCAGCTCGTTCAGATCAAGCTGGAAAGACGAAACCGGAAATTCCAAGCCCATTATCTCTCTTAGCTGGCCATCCAGCTCTTCGCTAACGCCCGTGATATGCATCGCACGCACAGCGAATTCGGGTCGCTGCTCGATGGTATACCACATCGCGGCGATCTGCTGGTCTAGGGCTTCGCGGCGCGAAGCATCCGACAAGAACACGAGGATGGGCAGAGTGATCAGCAGCAAAGGTGCACCGATACGGATCAATTTTCGCACGCCGCGTGTGAGCAGAAGCCGCTGTACGCGATACGCCCAAAGTGAAGGCGCCGGATCGACATTCCGTTGTGACCTTCCGCCTAGCGCGAACATGATGCGTCCTCCACCAACCAATCGCACAGCGCCTCGAATGACATTCCAATATGTGCAGCTTGTTCCGGGACCAAAGACGTTGGCGTCATCCCCGGTTGGGTATTGGTTTCCAAAAGCACCAATCCGTCGATGCCCATGGTTTCGTCCCATCGGAAGTCCGTCCGACTGGCGCCGCGACACCCCAACGCATCATGCGCCCTTATTGCGTAATCCAAGCAAGACTGAAAAATCTCTTTCGGTACTTCCGCAGGCACCACATGGCGCGACCCGCCGACTTGATACTTGGCATCGTAATCGTACCAGCCATCGGTGAAGATGTCCGTCACGGTCAAAGCGCGATCGCCAATGACAGCCGTCGTCAATTCACGCCCGGGGACAAAAGTTTCGACAAGGACATGTTCCGGCATATCGCTCGAGAGCGCCGGCGGCCTATTCGCACCTGCCTCGACCAGATAGACCCCAACGCTCGACCCCTCATTATTCGGTTTGATCACATAAGGAGGTTCAAGCACATGCGCCGCTTGCGCTGCTGTCTTGGAGACAATCCGGCTATCGGCAACGGGCAAACCGACAGCACGATAGACATCCTTTGTGCGTTGTTTGTCCATCGCGAGCGCCGATGCCAACACGCCAGAATGGGTATATGGAATGCGGAGCCATTCAAGAATGCCCTGCACGCAGCCATCTTCGCCCCACCGCCCGTGTAGAGCATTGAAAACGACGTCTGGCTGGGCTTTCTGTAAATCCGCGACGAGGTTCTCACCGGCATCAATTTCGACGACAGTGTAGCCTGCGCTGCGCAGTGCACGCGCACATTCGCGCCCTGAGCTGAGAGAAACCTCTCGCTCGGCGGATGGACCACCCATCAAAACCGCAACAATACGGCTTGCCTTCGACGACATGCCTTTGCCTCTACCGCCGGAAAAACCGGTCAATTTGATTGTCACCCTATTCGGGCTCGGCTCTTTTGGCCGATAACTGCTCTTTTAATTTTTCAAACGCTCTTTTCACCGATGCGTTTGATTTCCCATTCTAGCGTTATACCGCTTGAATCGTAAACCTTTTTTCGCACCAACTCGCCCAAAGCTTCCAGATCTGCGGCGGTAGCGTTTTCGGCATTAGTCAGGAAGTTGGGGTGCTTCTCGTTCATCCATGCGCCGCCGAGTCTGGCGCCGCGCATGCCTGCATCCTCGATCACTTTCCACGCCTTCAACTCATGCGTGTCATCAGCGCGGCCAGTGCTCGAATATCCTGCCGGATTGCGAAAGGTTGAACCAGCTGTTCTGTCCTTTGTCGGCTGGCTCTCGTCGCGCCTGCGGAGCTGATCGTCCATCCGCGCGTTCAACGCATCGGGATCACCCCGCTCCGGCTTGAAATCAGCAGAAACGATGACGCTGTCGGCAGGCAACTCCGAGGAGCGATAGTCAAGCCCCAAATCCGCGCATGCCAATGTTTCGATCCCGCCATCCCTGTGAACGACGCGAATATTATCCAGCACATCAGCGACATAGGAGCCGTAGCAGCCTGCATTCATCCGAACGGCGCCGCCGATCGATCCTGGGATGGTTCGTAAGAATGTGAGGTCAAACCCCGCAGCAGCTGCTTTCTTCGCCGCGTGCGCATCCAGTGAGGCGGCTCCCAACCGAACGAGATCGCCGTGGAACTCGATCCCGTTGAAACCACGCCCGAGCCTAATAACCACACCGCGAATTCCGCCATCTCTGACGATAAGGTTGGAGCCGATACCCATCGGGAATACTGGGATTTCAGATGGCAGTTGACGGAGAAAATCCGAAAGGTCTGCCTCATCCAAAGGTTGAAAAAACCAATCAGCCGGTCCGCCAACGCGCAACCATGTCAAATCGGCAAGCGAACGCCCTTGGGAGAGCTTTCCGCGGACGGGTGGCATATCAATGTGTTCATTCATATTTGACCCCAAATGCCCGTTTGCCCCAACGCCAAAGATAGATAACCGGCCAGCGCAATATCGACGCTCCTGCCACCAAGAAAACCAAACCAATGACAATACCGTTTTCGTAAACGACAACCCCGAGCAAAGGAATGCCGAACCCAATGAGGAAGTAGGCTCGTCTCCAATGATTGTCCTTACTTGGCAACATCCCGAGCAGATTGGCTACAATCAACCAGAGGAATGCAAAGACCAAGGATAACGTCATCAGATGCCCTCTACGCCGCAGATCGATGCCTTACTCTGCCAAGCGGGCGGGAAGATTGTGCGCCCAAGCGGAAATCGTACCTGCACCCAAACATACCACGATATCGCCACTCCTCGCAGAGTCTTTAACAAGCTTAACAAGATCGGCCTCAGTCTCTAGTGCCTGTGCATTCCGATGGCCGTGACCAATCAGGCCGCGCACCAGATCATCACGCGTCGCACCGGGAATAAGTTCCTCACCCGCCGCGAACACCTCGGCAATTCCGACGACATCGGCCTCATTGAAACAAGCGCAGAAATCCTCGAACAGGGAAGAAAGGCGGCTGTATCTGTGTGGTTGGTGGACAGCAATAACACGCCCTTCGCTTGCCTGACGTGCCGCTTTGAGGACCGCAGCGATTTCAACAGGGTGATGACCATAATCATCAATAACAGTGATTCCGTTGACTTCGCCTACCTTTGTAAAACGCCGGTTCACCCCACCAAATTTTGCCAAAGCTGCGCGAATTTGGGCCTTTGTCATCCCCAAATGCCGCGCGACAGCGACCGCAGCGAGCGCATTGGAAACGTTATGATCTCCCGGCATCGGCAGGGTGCAACCTTCAATGACCTGACCTTCGGCTTGGAGAGCGACATCGAAATGCGCGACGCCCTTGCGATAGGTCAGATTAACCGCACGCACGTCAGATTGCGCGTTAAAGCCAAAGGTGACGACGCGGCGGTCTGAAATACGGCCTACGAGATTTTGCACCTCGGGGTGATCGGTGCAGCAAACAGCCAATCCGTAAAACGGTATATTTGAGACGAAATCGTAAAAACCCTGCCGCAGATTTTCAATCGTTCCCCAATGCTCCATGTGCTCGGGGTCGATATTCGTCACAATTGCGATCGTTGCGGGCAAGCGATTGAAAGTGCCGTCACTTTCATCCGCTTCCACAACCATCCACTCGCCATCACCAACCCGGGCGTTCGATCCATAGGCGTGAATGATCCCGCCATTAACCACAGTGGGATCGAACTCACCATGATCCAGCAGGGCGGATACCATCGTAGTGGTTGTGGTTTTTCCGTGTGTGCCGGCGACTGCGACGTTTGACTTGAGGCGCATCAGCTCTGCGAGCATTTCGGCGCGACGCACGACAGGCAAGCCACGACGACGCGCCTCATCAAGCTCTACATTGCCCGCCTTGATTGCGGATGACACGACGACAACTTCGGCATGCTCCAGATTATCAACCGACTGGCCCTCGAAAATCGTCGCACCCATTTCCGCGAGACGATCCGTGATCTTCGACCGTTTCAAATCAGATCCCTGCACAACATATCCGTGGTTGATGAGAACCTCGGCTATCCCCGACATCCCAATGCCGCCGATACCCACGAAATGGATTGGGCCGACGTCTAAAGGGAGCTTCGTTGCGGCGTTCATTTGCTGTCTTTCGTTCCTGCGACCCGCTCCACCATCGAAACGAGCCTTTCGGTTGCATCCGGCACCCCACACTGGAGCGCAGCCTTTGCCATATTGCTCGCTTGCTCCGGATTCGAGAGGATTTCTGCTAATTGCGCGGTCAATGTCGCGGGATCAAGCTTTTCCTCAGGGATCAATTTTGCTGCACCAGCCTCGACCAACGCCCGCGCATTGGCAGTTTGCTCATCACGGATCGCGGCTGCGAGCGGCACAAAAATGGCCGGCCGACCGACGATCGCGACATCAGCAACAGTAGACGCACCGGAACGGCAGACGACGACTTGCGCTTGCGCGAGACGATCCGGAATATCCGCGTAGAAGGTTTGCACCTCCGCTTGGATACCTGTTCCCACATAGTGCTCGGACACCCGCGCGACATCCTCCGGCCGCGCTTGTTGAACGACATGCACTCGTTCGCGCAGTTCGCGGGATAGGTTGGAAATGGCTTCCGGCACAACATCAGAAAGAATGCGCGCTCCCTGACTACCGCCGACCACAAGGATGGTGATTGGGCAGTCATTCCCCGTTTCATAGGGCGCTGCTGCGCGTGTCAGGATCGCCTCACGAACGGGATTACCTGTATGCTCGGAAATGACACCCTTTGGCAATTTGGTATCGGCTGTTCCACAGGCGACGGCATGCACATGGCGCGCGAAGAGTTGGTTCACGCGGCCCAGGACACCGTTCTGTTCGTGCAGCATGCGCGGCACCCGTGCCAAAAAGGCGGCCCCCATCGCAGGAATTGCGGGGTATCCGCCGAAGCCCACGACAACGTCGGGGCGCTCTCTCAGAAAACCCAGCAATGCCGCCAGAATACCTCCAATAAGCTGCAGCGGCACCAAAACCTTTGCAACAAGGCCGCCTCTTGCCAAGGTGCCGCTGCGCAGCGTCACGACCTCAACAGCAGCCGGAAAGCCGCTCGTATAGCGCGCGCCGCGCTTGTCGGTGGTTAGCCTGACGCGCCACCCTTTTGCGAGCATCGCTTCGGCCAGTGCCTGAGCGGGGAACATATGGCCGCCCGTACCACCAGCGGCGATGACAAGTAGCCTACCGGACATCAGTGGCGTCTGCCGAATGCATCGGCGATCTCGCCCTGCGGACGTACCCGCGTGAAAGCCAACAACATGCCAATCGCAATACCGCCAGCAATCAGCGAAGAGCCGCCATATGATACGAACGGCAAGGTCATCCCTTTGGCAGGCAGGAGGCGCACCGCAACGCCCATGTTGATCATTGCTTGAACACCGAACCCGCAAGCGAGGCCCGTACCAGCCAAACGCACGAAGGGATCTCTTTCACGCATCAGCCGCAAAATCGATCTTACCACAACAATCGTATACAGAGCGATAATGGCCAGAACGCAGACTAGCCCGTACTCCTCTGCCGCCACGGCGATGATGAAATCAGTATGCGCATCCGGCAAGGACCACTTAACCTGCCCCTCCCCCAACCCGACGCCGAAAAAACCGCCTTCACGGATGGCATTTGTTGCATAGCCAAGTTGCGTCGTCGGGTCGATTTCGGGGTTGAGAAAGCCATCAATGCGACGGGCGAAGTGTTCCGAGTTTTGATAGGCAAATCCGCCAGCGAGCACCACAACGCCCCCAAGCCCGATCAACAATAACATCGGCGCCCCTGCCACAAAATACATCACGGACCATGAGAAGAGGACCAAAGCCGCCTGACCAAAATCAGGCTGAAAAGCCAATAAAACAACGATGATAATAGCCATCAGGAAGGAATAGAGGCGCCCAGGTGGGCCGCCGATTTCGAAACTGGCAGCCATGAACCAAGCGGCTGTTACGACGAATAGAGGCTTAAGGAATTCGGAAGGCTGGACCGACGCAAAGCCAAGTGAATACCAACGGATAGCACCCTTGCCAAAATCCGTCCCGAAAGCGGGCAGCATTGCGAGTGCAGCAAATGACGCAACGAAACCGAGGACGGCCAAGCGACGCACTATGGTTGGCGACATCATTGAGGTGATAATCATTACAACCATCGCGATGCCGGCGAAAAAACCTTGCCGCAAAACGTAGTGAAATGGCTCAAGACCGTTGCGCGTTGCAAGCGGCGGGGAAGCTGCGAAACCCAACAGCAAGCCAATGCCTACAAGCATGAAAATGCAGCATAATGTCCATTTATCTATCGTCCGCCACCATCGCGGAAGGACGGGCTCACTGACACGGGCCGCACCGGCACCGTATACCATCTCAGTCATGGCTAACCTGCTTTATCGCCTCATCATCGCCCGTTTTCCGGGTCTGGGTCATACGGTACCGGCTGCGCGCCGAAAATTCCAGTAAAAACAAGCAGGCACTGTGATCCGAGTTTTCTTGCACCGATCAGAAAAACAAGGCACGAGCATGATATGCATAAAAGAACCTTGATCATTGGAGCTGGGGCGGCGGGCCTATTTTGTGCAGGGATGAGCGGTGCGGATACGCTTGTCATTGATCACGCGAAAGCTGCGGGGGAAAAAATTCGAATTTCCGGCGGTGGTCGCTG
Organism: Pelagovum sp. HNIBRBA483; assembly: GCF_040931995.1. Classification (NCBI taxonomy): domain Bacteria; kingdom Pseudomonadati; phylum Pseudomonadota; class Alphaproteobacteria; order Rhodobacterales; family Paracoccaceae; genus Pelagovum; species Pelagovum sp. HNIBRBA483. Next base: position 2,088,096 of record NZ_CP162412.1, read on the forward strand.
TAATTTCACCAATATACATACCTCGTACGATAATTTTATCTCGCAAAACAGACATTTCTGCAAATCTGCCTTGAGTAGATACACCCAGTGGGATTTTCTTGATCTTGTTGAGCGATACGGGATCGGTTGGCACGAAAAAACGCTTGGACAATTGTTCTGCGACAACAGCGCGAAAGACATCATCCAGATGCTTCTGAGCGAAATGGCTGATGCCGAACTTTGGCTGCAAACCACTGTAATCAATATAGAAAAGAGAGATCAGGGCTTTAGCGTCAGGGTGCAAAAGCAGGGTCGCGAGATGACCATTACATGCGACCATCTGGTGATTGCGACGGGGGGAAAGTCGATCCCGAAGATGGGGGCGACGGGGTTTGCCTATGAGGTGGCGGAACAGTTTGGAATGGACGTTATCGAGCCGCGTGCGGGATTGGTTCCATTTACGTTTTCTGACAATAAATTCAGAGAGTTGTCCGGAGTGGCGACACCTGTTCGCGCGGTAGCAATGCACGGTCCTGACTTTGAAGAAGCGCTGCTTTTCACCCATCGCGGGCTTTCGGGGCCGGCGGTGCTGCAAGTCTCAAGTTATTGGAAAGAAGGGGAAAATTTATCCCTCAACCTCCTCCCGAATGTGGATATTGTCAAAATGCTGCAAGCGCAGCGTCAGGTCGCGGGGAGGAAGTCGATCGGAAAAGTTCTCGCAAATCACCTCCCCAGCCGACTCGTCGAACATCTTAGCGACGCGCTTCCGCTCAAAGAAAACGTTGCAGATCAAAGCGATACGAAGATTTTTGCCTTGGTAGACGCGTTGCAGAACTGGCGTGTCAAGCCGACCGGGACCGAGGGATTCCGCACGGCGGAGGTGACGCTAGGCGGCATTGATACCGACGGGTTATCATCAAAAACGATGATGTCGAAAACCGTTGAAAACCTTTATTTTATTGGGGAAGCCGTTGATGTGACCGGCTGGCTTGGCGGCTATAACTTCCAATGGGCATGGTCATCGGCCTATGCGGCGGGAACGGCCATCGCGGGTGCTGAAAAGCCGATGCACAAGTGATGCACAACTGATGCACAACCTATGCATATCGCACCTGCAGCATATTAACCAAATCGGCTGATACGTTCATCAAGGTAAACGAAACCCAAATTTTGACAGCCGCGCAAAATAAAGACCCGCGCCATAGAGCGCGGGCCTCTTTTTCGTTTCACTTGCCGTCGCGGCTCGAGTTACTTTTTCGTCTTCAACAGGCGGCCAAGCGCGCGGTTGGTATTGTCGATCCGACCGAGGATTTCCGTTACCTCGCGCTGGAAGTTCGCGAGATCATCGAGCACGTCGATCAGGCTCTTGCCATCGGCACCAATGCGGGAGCATTCGATCACGCCCATGACGCGAACAACCTCAAGCCCGGAGGCAAGACGCTTCATCTGCTCGGTGCGCTTGAAGAAATCTGCCGTGTCTTCGGCGATGGCAGCGACCTGCTTGATCGCCTCTTCCTGATAGCCAGCCTGTTGCGCCGACAGGAACGCAACCTCGAGGTCACGATTGATATCGAGCGGCAGGTCTGTCTCTTCCGCGAATTGTTTGATTAGCTCGCTCTGCAGGCGTGCGGTCATCGACAGGAAGCTGCCCCGTGCCACGCTGGACGCAAGCTTGCGCGCACCCTGTGCGAAGGCGAGCATCTCTTCCTTCATCACGGAGGACTGTTGGTTGTAGTTGTTAGAGATCACGCCAACCGAGCGCCCCGCCGCGCCGAGACGTGCGGCGCGAACTTGCATGTTCAGGGCGACAAACTGATTCGCCTTGTAGGGACGTTCGATTTTTTGGGCCTCTTCGAGCAGCGTAGAGCCAATATCGCTCAGCTCTTTGAAGCGGCGGGTATCGGCGGTGGCTTCGACGTTCATTGCCTCATCGCGGGCACGAACCTCGATCGCGAGGGCTTCGGACATGAAGTGATCGTAGTCGCGGAAGCCGTGGGTCGAAAGCTGGTCGATCAGAATGTTGGCGCTGTCTTCGGGTTCGAGCTCTTCAGTCCGCTCCCGTTCGCGGAGGGCGGCATATTCCTTTTCGACCTTGGCAAGAAGCGGGCTGGTTGGCTTGAACTGGACCGAGAGGTAGCCCCCTTCGGCGGGCGTGACGACGGCAAAAACCCAATAGTAGCGCCCGTCAGCGGCGCAGTTCTTAACATAGGCACCAATCGGCTTGCCCGCCTTGATGTAATCCCACATGAGGGAGAACAGCCCGCGCGGCATATCTGGGTGCCGGATGATCCGATGCGGCGCTTTGAGAACCTTCTCCCACGGATAACCCGAAATGCGCTGGAATACTTCATTCGCAGTGAAGATGACACCGCGTTGGTCGGTTCTGGAGAAGAACAGTTCATCGACCTGAAAGGGGGCCGGCTCGTTGATCGTCTTTTTTTCGGCGCGGATGTTTGAAGCGGCAACGGGCACTGCTTCGACTGCGGAGATCGGCCCAAGGTCGTTCATGATGCTTCCTTCGAGGTCAGTAGAGTTCAAGAAAGCGGATCGAATACCCGCTCGCATGGTTTAACGTCCTCGGGAAGGAATATTTCATGCCAGTGGATGGGAAAGCCCGTTTGGGTGGGCGCGAAGCCCCGCTTTACGACAGGTTGCCCGTCACTGCGGCCACGAAATCCGCGCCGCGCTCCTCGAAATTATCGTATTGGTCGAAGCTGGCGCAGGCGGGGGCGAGCAGGACGACCTCGCCGCTTTGCGCCTCGGCTGCTGCGCGGGCGACGGCGACGGCCATCGTGGTGCAAATCTCGGCATCAATTCCGGGCAATTGGCGGGCAAAATCTGTCGCTTCGCGCCCGATAACGTAAGCTTTTACGACGCGCCCAAGATGCGGATGCAAGGCGTCCAGCCCGCCTTCCTTTTGCAGCCCGCCGCAGATCCAGCGGATGCGATCGAAGGCTTGCAGCGCTTTGGCGGCACTATCGACGTTGGTGGCTTTGGAATCGTTGATGAAGCGGATGCCGTTTTCTTCAGCCACCAGTTGGCTGCGATGGGGAAGGCCCGGGTAGCTGTGCAGGGCGGCCTCGATTTGCCGTGGACCGATGCCGAGCGAACGGGCGGCGGCATAGGCGGCACATGCGTTTTGGTGGTTGTGCGTCCCCGGAAGGCCCGAAACGGCGCGTAAATCGACCGAAGCCATCTGACGGCCTTTCCGATACTCGGACAGGAAGCCTTTACGGGCAAAAACGCTCCAGCCTTCGCCGGCCAGTTTGCGATTGGCGGAGATGGAGATCAGGCGGTCATCGTGCAGCCCTTCGGAGAGTTGGTTGGCGAGGAATTGGCCCTCGACCTCATCAACGCCGATGATCGCGCGGTCGGGGCCACCTTCGGCAAAGAGCCGCCGTTTGGCGGCGAAGTAGCCGCCCTGCCCGCCGTGGCGCTCCAGATGATCGGGGGTGAGATTGGTAAAGACGGCGATATCAGGGGTGAGCGCGCGGGCGAGTTCGGTTTGATAGCTGGAAAGTTCGAGCACAATCACCTCGCCATCTTGCGGCGGGGTGATGGAAAGCACGCCGGTGCCGATATTGCCCGCGAGCTGGCTGGGGCGGCCGCATTCGAGGAGGATGTGGTGCAACAGCGCCGAGGTCGTGGATTTGCCATTGGAGCCGGTCACGGCGATGACCTTGGGCGGGCTGTCGAATGCGGCGAAGTCAGCGCTGCCGAAGGAGCGGAAGAACAGGCCGATGTCGTTATCGACGGGAATCCCTGCGAGAAGCGCCTGCGCAATCGCCGGATTGGGCGCGGGATAGAGATGCGGGATGCCGGGGGAAACGATCAGCGCGGCAACGCCATCCAGCGCACCGTCGCGGGAGAAGTCGCGCAAGGTGATGCCCTCCGCCTCGGCTTGGGCGCGGGCCGGTTGGCTATCGTCCCATGCCAGAACATTTGCGCCACCCGCAACGAGCGCGGCGATGGTCGCGCGCCCGGAGCGGCCCAACCCCAGAACGGCGACGGTCTGGTTTTCGAAGCCTTTGACAGCGATCACGGGGCAGTTCCTTTCGTCATCTCCGCGGCAGCGATGCGCGCGCGGGATCGTAGCAGGGTGAGGGCCTTTTCCGCCTGTGATGCGGGCACGAAGGCATGATCGTGATGATACGCCGCAACCATGTTGCACGGGATGCATGCCGCTGCCAAGGCGGTGGCAACGGCGGCGGTGAGGCCGACGCCATCAAGCGCGGAATGGACCGCAAGGGTAATCCGGCGCATGGGAAGGTCAGTGGCAAATCCGGCCTCTGAGGCAACGGCAATCGGCAGTATCAGGGTCTGGCCCTCGGCTTCGTTGAACGTGGCAAGGGCGCGGTCATGCAGCCGCGCGCCCGATGCAGCTTCTGCCACCGTGCAAAAAACATAAGCCTCAGGGTCCAGATGCGGTGACATTCCCGCGATCATGGCCTGTGTCTCCTGAACGGGGATTGGGGCCATTACCGAACCTTGAGCGTGGCCAATCCGATCATCGCGAGGATCAGCGAGATGATCCAGAACCGGATCACGATCTGCGGTTCTGCCCAGCCTTTCTTCTCGTAATGATGGTGGATCGGAGCCATCAGAAACACACGCTTGCCGGTGCGCTTGAAATAGAACACCTGAACGATCACCGAGAGCGCCTCGACCACGAAGAGGCCGCCGACGATGGCAAGAACGATCTCGTGCTTGGAGGCCACCGCGATTGCGCCCAGCGCGCCACCAAGGGCGAGCGAGCCAGTATCGCCCATGAACACTGCCGCAGGCGGGGCATTATACCACAAGAACCCCAAGCCGCCGCCGATCAACGCGGCGCAGAAGATCAGCAACTCGCCGGTATCGGGGACATAGTGCACATCGAGATATTCGGTGAAGTCGACGCGACCCACGGCATAGGCAATCACACCAAAGGTGCCCGCGGCGATCATCACTGGCATGATTGCCAGCCCGTCAAGGCCATCGGTGAGGTTCACCGCATTGGCCGCGCCAACGATAACGATAATGGAGAATGGTACGAACAAAACACCAAGGTTGATCAGCGTGTCTTTGAACACCGGCAGGGCGAGTTGGTTGGTCAGGTCGGCAGGATGCTGGCTCGCGGCCCAATAGGCTGCAATGCCCGCGATCACCACGCCGATCAGCAGCCGAACCTTGCCCGACACACCGGCAGAGCTTTGTTTGCTGACCTTCGCGTAATCATCGGCAAAGCCAATGGCGGCGTAGGAAAGGGTTACGAAAAGCACCATCCAAACGAAGTGATTATCGAGACGGCCCCAGAGCAATGTCGACGTTACCAGCGCGCCAACGATCAGCAATCCGCCCATCGTCGGCGTTCCCGCCTTTGACAAATGGCCTTCGGGGCCATCATCACGGATCGGTTGCCCCTTGCCCTGCCGACGCCGCAGCACGTTGATCAGCGGCGGGCCAAAAATGAACCCGAAGAGCAGCGCTGTGAAGAACGCGCCACCAGCGCGGAACGTGATGTAGCGAAAGAGGTTGAAAAAATCCCCGCCATCGGAGAGCGCCGTCAGCCAGTAGAGCATTTATTATCCTTCGCTGTCGCTTTGGGGGCTGCGTTGCCCCAATTTACGGATGGCGTCAACGATAAGGCTCACCCGCGACCCTTTGGAGCCTTTGACCAATACCACATCACCGGCATCGAGTCTCCGCAACACCTGCGCGGAAAGCGCATCGGCAGTTTCTGCCCAGAAGCCTTTTTGCTCGTCCGGCAGAACATCCCATAACGCCCGCATACGCGGCCCCGTGCAGTGCACGACGGAAACTGCGCGGAGAGATGGGTCATCGGCAACGGCCTTGTGCAACGCTCTCTCGTCTGCGCCAAGTTCAAGCATATCGCCCAGCACGGCGATGCGCCGCCCCTTCATCGTGCGCCCGACGCCATCACGCGGAACGCTGGCGGCCAATACCTCGAGCGCGGCGGCCAGAGATGTCGGGTTGGCGTTGAAAGCGTCGTCGATCAGCTCGAACCATTCGCCCGAACGGGCGGGATCGGTCACGATCCGTTCGCGGACCCCACGGCCGGCGGGCGGCTGCCACGATCCCAAATCCATGATTGCCTGCGCCGTATCGAGGCCCAGTGCCTGCCCGACGGCAAGACAGGCCAGCGCATTAAGGGCGAAATGGCGCCCCTCGCTGGCCACTTTGAAAAGAAGCGGTCCTTCAGGCGAGGAAGCACGCGCGATGGTTTGGCCATCACGAATGCGGGCATCATCAAGGTGGTAGTGGTTCTCGGCCTTGGTGCCGAAAGACAGGATACGGGCTTGTGCAGCCTGAGCGGCGGAAAACAGCAGCGGCGATGTTTCGAGATCACCATGCAGGACGGCGGTGCCATTTGGCTCCAGCCCCTCGCAGATGGAGCCCTTCTCTATGGCGATTCCTTCGAGCGCGCCGAAGGCCTCAAGATGCGCGGCGGCGACTGTCGTGACCATTGCAACATGGGGGCGGGCCATACGCGCAAGGGGCGCGATCTCGCCGGGGTGGTTCATGCCGATCTCAAGGATGGCGAACTCTGTCTCCGCAGGCATGCGGGCAAGCGTCAGCGGCACGCCCCAGTGATTGTTATAGGAGGCCTCCGCTGCGTGGGTGCGCCCCTGCCCTGCGCAGATGGCGCGGAGCATTTCTTTCGTCGAGGTTTTGCCGACAGAGCCAGTCACGGCGACGACTTTTGCCTGTGTGCGGGCGCGGGCCGCGCGACCGAGATCTTCCAGCGCGGCCAAGACATCGGGCACGATCAGCAGCGGCGCATCTGCTGGCACGTCATCGGGGCGGTGGGTCACAAGGGCGGCGGCGGCCCCTTTTTGCAAGGCTTGGGCGACGAATTCATGGCCATCGCGCGCGGCTTTCAGCGCGACGAAGAGATCACCCTTGGCGATGGTGCGGGTGTCGATCGAGACGCCGGTTGCCGCGAATGGCTGGGTGATCTCACCGCCTGTGGCGGCGGCGGCATCGGCGGCTGTCCATAGCGGGGCCATCAGAGCCGCCCGTCCAATGCCGCGACGGCAACGCTGGCCTGTTCGACGTCATCAAAGGGCAGTACATCGTCACCGATGATCTGGCCGGTTTCATGCCCTTTGCCCGCGATGAGGAGCGCGTCACCTGCCCCGAGCATATCAACGGCGCGCAGGATCGCTTCGGCGCGGTCGCCCGCTTCGGTGATCTTGGTCGGGTCGCTTGCGGCCTCAAGAGCGCCAGCGATAACGGCGGCGCGAATGGCGGCGGGGTCTTCGCTGCGGGGGTTGTCATCGGTGACGATCACCAGATCGGCGTGCTCTGCTGCGGCGCGGCCCATGAGCGGGCGCTTGCTGGTATCGCGGTCGCCGCCCGCGCCGACGATGGCGATCAAGCGGCCCATGACATGCGGGCGCATCGCCTGAAGCGCGGTGGAAACGGCATCGGGTGTATGGGCGTAATCGACGAACACCGCCGCGCCGTTTTCGCGGGTTGCGGCGAGCTGCATCCGGCCACGCACGGTTTGCAGGTAGGGCAAGGTATCGAACACCTCTGCCGGATCGCCACCAGCGGCGATGACCAGACCTGCGGCGAGGAGGGCATTTTCGGCCTGAAAGCCGCCGATCAGCTTGAGCCGCGCCATATGCGGGGCGCCTTGCCACTCGAACCGGATGTCCTGCCCCGTGGCATCGAACCGCTGCGCGGTCAGGCGGAGGCGGGCATCGGGCGCGCGGCCAACCCCGATGACCTCTTGCCCGTTGGCGGTGACGGTTTGCATCAAATCGCGGCCTTTTGGGTCATCAATATTGATCACGGCCACGCCCTCATCCGGCAGAAGGCGGGTAAAAAGCGCTGCCTTAGCCGCAAAATAAGCCTCGAAGGTTTTGTGATAATCGAGGTGATCCTGCGTGAAATTCGAGAACCCGGCAGCCGAGAGCATCACACCGTCAAGCCGCCGCTGATCGAGCCCGTGGCTGGAGGCTTCCATCGCAAGATGGGTGATACCGTTGGCGCGGGCTTCGGCCATCACGCTGTGCAGGGTGATTGGATCGGGGGTGGTATGGCGCAGGGGGTGGGTCCATGCGCCTTCGACGCCGGTGGTCCCGAGATTGACCGCGGCTTCGCCCATCTCGACCCAGATCTGGCGGCAGAAGGTGGCGACGGAGGTTTTGCCATTGGTGCCGGTGACAGCCACGAGATGCGCGGGATGCGGGCCGAACCAAAGCGCGGCGCAGTGGGCGAGCACCTGACGCACATCTTCGACGACCACGAGCGCAGCGGGACTTGCCTTTAGCACATCGGCCGCGAGGCGGGCGCCTTCGGCATCGGTGAGGATGGCGGCTGCCTCCATGCGCAGGGCATATTGGATGAACTCAGCGCCGTGGACCTGCGTACCGGGGAGCGCGGCGAAGAGGCTTCCGGGCTTGACGGTACGGCTGTCGATGGTGAGGCCGGTGATCTCGACATCCAGCCCGCCTTGGGCTTTGAGGCCGAGATCAGACAGCATCGCCGTTCGTGTGTGCCCTGCTGCGCTGCCGTTCATGTGCCTGCCCCCGAGATTCAGTTTGCGCTGAGTGATACACCTGTCAGCATGGGCTGCGCAATCTGTGGCCGCAGCCCCAGTAACGGCGCGATGCGGCGGATGATTTCACCAGCGACAGGAACGGCTGTCCAGCCTGCGGTGCGGCGCGGCTCGTCGCCAACGGTATCGACCGGAGAATCGAGCGTGGTGATCAGAACGTAGCGCGGTGCTTCGGCGGGAAACACCGCGGCAAATGTATTGAGGTTGCGATCTTCATAATAGCCGCCCGTGGGCTTGGGCTTATCGGCGGTGCCGGTTTTGCCACCGACGGCGTAGCCCTCGACCTCGGCGAAGGTGGCGGTGCCGCGCACGACGACCTGACGCAAAATATCGCGGGCAATGGCGGAGGTTTCTGCGCTGATCACGCGCGGGCCTGTTTGCGGCGCGGTGCGGCGCATGATCGTGGGCTCGACCAGCGTGCCGCCATTCACAATCGTCGCGTAGGCGGCCGCGAGATGCAGCGGCGAGGAGGACAACCCGTGACCGTAAGAAGTTGTCATCGTCACGATATCGGACCAATTGCTTTGCACCAAGGGGCGGCCGGTGGGAGCTTCGGCCAGTTCGACCGAGGTTGGCTCCAACAGCCCCAGCTCTGCGAGGAAGGCGCGCTGGCGCTCGGCGCCGATTTGCAGCGCTATCCGCGCGGTGCCGGTATTGGACGATTTGACTACGACATCCGTGACCGAAAGCTCTGGCCCGTAGTTGCGGTAGTCGCTGATCCGGTGGGGACCCCAGCGCATGGGCGTGGTCGTGTCGACTATTGTTTCAGGCGAAAAAAGGCCCAGTTCAATCGCCTGAGCGACGGTGAAGATCTTGAACACCGATCCAAGCTCGTAAACGCCCTGAACCGCGCGGTTGAAGATCGGGCTGTCAGCGGGATCGCCCTCAAGGGCCGGTCGTGGCCGGTTGTTGGGGTCAAAATCCGGGAGCGAGGCCATCGAGATCACCTCGCCCGTATGCACATCCATCAACACAGCGCTGGCGGCCCGGGCGTTCAGTAGTGACATCCCGCCTTCCAGCACCTGCTCGACGGCGGCCTGAACGGTCAGATCAACCGACAGTTCCAGCGGCGCACCTTCGTTGGCGGGATCGCGAAGATATGCATCGAAAGCACGCTCGACACCGGCGACGCCGATTACCTCGGCGGAATCGACGCCTTCGCGGCCATAGCCTGCGCCACCCAGAATATGTGCAGCGAGCCGACCGTTGGGATAGAGGCGCATTTCGCGTGGGCCAAAGAGCAAACCCGGATCACCGATGTCAAACACCGCCTGCATCTGCTCGGGGCTGATCTGACGCCGTAGCCAGAGGAACTTCCGCCCGCCGGTAAAGTCGGCATAGAGCTTATCGGCGTCCATTTCGGGGAAGATTGCGGCAAGCCCGTTGGCGGCAGCGCGCGGATCGACCATCTGCGGCGGCTGGGCGTAGAGCGAATGGATTTCGAGATTGGTCGCGAGGATGCGGCCATCGCGGTCGAGAATATCGGCGCGCTGGCTGATGATCGGGTTGCCGACATCCGCGGTGCGCGGCTCTTCCGGCACGGAGGCCGAAATGGTGCCCATGCGGACACCAATGGCAGAGAACGCGAGCAGGAAGCATGCCCCAAGCACCAGCAGGCGGCCCTCGGCGCGGCGGCGGGCGCGGTCTGCCATTTCCGCATGGCGCTGGCGCTTGTTTTCGGCCTCGATCTCATCAGGGTTTTGGCCGGTAGATCGCGCCCTGATAATCCGGGCAAGGGGGCGCAGGGGGGTGCGGATCATAGCGGCTCCTCCCCGTCAGGTGCGTTGCTGCTGGACAGTTCGATAGAGCGGACAATCGGATCAAGCGCCGCAGGCGGATAGGTGATCTGTTCGATCGTGCCGAAGTTTTGCGGACGAAGCGGCAGAAGGCCGAGGCGCTCGAAGTTCAGGTCGGCGAGATCGCGCAGCCGGTCGGGGCGGTTCAGATAGGCCCATTCGGCACGCAGAACGCGCAGCCTTGCGTGGGCCTCGCCGATTTCGCTGTGCAGTTTGCGGACCTCGCCGATTGTTTCTTGGGTACGGTAATTTTGCTGATAGGCCCAGAATCCCAGAACAATCACGATAACAGCCGACAAGACATAGAGAACTCCGCGCATTACGACCTTCCCTTCTTTTTCGGAATGGATTGCTGAGGCATGCCCAGCGCTGTGCGGTCGACCTCTTCGGCAGGCGCATCGGTGCGCCGCGCGACCCGCAGCCGCGCCGAACGGGCGCGGGGGTTTGCGGCCAGTTCGGTATCATCGGCGCTGACGGCTTTACGGGTTACGATCTCGAAGGCCGGTGTGTCTTTTTCCTGCTGCGGGGCGAAGCGGTTGGCATTGGCGGTGCGGCCTGCGCGGATCTGCATGAAGCGCTTGACCATGCGGTCCTCGACGGAGTGGAAGGTCACAACCGCAAGCAGCCCACCGGGGCGAAGAGCACGCTCAGCCGCCATCATGCCTGCGGCCAATTCGCCGTATTCATCGTTCACCGCGATGCGCAGCGCCTGAAAGGTGCGGGTCGCGGGGTGGCTTTGGCCCGGCTTGGGGCGCGGCAGGCAGGAGGAGACGACCTCTGCCAGATGCAGGGTGCGGGTGATCGGGCGAGCCGCGACGATGGCGCGGGCGATGCGACGGGAGGCGCGCTCTTCGCCGTAAAGATAGATAATATCAGCCAGCTCGCCCTCGGGCAGCTCATTAACCAGATCAGCAGCGGAGCGGCCCGACTGGCTCATCCGCATATCGAGGGGGCCGTCCTTCATGAAGGAGAAACCGCGCTCGGCAAGATCGAGCTGCATGGAGGAGACGCCGATATCGAGAACGACGCCATCGAGATCATGGCCGTACTCATCAAGGCGGGAGAAAGTGCCTTCGACCATTTCGAGGCGGTCGCCATATTCCGCAGCCCAGCCTGCGGCCATTTCGAAAGCGAGCGGGTCACGGTCCACCGCGATTACCTTTTCCGCCCCTGCGGCAAGGAGGGCGCGGGTATAGCCGCCGGCGCCGAAGGTGCCATCAAGCCAAGTGCCGGAGACAGGCGCGACCGCCTCTAGGAGCGGCCGCAGAAGGACAGGAATGTGAGGGGAGTTTGCGGCAGCAGATGACATTGGCTAGCTGCCCCCGCCCTGCCCCAGCAGGCTGAGCGGATCGAAATCGTCCGGCTGATCGGCAAGCCAATCGGAGAGCGACTGGCCAACGGTATCGCTGAAGGTTTCTGCTTTCCAAATCTCGAAATGATCGCCGACACCGGAAAAGTAGACCTCGCCCTCGGTCAGACCAAGCTTCTGGCGCTGGCGGATCGGCATAACCACACGGCCATCCTTATCGACATCCATGCGGATCGACTGACCAAGGATCAG